>DATKMY010000045.1:0-3868 GCA_035541655.1 Casimicrobiaceae bacterium | reverse complement strand
AAGGCCTTCTTCACTCACGCGGCATGGCTGGATCAGGGTTGCCCCCATTGTCCAAAATTCCCCACTGCTGCCTCCCGTAGGAGTCTGGGCCGTGTCTCAGTCCCAGTGTGGCTGATCATCCTCTCAGACCAGCTACCGATCGTCGCCTTGGTAAGCCGTTACCTCACCAACAAGCTAATCGGACATCGGCCGCTCCCATAGCGTGAGGCCCTTGCGGGTCCCCCACTTTCCTCCGTAGAGCATATGCGGTATTAGTCCGGCTTTCGCCGGGTTATCCCCCACTACGGGACACGTTCCGATGCATTACTCACCCGTTCGCCGCTCGCCGCCAGGGTTGCCCCCGCGCTGCCGCTCGACTTGCATGTGTAAAGCATGCCGCCAGCGTTCAATCTGAGCCAGGATCAAACTCTTCAGTTCGATCTCTGCAAGTAACTCAATCGACGTTGGCCCCATCCCCATCCGCGTCGGTTTGACCCGCCGCGAACAGGAACAAGACTTCGCCCCCACCCTCGGCTTGACCCGGGGATGGAAGCTCATTTGCGTCGTGTGAGCACCAGAACTTCTTGAATATCTCCTGGCTTCCGTCGTCGACGCCGTTGCCGGCGTGCCGACCTCCGCCAGTGACCCAGACGGGTCCCAGCGCCCACACTTATCGGTTGTGAATTGTTAAAGAACGATGCCGATCTCCGAGGTGCTACGGTGGATCCCGGCAAAGAGGTGGGATTATACATCGAAACCGGGGAGGGTCAACAGCCCCTCGTTCGCCCCGCCACTTGGATCCGTTACGAGCCTCCGCGGCCCTCGCCTCGCGCCCTCCGATCGGGCCGGCCGAAACGCCCTGCGGATACAATACCGCGGCCATTCCACAGGGCGTCGCCGCGAGACGAGTTGCAGCAGCAATGACGACCTCCCCGACGCTCGATCTCCCCGGCGTCACCCTCTGCTGCGTCGATACCCGCAATCACACGCTCGCGCTGCGGGCACTCGCCCGGTCGCAGCGGGGCATCCGCTTCGCGCGTACGCTGCTGCTGACCGATGCGTTGCCTCCCGCGGTCGCCGCGCCCGCAGACATCGAATTCCTTGCGATCCCCGACATCGCCTCGCGCGATGCGTATTCGGAGTTCGTGCTCAAGTCATTGCTTCGCTACATCGGGACGGAACACGTGCTGCTCGTGCAGTGGGACGGATATGTCGTCAACCCGGCGGCGTGGGACCCGGCGTTTCTCGACTGCGATTACATCGGCGCCAAGTGGTTCTGGGCGGAAGCCGGAAAGCGCGTGGGCAACGGAGGATTCTCGCTGCGCTCGCACAGGCTCCTCGAGGCGCTGCAGGACCCACGAATTCGTCTCGTCGACAACGAGGACGTCACGATCGGCCAGACGTTTCGCCCGCTGCTCGAGGCCGAGCACGGCATCCGCTTCGCCGACGAAGCGCTCGCCGACCGCTTCTCGTTCGAGGCGGCGTATCCGATCGGGAAGCCGTTCGGCTTCCACGGCCTGTTCAATTTCTGCAGGACGGTTCCCGCCGGCGAAATCGCGGCGCTCGCGCCGGAATTTTCCGACGCGATCGCGCGCTCGCCGCAGCTCGCGCAGCTCGCGCGCAATTGCAACGCGCTCGGCATGTGGGACGCGGTCGCTGCGCTCGCAAGGCGAAGGCTCGCCGCATTGCCCGACGACAGGGAGGCCGCCGCGCTGCTAGCGCAGGCGGAGTCGAATTGCTCGCGTCCTGCGGTCGTGGGCCGCAACGAGCCCTGCCCGTGCGGAAGCGGGAAGAAGTACAAGCAGTGCCACGGTGCGCTCGGAGCCAGTGCAGCGGGGACATCCGCTGCCGCCCCGACCGGCGCAGACGCGCGCGTCGCTGCCGGCCTTGCGTTGCACCGCCGTGGCGACAGCGCCGGCGCTGAACGCGAATATCGTGCGGCGCTCGACGCCGCGGCCGATCATCCGACGGCGCTCCACTATCTGGGGGTCATCCTGTATCAGCGGCGCGAACTCGAAGAAGCGCTGCGCTTGCTCGCCCGCTCGACGCAATCCCTGCCTGCAGAGCCCGAGTTCCACAACAACCTCGGTCTCGCGCTCGCTGCCGCGGATCGCACCGACGAAGCGATCGCGTCGTACCGGCAGACGCTTGCGCTCAAGCCCGACCATCCGGTCGCCTGGAACAACCTTGGGCTCGCGCTGCAGCAGCGCAACCAGCTCACCGAGGCGATCGGCGCGTTTCGGCACGCAATCGCGCTCGACTCGCAATTCGCACAGGCGCATTGGAATCTCTCGCTCGCGCTGCTCGCAGACGGGCAGTTCCTCGAAGGATTCCGCGAGTACGAATGGCGGCTACGGATCGAAGAGCTCGGCCGGGGCAAGCATCCCCTTGCGGGCTCCGCGTGGGACGGAACGACGCCTCGCGGCAAGACGCTGCTCGTCCATACCGAACAGGGCCTCGGCGACGCCCTGCAGTTCGCGCGCTACGCCACTCTGCTCGCAGCGCGAGGCGCGCGGGTGTTGATCCGGTGCCCCGCGCCGCTCGGAAATCTTCTCGCAACAGTGCCCGGCGTCGCCGCAACCTGCGGTCCGGACGAACCGTTGCCGCGCTACGATGCGCACATCGCCATGCTATCGCTGCCGCGGGTGTTCGCGACGCAGTGGGATAGCATCCCCGCGACCGTGCCGTACATCAGCGTGTCGACCGCGCGTCGCGCGATAGTGCGAGCGGCGTTCGATCCGCGTGGAGGAACGCTTCGCGTCGGCGTCGCCTGGGCCGGAAACCGCGCGCACTCGAACGACCGCAACCGCTCGCTGCCTCTCGCCGCACTGGCGCCGCTCTTCGACATCCCCGGCGTCACGTGGCAGTCGCTGCAGCTCGGCGCCGACGAAGAGATCGCCCGATCGCCGGCGGGTTCGCGCATCGTGCCATTGCCTTCCGACATTCCTCTCGACGACACCGCGGCGATCGTGAGCGAGCTCGATCTCGTCCTGAGCGTCGACACGAGCATCGCACACCTCGCCGGCGCGCTCGCACGACCGCTGTGGGTCATGCTGCCGTTCGCGCCCGACTGGCGCTGGCGGCTCGGCGGCGATCGCAGCCCGTGGTATCCGACGGCGCGGCTCTTTCGCCAGAGCGCGCCGCGCGCGTGGCCCGAGGTCGTCGCGCAGATTCGCGAGGCGCTTGCCGCGCGCGTCGCGGCGGGCGGTTGAACGGGGACGACGGGACCGCGCGCACAGGCTTCACCTCGAAAGGCTGCGGGCGGATGCTGTCGGCGCGAGCGCGCACGCAAAGCGCACGTCCGGAACGCGTCGTCGCCGGCGACGCGCCCCGACTACCCGGGCACGTCGGCGACGGCAACGTCCGCGAAAAACATGTGCAGCCGTTCGATCGGCGCACGATCGTCGAACAGACGAGCCCTGCCGCTCGCGATCCGTGCCCGCTGCTCGTTCCGCCACGCGACATCGGTGGCCAGCCTGACCGCGATCCGCACGTAGTCGTCGCGGTTCGCGGCGATCAGATCCGTCACGCCGAGCACCTGCAGCATGCCCGCGGTCTGTCGGCCGCGCATCAGTGCGCCGGGCAGCGTAACCACGGGCAGCCCGCATGCGAACGCGTCGAGACTCGTATTGCCGCCGGACCAATGCAGCGTGTCGAGCATGGCATCGCAGACGAGATTGACGCGCAGGTAGTCGACGTGTGAAAGGCCCGGGAGGACGAGCGCCCGCTCGCGGATCGCAAGGCCGGATGCCTTGAAGGCGCGCTCGAGTCGCCGCATGAACCGGTCGGTGAGTGCCGGATGACGCCCCTCGAACAGCACGAGCGTCGAGTTGGGCGTCGCCGCGACGACCGCGGCCAGCAGATCGTCGTTGTCGGGGTGGATCTTGAA
>DATKMY010000044.1:0-11770 GCA_035541655.1 Casimicrobiaceae bacterium | reverse complement strand
CTCGCGCATGTTCTCGTTGATCAGCAGCGTCTCGCGCGTGCGCAGCACGTGTGCAGCGAACCCGCGTTCCCGAAGCAGGTTGGAGCCGATCTCGATTCGCTGCCCGTCCTCGTAGACGTACGGATAGTGGATCTGGTTGGTCTGCGGGTCGTAGATGCGGATTCCGACGTCCGCCTGGTTGAAGATCTCGCGGATCTTGTCGCCCACCGCGTCGTAGATCCCCTGCATGTTGAGCTCGGCGGCGAGCGCCTGCTGGACGCTCGTGATGATCGCGAGCTCGGCGGCACGCTGCTGCTCGGCCTTGAAGAGGCGCTGCGTCTCGTCGAAGAGCCGCGCGTTCTCGAGCGCGACGGTCATCGCGTTGGCGAGCGTGGAAAGGAGCCGCACGTCGGAGTCGGCGAATGCGTCTTCCTTGTCCCCGTAGAGCGCAACGACGCCGACCACTTCGTCGCCTTTGAGGATCGGCACGCCAGCATAGCTTATCGTCGCGAGCGTCGCGTTCATGTCGCCGATCATCCGCGAGCCGAGCTCGCTTGCCCGGCGCATCAGGTCGCGATTGATGACGAGGGGCTGGCGCGTTGCAATGATGTGACCGGTGAGCCCCCTCCCGAGCGGTGTCGGATCGACCGGGAAGCGATCGCCGTGCTCGAGGTAGTAGGGCATCGACAGGAGACCGGTCTGCCGGTCGTAGAGCGCGATCGACATGTCCTTCGTCTTGAAAATCTCGCGGATCTTGTCGCCGACCAGATCCACGATCGCCTGAAAGTCGAGCTGCGCCGCGAGACCTTCCTGCACGCTGTTGATGATCGAAAGCTCGGCGGCACGCTGCTCGGTCTCCTTCAGGAGCCGCTGCGTCTCGTCGAAGAGCCGCGCATTCTCCAGCGCGACACCCATGCTCGCGGCGACGGTGCTCAGGAGCCGCACCTCGGCGTCACCGAACGCGTGCTCCCGTTCGAAGCTCTCCAGAATGATCGAGCCCAGCACGCGATCGCTGCCGAGGATCGGCACGCGGACCGAGGAAAGGCTGTCGTCGGTGCCGGGAATGTTCTGGACGCCCAGGGCCCTGGATTCGGCTTGGCTCCCGATGACCACCGGCTGCCGCGTTTCGACCAGGCGCCACCAAAGGCTTCTCGGCCCAGGGGTCTGAGGCTCGACGCTTAACCGCACGCCGTGCTCGTAGTCGTAGGGGCAAATGAGCTTGCCGGTCTTCGCGTCGTACCAGCGGATGCCGATGTCGCCGGTGTCGAAGACCTCGCGCAGCTTGTCGCCCACCAGATCGACGATCGCCTGGAAGTCGAGTTCGGCAGCCATCCCTTCCTGGATGCTGTTGATCACCGCGAGCTCGGCGTTGCGCTGCTCGGTTTCCTTGAGCAGCCGCTGCGTCTCGTCGAAAAGGCGCGCGTTCTCGAGCGCGACGCTCATCGCGTTGCCGAGCGTCGTCAGCAGGCTCACGTCCGATTCGGAGAACGCGTGCTCGGGCTGCTTGCCCACGCAAATGACACCGCTGGCGGCATCGCCGTGCAGAATCGGCACGTAGATAAACGAGTTGTCGACGGTGCCGCCACCGATGTTCGCCGAGCCGAGACGTTCCATCCACCCGGCCATCTCCTCTGCGGTATGCAGAACGAGCGGCTGGCGAGTGCGCAGAACGTGGGCTCCGAAACCGCTCGGAGGGAGGGATTCCGGGCGATAGCGCTCGCCGTGATCGACCAGGAACGGGTAGTGCACGAGGTCTTCGCCGCGATCGTGGATTGCGATCGCCGTGACGTCGGCGTCGAATATCTCGCGGATCTTGTTCCCCACGAGCTCGTAGATCGCCTGCATGTCGAGCTTCGACGCGAGACCCTCCTGTACGCTGTTGATGATCGCGAGCTCGGCGGCGCGCTGCTGCTCTGCCTTGAACAACCGCTGCGTCTCGTCGAAAAGCCGCGCGTTCTCCAGCGCCACGCCCATCGACGCCGCGATCGTCTGCATCAGACGGACGCTCGACTCGTTGAAGTAGTCTTCGCGCTCGAAGCTTTCGATCGTGATGCCGCCGATCACTCTGTCGCCGGCGACGATCGGTACGGCGGCGATCGCCTTGGACTGCTCGGTGCCGGGGAAGAGCGTCAGATTGAAGCGCCGGCCGATCTCCGCCGTCCCGCCGAAGATCGGCATCCGGTCGGCCTGTTGCTGGCGGAACATCGCGGAGGGCGCTTGCGGCGGAAGCGACAGCCGTTCGCCGTGCTCGAACTCGTACAAATAGTGGACCAGACCAGTCTTCTCGTCGTAGAGGCGAATCCCGATATCCTCCGTCGCGAGGATGTCGCGGAGCTTCTCGCCGACCAGGTCGACGATCGCCTGCAGATCGAGCTTCGAGGCGAGCCCCTGCTGGATGCTGTTGATGATCTGGAGCTCCGCCGCGCGCTCCTGCTCGGCCTTGAAGAGGCGCTGCGTCTCGTCGAAGAGCCGCGCGTTCTCGAGCGCCACGCCCATGCTCGCAGCGACGGTGCTGAGCAGCCGCGCCTCGGACTCGCCGAATGCGTTTTCGCGCTCGTGGTTCTCGACGCTAAGCGATCCGAGCACCCGGTCGCTGCCGATGATGGGCACGTCGATCATCGCGCAAGCCGTGTCCGTGCCCGGTATCGTGTATACGCCCGCGGCAAGCATGGCGGCACGGCTGTTGAGAATCGTGGGGAGGCGCGTCTTCAGCAATTGCTCATAGGTGCCGCCCGAGCGCGGAGGCCTGGGGTCGAACTGCAGGCGGTTCCCGTGCTCGTAAATGTAGAGGTACTGGACCAGATTCGCCCTCGGGTCGTACCAGGTGATGCTCAGGTCACCGGTATTGAACGTCTCGCGCAGCTTGTCGCCAACGAGATCGACGATCGCCTGGAAGTCCAGTTCCGCGGCGATCCCCTGCTGGATGCTGTTGATGATCGCGAGCTCGCCGGCGCGCTGCTCGAGCTCGGCGTTGGAGGCCTGCAAAGCGCGCGTTCGCTCTTCGACCTTCTGCTCGAGGCCTTGCGACCATTGCGCGTTGGCGACAGCGACGGCGCCCTGGCTCGCGAGCATCCCGAGCAGATCGCGGTCGGCTTCGCGGAAGCGTCCGAAGGCGCCATCGAGATCGGCGTAAAGGTAGCCCAGGAGCTGCCGCTGCGCGACGAGCGGCGCCACGATGCGCGAGCATTGATCGAGCTCGCCCGCGGTCTCCGGAGCGTAGTCCAGAGTCACAGCGCGAGTGCGCTTTGCCTGCGCAAACGCCGGCGTCACATCCCGGAGCAGCGCGTTCGCGTCCTCGCCTCGCGGCATGACCGAGCCCGCGAGCTGCAGGCCGTCGGCGGACTCGAGAACGAGCAACACGCGCTCGGCGCCGCAGAGCTCCGTCGCCTCGTCGATCAGGAATTCGTGCAGCTCCGGGGCGCTCCGCAGCTCGTTCAAGCGCAAGCCCGTGTCCACCAATCGCTCGAACGGCTCCCGCAGGCTCGCCTCGCCGACGAGGTGCGCCGCCTGTCGATCGTGGGACAGCCGGCGCTTGCGGCTGTCCTTGAGCCACGCCCGGACGATCTCGCGATGGGTCGCGATTTTGTTGAGAAAGTTACGCCGCAGGCCTTCGTCGCTGAGCCCCGCGATTCCGTGCAGCATGAAGCGATACGCCATTTCCAGCGCTTCGCGCGCCGGGCCGGCCTGCTTGTTCGCCTGCAAGGCCCGGCTATGTGTCCACCACGTCAGCGCGGGCGACATCCCGTCGAGCGTCGCGAGGTCGTGTGCCCGGTGCATTTCCGTCGCTCGCCGTGTCGCGGCGAGGGCGGCGCGAGGGTTTCCGAGCACCAGGCGCGCCTGGCCGATGATCGTCAGTACATCTATTTCGGACGAAACGAATTTGTTCTCGCGTGTGATCTGTAGCGCGCGCTCGCAGGAACGCAGAGCGGCGTTCGGATCGCCCGAAGCCAATGCGATGTGCGCTTCGATGGCTCCCAGGTTGGCCGCCATCTGCGGCGCGAGCTCGTCACGAATCTCGGCCAGCCGCCGGGTGTGACCGAGCGCCGTGTCGAAGTGCCCCATCGCGAACTCGGCTTCGGCGAGGCTCAGCGAAACGTTCCGCCGCTGAAGTTGAGCGCCGATGCGTCGATAGATTCCGTCCGCCTTCAGATACAGGCGCCGCGCATGCCGATGCAGCCCCAGGCTCGCGTACGTGATCCCCCGGTTCGCCGTGACGACGGCCTGCCGCTCGACATAGCCGCCCGCCTCGAAATCCGCGAGCGCCTGACTCGAGAGCTTCAGCGACGCCCCGAGGTCCGCTTCGTGGAAGACCAGCATGTTGAGCGCATTGCCCGCGCCGTACAGATCTCCGCAGCTCCTGCAGAGCGCGAGCGCTTCGCGGGCCGCCTGATTGCCGTCGGCGGCGCGGCCCTGGAAGCCGCGCATCATCGAGACGATCCAGAGCGCGCGCCCTTCGCCGGAAGGATCGCCGAGCCCTTTGAAGATCTCCACCGCTTCGGTCGCGTAGCGGAGCACCTGCGGTCCCGGCTTCAACCGGTATTGCGCCTCGGCAAGACGAAAGAGACTCGTCGCGATCAAACGCTGCTGCCGGCTCCGGCGCGCCGCTTCGAGCGCCACGGTCGCCGAGCCGATAGCGGCCTTGAATTGCCCTTTGCGGATCTCGACTTGCGCATTGCGGTTTCCCGCCTGCGCCTTGAACGCCGCAGTCTTCGCCGTCCGCGCGAGCGCGAGCATCGTCGCCGCGTCGGCGGCCGCGTGCTCGAGATCGCCCTGGGCGACGAAGCTCTCGACGCGAAGATCGAGAAGGTCCATCCGCACGGTCGCCGCAAGGCCGGGTGCCGCCAGTGCCGGCGTAACGAGCTCGATCGCCTGTGCGTGCTGCCCGCCTCGGGCGAGGTCGCCCGCTCGCACGAGCGTCGCCGCCATCGTTTCGCCGCGCGAAGCGCGTGCAGCACCGCCGGCATGGCGCTTGGCGGATTTCGGGCGAGCTCCGCTGCCGCCATTCCTGGCTCGCTTTCGTGTCGACTGCGTGGCGATCGCGTCCGTCATGGCGTCATCTGACGAGACCCAGCGTCTTCGCGGAATTCAAATACTCCTGCGCGCGCTCCTTCATGAAGGCGGGGATCATCTCGTAGCCGATGTCGGTCACCTCGAATCCGCCCTCGAACATCTTCCTGCGCACTTCCGGATCCTTGTTGATCGCATCCATCATGTCGGAGACCTGCCTGCGCACGGCGACGGGCGTCGACTTCGGAACGGCGATCCCGCGATAGGCGCCGTCGACCCAGTTGTACCCGAGCTCGCGGAACGTCGGCACGTCCGGGAACTGCGGCAGGCGCTTCTCCGTGGCCACCGCGAGCATGCGCATCTTCCCCTTCTGCTGGATCGCGAGCGTCGAATAGGACATCGTCGCGGAGACGTGGCCGCCCAGCACGGACGCGATCAGGTCACCGGTGCCCTTGAACGGAACGTACGTCGTCTCGATCCCGAGCTCGCGGTCGAGGCGCACCGCGGCGACGTGGTTCGCCGTGTTCGTCCCCGATCCGGCGATCGTGACCGCACCCGGCTTCTCCTTCGCGGCGCGCACGAGGTCGGCGAACGTCTTGAACGGGCTGTCGGCGGCGACGATCACCGCGTCCGGCGTGTAGTGGAAGAAGTAGACCGGCGTGATGTCCTCGGTCTTGTAGTTCGTCTCGGGCTCGAGCGGCTGCAGCACGATGTGCGGGAGGTTGACGCCGACGATCGTATGGCCGTCGCCGGGCATGGTGTTCAGCAACGTCCATGCGAGCGCGCCGCCCGCGCCGGGCTTGTTGATGACGATCATCTCCATTTTGTACTTCGCCGAGAACGCCTGCGCCTGCAGCCGCGCGGCGATGTCGGACTCGCCGCCGGCCGCGAACGGGATGATGTACTGGATCGGCTTGTCCGGATACGCAGCGGCCGCCGCGGCGAGCGCCAGTGCGGCGACCCCCACGGCGATGCGACCGATTGCCTTTGCGATCATGCTGGGCTCCTGCGCGAATTCGTGGGGAAAGGAGACGGGATTCGCGATTCTAGCCCGTGCGCCCGCCGCGGGCGGCATCGCGGTATGATCGCGCCTCTCCGGCGACGCGCTCCTGCGTCCCCGGGCCCTCTCCTCGAAAGGAACGAGCGTATGGCCATCACCATGCACCAGGCTTCGGCGCCAGTGTTCATCAAGATCCTCGGCAACCTCAAGGCGATTCTCGAGAAGGCGGCCGCGCACGCGGCGGCGAAGAAGATCGACGAGTCGGTGCTCGTGAACGCACGACTCTATCCGGACATGCTGCCTCTGTCGGCGCAGGTGCAGATCGCATCCGACATGGCCCGCGGCACGATGGCGCGGCTGGCGGGCGCCGAGCCCGCGCCGATCGACGACAAGGAGAAGACGTTCGCCGACCTGATGGCGCGCATCGACACGGCTGTCGCGCAGGTGCGCTCGTTCCAGGCGGCGCAGATCGACGGGTCCGAAACCCGGGAGATCACGCGCAAGCTCGGCGGCAACACGGTGAAGTTCACGGGCCTCGACTACCTGCTCACGTTCGCGATGCCGAATTTCTACTTCCACGCGACGACGACCTACGCGATCCTTCGTCACAACGGCGTGGAGCTCGGCAAGAGCGACTTCCTCCGAATCGGCTAGCGCCGCAGGACGATCGCGGTGTCGCTGTCGAAGGCGACCCCTACGGGGTCGTCGCGACGGCGGAGCCTGCGCCCCTCGGCGTCGAACACCAGGAGCTCGCCCCAGGGGGTGGCGACGATGTATTCGATGCGGCTGCCGAGGTAGGCGGCTCGCCGGATCTCGCCCGGCAGCGCGCCTTCGCCGAGCTCGACGATGCGCAGGCGGTGCGGACGGATCGCAAGCGTCGCGGGACCCGGCTCCATTCCGTCGGCGCGAATCACGACGCCGAGATCGCCGGCGCTGAACCTCGCACCGCCCGCCTCGATCGTCAGTTCGCCGTCGATCAGGTTGGCATCGCCGATGAAGTCCGCGAGAAAGCGCGACGCCGGCTGCTCGTAGAGCTCGCGCGGCGTTCCCTGCTGGGCGATCCGGCCCGCCTCCATCACGATGATGTGATCGGAGACCGCGAGCGCCTCCTCCTGGTCGTGCGTCACGTAGATCACCGTGAGCGCGAGCGCCTGCTGCAGGTCCCGGATCTCCTGGCGCACGCGGCGCCGGAGCTTCGCGTCGAGGTTCGACAGCGGCTCGTCGAAGAGCAGCACCGCCGGCTCGAGAACGAGCGAGCGAGCGACGGCGACGCGCTGCTGCTGCCCGCCGGAGAGCTCGGAGGGCAATCGTGCCTCGAGGCCGGTGAGGCCGAGCATCGCGAGCTTCGCGTGGGCGAGCTCCTTCGCTCTCGCCTTGCTCATCCGCATCGACAGCGGCCCGTAGCAGACGTTCTCGAGCACCGTCATGTGCGGAAAAAGCGCATACGACTGGAACACCATGCTCACGTTCCGCTCGTTCGCCGCCCGCAGCGTGACGTCCGCCTCCCCGATCAGGATGCGGCCGGCCGACACCGACTCGAGACCGGCGACCATCCGCAATGTGGTCGTCTTCCCGCAGCCCGAGGGCCCCAGCAGCGTGACGAGCTCGCCCGCCGCGACGCGGAACGACACGTCGTCGACGGCAGTCACCTCGCCGTAGCGCTTCGTTACGTGCTCGAATACGACGCCCCCCGTGCTCTTTTCCATGTCTCAGTGTCCCGTTGCCAGCATCGTCGGCGACCGCCGCCCGAGCCGCGCTTCACCGACCCCCTTCCCCACCGCGAGCAGCACCGCCAGCATGAAGACGATCAGCACCGATGAATAGGCGATCGCGAGCGGATATTCGCCCGCTTCGACGCGGTTGATGATGTAGACGGTCGCGAGGTTGTACTTCGCGGTGGCGAGGAAGATGACCGCGCTCACCGCGGTCATTGCGTGCGTGAAGCTGAACACGAGTGTCGCGAGAATCGCGGGGCGCAAGAGCGGAAGGATCACCTGCGCGAGCGTCCGGACCGTCGACGCGCGCAGCGTCGAGGAAGCCTCGTCGAGCGTCTTGTCGATCTGCGCGAGCGCCGCCGTGCCGGCGCGCACCCCCACCGGCATGTTGCGAAACACGAAGCAGAGCACGAGGATCGCCATCCCGCCGGTCAGCTCGAGCGGCGGCACGTTGAACGCGACGATGTACGAGACACCGATCACGGTTCCAGGGACGGCGAAGCTCACCATCGTCAGAAACTCGAACGATCGCCTCCCGGCGAAAGCGTGGCGCGTGATCACGAAGGCCGACAGGAGTCCCAGGACCGCCGTCAACGGCGCCGACAGCGCGGCGACCTCGACCGTCGTGAAAAGGCTGTTCCAGGCGGAGCCGCTGAAGAGAAGTCCGCCCGCGCCCCAATCGACGCCGAAGCCGGCGGCGAAGTGCCCGAGCGACGGCGCCATGTCGCCGCGACCGATGTCCTTGACGAAGCCGCCGGCGAAGATCACCGCGTAGCAGACGACGGTGAACGCGACCCACGCCGCCGCGATGCCGAAGCAGCCTGCGAAGAGGCGGCGCGGCAACTGCGCCGGCATCCCACCGTCGCCCTTTCCGCTCACCGTGACGTACGAAGCGCGCCCGAGCCATCGCTGCTGCAGCCAGAACGCGACCAGCGTGAAGGCAAGGAGCACGCAGGCGAGCACGGCCGCGCGCCCGGGGTCGTGCTGCGCACCCGCCACCGCGAAGAAGATCTTCGTCGAGAGCACTTCGAAGTTGCCGGAGAGCACGATCGGGTTCGCGAAGTCGGCAAGGCTTTCGACGAATCCGAGCAGAAACGCATTGGCGAGCGCGGGGCGCAGCAGCGGCCACGTCACCGAGCGGAACACGCGGGCACGCGTGGCGCGCAGCGTCTGCGCGGCCTCCTCGAGCGACGGACTCACCGCGCTCAGCGCGCCGTGCAGGATCATGAACGCGATCGGCGAGAAGGAGAGGAGCTGTGCGAGCGTGACGCCGGGCAGCCCGTAGAGCCAGCGCGTTCTCGGGACGCCGAAGGCTGCGTAGAGCCACCCGGTCACCAATCCCGTGCGCCCGAACAGCACGACGAGCGCGAGCGCAACGACGAAGGGCGGCGTGATGATCGGCAGGATCGACATGAGCTTGAGGATCCCCGAGTAGCGCTGTCCCCCGCGCTGCACGACGAGCGCGAGCGCGAGGCCGAGGAGCGTCGCGAGCACACCGACCACCGTCGCGAGGATCGCCGAGTTGATCGCGACGCCGCAGCGGGTGCCGCCGCGCAGGCAGTCGAGGCTCCAGATGTCGGCCGTGAACAGCCGCTCGACGGCAAGGCCGGGGGCAAAGCGCCCCTGCGGGTCGAGGAGCGCCGCGAGCAGCGCCTTGCCCACGGGAAAGAAGATGAAGATCGAGAGCAGCGCGGCTACCGCGACGACGATTGTCGCGATCGCCGCGTCGCCACCGAAGGCTCCGCAGCGCGCGATCGCGCGCGCGAAGCACGCAGCGAGGGCCGCCAAAGAGAGCGCGGCGCCGATCCCGAACGGCGGTCCGTTGGCGCCTTCGACGAAGCCCGTGCCGAGCGCCCACACCACACCAAATGCGCTGGCAGTCGCCAGCGCCTGGTCCTGGCCGAGGACCGCGAAAAAGATCGCCGCGATCGCGGCGCCGATCAACCACCACATCGATTGCGCCCCGCCGATGCCCAACGCAAGAGCCGAGGGCCCGCCCGCTAGCGCCCAGGGCAAGGCAACGAGGACGAGCGCGGCGAACGCGGCGACGCATGCGCTCGTGCGATCGCGCGCCGACGCAACGAAGACCGCGGGCGCGGTTGAAGCCACCTAGTGCGCCTGCAACGTCACTTCGGCAGCGTCGAGACTTCCTTGTCCCACTTCGCGAGGAGCCGGTTCCGCTCCGCCGACGACCCGTACTTCGCGAAATCGTAGTCGATGAACTTGATCTCGGAGAACTTCGGCGCCTGCGGCGGCGCGGTCGCGTTCTTGTTCGAGGGAATCTGGTACGAGACCTTCGCCTGCGCGCCGATGCTCTGCGCTTCAGGCGTGAGCGCCCAGTCGTACCACTTCTTGGCGTTTGCCATGTTCTTCGCGCCCTTGATGATGCTCATGCTGCCGACCTCGTAGCCCGTTCCCTCGCACGGGGATACGACGACCAGCGGCGCGCCGCCGATCGCCTGCACGACCGCATCGTGCTGGAACACGATTCCGATCAGGCTCTCGCCGACGGCAGCGGCGCGTGCCGGCGCCGCCCCCGACTTCGTGTACTGATTGACGTTCTTGTGCAGCGCCTTCAGGTACTCGAACGCCTTGTCCTCACCCATCAACTGCACCATCGTGGCGAGCATCGTGTACGCCGTTCCCGACGAGTTCGGGTTCGCGACTTCGATCTCGTCCTTGTAGATGGGCTTTGTCAGGTCTGCCCAGCATTTCGGCGGCGCCATGCGATTCTTCTTCATCTCCTCGCCGTTGTAGGTAAATCCGAGCGCGCCCGCGTAGACGCCGACCGTCCGGTACTTCGACTGCTCGGCCTGCCGCAGCGCCCAAGGCTGAAGCTCGGCGAGCTTCGGCGATTTGTACTCCTCGGTCAGTCCCTCCTCGGCAGCCTGCAGATGCGGGTCGCCGGTGCCGCCCCACCAGATGTCGCCCCGCGGATTCGCGGCCTCGGCCTTGATCTGCGCGTAGAACTCACCGGAGCTCTTGCGGGTCATCAATACCTTGATGCCCGTCGCCTTCTCGAATGCCGCGACCATGGGCCGGCACCACTCCTCTTGCACCGTGCAGTAGACGACGAGCTCGCCGGGGCTGCTCGCCCCGGCCTGGGCGGGGGCGGCGCCCTGCGCGGGCGCAGCGCCTTGGGGAGGGGCGGTGCCTTGCGCGGTGGCGGCGAGCGCAGAACCGAATGCAACGGCGCCGACGATCCCCAAAAGCCAATTGCGCGATCCCATCGATCTCCTCCTCGTACTTTCAGCGTGTAATCGCGATGCCGATCAGGCTCGCAAGCTTAGCGCAAAGCGCTGCGTTGGTCGCGATGACCGGGTTGCCAGCGTTCAGCCCGTCCCCTGCGAAAAAGTCGTTCGTGCGGCCGCCCGCTTCGCGCACGAGAAGGATGCCCGCTGCGCAATCCCACGCATTGATGTGGAGCTCGCAGTACGCCTCGCTGCGGCCCGCCGCGACGTCCGCGAGACCGAGCGCGCCGGAACCGGCGCGACGCACGGCGCAGCCCGCGTCCATCACGCGAGTCAGGAGTGCGATGTAATCGGCCGTGCTTCTTCGCGTCGACCAGCCGCACTCGACGGTGGCTGAGTCGAGATCCGCCTCCCCGCTCACTGCGAGCACGGCGCCGTTGCAGGTGGCACCTTCGCCGCGCGCCGCGGAATAGAGCCAGTCGTGGCTCGGATCGTAGATCACGCCGACCGTGGGAATTCCCCTTTCCAGATAGCCGATCGAAACGCAGTAGTGAGGAATCCCGCGCGCGTAGTTCGCCGTGCCGTCGATCGGATCGATCAGCCACAGCCTCTCGCCCCCGCCGTCGCCGCCCTCTTCCTCGCCGATCACCGCATCGTCGGGGTAGCGTGCGGCGATCGCGCCGCGAATGAACCGCTCGACTTCGCGATCCATCGCGGTAACGACGTCATGGCGGCCTTTCATCGATGTTGCGGACTGGCCGAACTTCGAATGCGCCAATCGCCCCGCGTCGCGGGCGAGATTGCGCGAGAACTCCAATCGATTCATGGTCGGGTGATCGTCGGCATCGCAAGCTTCGTGGTCGCGGTCCCCCACGGCG
>DATKMY010000043.1:0-13323 GCA_035541655.1 Casimicrobiaceae bacterium | reverse complement strand
GAAGCCGCACGCGCCGAAGCCGCACGCGCCGAAGCCGCACGCGCCGAAGCCGCGCGCGCCGAAAAACAGGAGGCAGAGGCAAGACGGGAAGAGAGGCTTCGAGCGATAGGTCGACAGCTGGACGAGGAAGCCGCCCAACGCGACGCCACGGCGCTTGCGGCGCGCCAGGCACCCTTGCTGCCACTCTCGTTGAGCACCGCGCGTAGATACAGGCTCTTCGGCCGGAGTGACCCCAACGCGGACATCATCCTGTACGCCGAAGCCTGGGTGCGGAAGATCCAGCTGAACATGACGATCGACATGGTCCGTGAGGTCGCGAAGCAGCCTCATATCGATCCCACCGTGACGGTGGCGGTGCGAAGCGACGGCTCGGTCGAGTCGCTGACCTTCGTACAATCGAGCGGCGTGCCGGCCCTCGACGAAGCAATACGACAGGTCGTGCAGAGCCAAGCCCCTTACCAGGCGTTCCCGCCGAACCTCGCCCGGGAATATGACGTGATCGAGATCCGCCGAACTTGGTACTTCGACGTGGCGATCCGATTGTATTGATGGTCGGCCGGGCTCGTTACCGGATCACGTCATCCGTACGCACGAGCAGCGACTGCGGGATCGTGAGGCCCAGCGCATTGGCGGCCTTGAGGTTGATCACCAGCAGGAACCTGGCCGGCTGCTCGACAGGAATGTCGGCGGGATTCGCGCCCTTGAAGATCTTGTCAGCATAGTTGGCGACACGCAGGTAGAGATCGGGGTAGTTCACGGCATAGGCGATCAATCCTCCGGCCTCGACGAACTCGCGTGACGGATACACGGCAGGCAGCCTGTGGCGCGCAGCCAAGGCAACGATCGTGTGTTGATGCAGCTGAGTGAGCCCATCCGCGCCGACGACGAGCCCGTCGATGCGCTGTCGCGCCGCCCGTTCGAATGCGAGTCCCAGCTCATGCTCGCTCCGCACGTCAATGAGCTCCGGCTGGAGCCGCAAGGCGCGGGCTGCCCTCTTTGTCTCTTCCCATTCGGGAGGTGCGGCCGGATTGCCCATGTTCTGGAGAAAGGCGATTCGCGCGAGGTTCGGCACCAGTTCCCTGAGGAGTTCGATCCGCTTCGCCGTCAACTCGGTGCTGAAGGTCGTCACACCGGTGACGTTGCCGCCCGGGCGCGCGAAGCTGGAGACGAGGGCGCTTGGGTTCCCCATTGTCGCCATGATCACGGGGATTGTGCCCGTCGCGTTCTTCGTCGCCGTGACGGCAGGCGTGCCTCGGGCGAAGATCAGATCCACGTTGAGACGCACCAGTTCGGAGGCGAGCTGCGGGAAGCGTTCGGCGCGTCCGTCCGACGATCGATATTCGATGATCAGGTTTCGCCCTTCGACATAGCCCAGCTCCCGCAAGCCCTTGCGCAAGGCGTCGAGATTGGCGGCGTTCCGTTCCGAGGGGATGGCCTCGAGAATGCCGATGCGATAGACCTTGGCTGCTTGTTGCGCGGGGGCCCCGAGCGACGCAGCGAAAATACCGCGCACAGCAAGCGCGCCGATGCCGAGCGCAAACAACGCTTCGCGCCGCATCTTCATCGGTACCTTGGTCTCCATTGAACCTCGAGTACGCACGCGACGACGCTACGCCGAGGGGCGTCGGGGGTCAACAGCAGGGCGATCGTAACCTGCTTCCGGGGCGGGCCGAAAGCAGCGGCAGAATTGCGGGTATATACTTGCTTCGACCACCGACCGGCGAATCGATCATGATGCATACGAAGTGCGCCTGCACGAGGGTGCGACGAGCTGCTCGCTCCCTCACCGACCTCTATGACGAGGTGCTGAGACCGGTCGACCTCAAGGTCACGCAGTTTTCGGTGCTGCGTACGATCGACCGGATGGGGCTGGTCAACATCTCGGGCCTGGCCGCAGAAATGGCGCTCGATCGATCGACGCTCGGCCGAAATCTCGGAGTCCTCGAGCGTCGGGGCCTCGTCGATCTTTCGGAAGGAGAAGACCAGAGGGAGCGCACCGTGTCGCTCACTTCGCGCGCGCGGCGCCTTCTCGACAAGGCCCTTCCGTTGTGGGAGCAGGCGCAGGAGCGCGTGAACGGTCTGCTCGGAAAGCAGGGGGTGGCTGCTCTCTTCATGCTGCTCGGCAAGTTCGAGCAGTTTCGCTAGCCTTTTTTTCCCGCATTAGAGGTATATGCCCGCATTTCCACGGAGGCGATCATGAACGAGCGAGTGACCTTCAAATCCGTCGATGTCCGTCCTGTCCTGGTTCCGCTGAAGCGCCCGGTGGTGTCGAAGGTCGGGCACTTCGATCGGTGGCCGCTGATCCTGATCGACCTGCACACCGAGGAGGGAATCGTCGGAAAGAGCTACCTGGAACCGTACCTCGCGGATTCCGCAAGGTACATCGTTCCGGCCGTTCGCGACCTCGCGAACTCGCGCAAGGGGAAGCCGATTCGGCCGCTGGACGATTTCCAGACCGCTCGCAAATCGCTGAACCTGGTCGGCTACGAGGGGATCGCCATGATCGCTATCGCGGGCCTCGACATGGCCGAGTGGGATGTGCTGGCGAAGGCGGCCGGACTGCCGCTCGCCGAGCTTCTTGGCGGAAGCGTTGGCGAGGTTCCCGCGTACAACAGTAACGGTTTGTGGCTCACCGATGTGAAGACGCTGGGACGCGAGGCGCAGGAGCTCGTCGCCGAAGGCAGGTTCCGGGGCCTGAAGCTTCGGCTCGGGCGCGAGAGGCTGAGTGATGACCTGCACGGAATCCGCGTCGTCCGGGAAGCGGTCGGCGACGACGTGAAGCTCATGGTCGACTTCAATCAGGGCTTGACGCTCGGCGACGCGCTGCATCGATGCCACGCGCTTGACGACGAAGGGCTCTATTGGTTCGAGGAACCCACGACCTACAACAATCTGAGCGGCTACGCGCAACTCGCGCGGGAGCTGAAGACGCCGGTCCAACTGGGCGAGAACTTCTACGGGCCGCGCGAGCTCCAGCGAGCAATCCAAATGGAAGCGGGCGACTACGTGATGCCGGACCTCATGCGGATTGGCGGCGTGTCCGGCTGGCTCAGAGCCGTCCCGATCGCGGCCGCGATGGGAATCGAGGTCTCGACGCACCTCTATCCGGAGGTTGCCGCGCACTTGATGCGCGTGACGGAGACCGCGCACTGGCTCGAGTGGCAGGACTGGGCCTACCCGATCCTTGCCGATCCGTTTGCGATCGCTGATGGGCGGCTCGTGATCCCTCGACGACCCGGATGCGGGATCGACTGGGACGAGTCGGCAGTCAGGCAGTTTGCCTACGAGGTCTGATCCGCTTGACAATTCGCCGAGCCGTAGGACGAGCACCGAACCAAGCTCGTCGACGGCGACGCAAAGGTCGGGGTCGCGCGCGGCTAACGCGCGGCGGGTCGCGCGAAGTCGGCCAGGCTCACCTGCGGGAAATACCATCCTACCGGCTCGCGCACCCACCATTCACCGCTCTTCGCGCGCGTCGAAGCATCGGAGAAGCGATACTCGTAGAGCCTCGCCCGGACGAACCTCGGCGGAGCTTCGGGAAAGGGATTCCCGTCGAGCAGCGCCAGCACCGGCGAACTACCCTGGAGCAGCCGCAGCATGAAAGCGATGAACCAGCGGTTCTGCCGAAAGTCGCCGAGCGCCGCGAACCACATCTGCCAGTCGATGCGCGGCTGATGCGGGATGTTCCACGACGGCGCGCGGTTGAGCGCCCCGGGCTTGTACCGGAACGCGTACTCGCGCCAGGTTTCGCCGTCGGTCGAGCCTTCGACGACGATCTCCGGCCGTGAGGTCGTCATCACGGCGAACAGCCCGTAGCGGTTGACGATCATCAGCGGCGCGACGAGCTCGGAGAGCGTGCGTGCCACCGGGATGCTCGTGTGCGCCACCGTCTGAGCGAGCACGTTGACGCCGGCCGGGAAGATCGCGAATGCTGCGGCGGCGGCGATCGTCGTCGCCGAGCGGCGCGGCTGCGGAGCGCGGCGCTCGACCCACGACGCGAGTCGTTGCGGGAACGCGCGCCGCAGCGCCGCGTCGTCGAAAAGGAAGACACAGAGCAGCATCGTCAGCAGGTTGAAGAAGTTGTAGTTGCCGGTCGCGACGATCAGCGCCTGGAACGCGACCACGCACCACGCCGCGAGCGCGCGCGGCAGTCGCGGCAGAAAGACGAGAAAAGCGAGCAACAGCTCGATCGCCAGCGTCGCGGCGGTGCCGGCGGCGAGGATCGGCTGCGGAAGCTTCGCCGCGTACCACGCGAGCGGCGTTGGCAGCGGCTGCGTCCAGAAGTGATAGTCGAGCGCAGTAAGGGTCCGCCAGGTCTCGTCACCGGACAGGAGCTTCACCGCTCCGGCGAGAAAGAGATAGCGAAACACGAGCCAGCGGAAGAGCCAGACAACGACTCGCGAGCCGCCGGTGAGGAAGATCGCGAGGAATCCGGCCTCGAGCAGCAGCGAATCCCACTGGAAGCTCATGAAATCCTGTCCCGCATACGTGTACGACAGGTAGAGCACGAAGGCTCCGATCAGCGCCGGCCGCGTCCAGCGGTCGACGACGACCAGCAGCCCGAGGAGCACGCCCGCCACGGTGCCGGCGAAGAGCGCCGTATCGCTCGCGTCGAACCAGAAGAGCGTCGGAAGGATCCAGTAGGCAGGAGCGCCGAGGCCGCGGTGCGCAGCCTCGAGGAAGCCGGCAAAGGGAAGGATGCCGTCGTGGCCGACAAGGCCTTCGATCTGGACTGCGAGCGAAGCGAAGGCCGCCGCGTAAACGAGGCCCAGACCACGCAGGAATGCCCAGCCGACGAGCGCGTAGCGCTCGGCCTCGAGCCTTCGGCCCCATAGCGCTTTGGTGACGACATCGAGCAGCCCCCGGCGGCGCGCGAAGAAGCGGTATGCCCGCTCGGACAGCGGCGCGAATCCGGGAATGTGTCGGTAAAGCCACCACCACGCCGCGCGCCCGGGCACTTCTCGCAGCACGCAAAACGTGGCGGCTGCGCCGGCGTGGACGCGTCCATCGCGTTCGATCAGCTGAATGGCCCGCTCGAATGCCGCGCGAGGGATCGCGGGAAAATCGGCGGCGGCTTCCTGGTACGGGCGGTAGATGATGCGGTCGCCGGTGAGCCCGCGCCAGTAGTCGACCCAGTAGCGGCAGATCCCGCAGTCGCCGTCGTACACCAGCGTCGGACGCGCGTCGACGTTCATCGCACTGCAACGTCGGTCCTGGGTGGCATAATCGCTGGCTATCCGCTGTGGTTCCGTCGCATTATCCACTTTCCTTTCGGGAGACTCCGTGATGAGCAAAGGCGCTGTGCTGCTTCGTTCGATCGCTGCCGCGATCGGAATCGTCTTCGCGACCGCGATTCCTTCGGCGCCGTCTGCCTTGGCGCAGCAGAAGGTGCTCAAGTTCATTCCGCAGGCCGACCTGCGGATTCTCGACCCCATCACGACGACCGCGTACATCACGCGCAACCACGGCTACATGATCTACGACACGCTGTTCGCGACGGACGCCAAGTTCCAGGTCCAGCCGCAGATGGTCGACCGCTACGAGCTCTCCGCCGACAAGCTCACGTACACGTTCACGCTCCGCGACGGTCTCAAGTTCCACGACGGTCAGCCGGTGCGCGCGGCCGATTGCATCGCCTCGATCGAGCGCTGGGCGAAGCGCGATGCGCTCGGCCAGAAGCTCGCCGAGGTTGCGGAATCGTGGAAGGCCGTCAACGATAAGACATTCACGTTGAAGCTCAAGAGGCCGTTTCCGCTTACGCTCGAAGCGCTGGCGAAACCCTCGTCGAACGTGCCGTTCATCATGCCGGAGCGGATCGCGAAGACCGACGCTTCGACGAACATCACCGAAGCGATCGGCTCGGGACCGTACAAATTCGTCAAGGAAGAGTGGGTGCCGGGCAGCAAGGTCGTCTACGTAAAGAACGCCGACTACGTGCCGCGCAAGGAGCCTCCGTCCTGGGCCGCAGGTGGCAAGGTCGTTAAGGTCGATCGCGTCGAGTGGATCTACATCCCCGATTCGGCGACGGCGGCGGCAGCGCTCAACGCCGGCGAAGTCGACTGGTGGGAGCAGATGCCGCCCGATCTCATCCCGGTGCTCGCGAAGAACAAGGACATCAAGGTGGAGAACATCGATCCCCTGGGCTCGATGGGCATGATCCGCTTCAACTTCCTGTACCCGCCGTTCAATAACCCGAAGATGCGCCAGGCCCTTCTCTATGCGATCGACCAGAACGACTACGTGGTCGGCATCGCCGGCGACGCAAAGAACGGCCACACCTGCTATTCGTACTTCACGTGCGGCACGCCGCTCGCGAGCGAGGTGGGCGCCGCGCCGATGAAGGGCAAGCGCGATTTCGAAAAGGCGAAGCAGCTGATCAAGGAATCGGGTTACAACGGCGAGAAGGTCGTGATCATTTCGGCGACCGACCAGCCGATCGTTCATTCGCAGACGCTGCTTACCGCCGAGATGCTCAAGAAGCTTGGCGTCAACGTCGAGATCCAGGCGGGCGACTGGGGGACGCTGATCACGCGGCGCACGTCGAAGGAACCGATCGACAAGGGCGGCTGGTCGATTTTCCACACGTGGCTCGTCGGTCCCGATCTCACGAGCCCCGCGACCAATTTCGCGATCCGCGGCACGGGGCAGAAGGGCTGGTTCGGATGGGCGGAAGACGCGAAGATCGAGGAGCTGCGCGACGCGTGGTTCGCGACCACTGATGCGGCTTCGTCGAAGAAAGCCGCCGAAGCGGTGCAGGCGCGCGCCTTCGAGTTCGTTCCGTACGTGCCGACGGCGCAGTTCATTCTCCCGACCGCGTATCGGACGAACCTGACCGGCGTGATCATCGCGCCGATGACGCTCATGTGGAACGTCGAGAAGCGCTAGCCGCTTGCACGTCGTTCGCCTGAGACGCGCCGGTGATCGCGTACGTCGTTCGCCGGCTCGCCTCGACGGTCGTCGTCATGGCGGTCGTTGCGTTCGTGGTGTTCTCCCTGTTGTACTTGACGCCGGGCGACCCGGCTGCCGTCATTGCCGGGGACATCGCCACCGATGAGGACATCAAGCGGATTCACGCCCGGCTCGGGCTCGACGAGCCGTTCCTCGTGCAGTTCGCCCGCTGGGTATGGGCGCTCGCGCACGGCGATCTCGGAACGTCGATCTTCACCAACCTTCCGGTCACGACGCTCATCGGGCAGCGGGTCGAGCCGACCGTCGCGCTCACGCTATGCACGCTCTTTGTCGCGATCGCGATCGCGGTTCCCCTCGGCGTCGTTGCGGCCGCGAGAGCCGGAACATGGCTCGATCGCGCGGTGATGGCGTTCTCGGTGCTGGGCTTCTCGGTGCCGGTTTTCGTCGTCGCGTATGCGCTCATCCTCACCTTCTCCGTCGAGTTCGACTGGCTGCCGGTGCAGGGCTATCGCAGCCTTCGCGATGGCGTCTGGGAATGGCTGCGGCACCTGATCCTGCCGAGCGTCGCGCTCGGCACCGTCTACGTCGCCCTGATCGCGCGGATGACGCGCGCAAGCATGCTCGACGTGCTCGCGCAGGACTACATCCGAACGGCCGCAGCGAAAGGCCTCGCCCCGGATCAGGTCCTGATTGGCCACGCGCTCAAGAACGCCGCGATTCCCGTGGTGACGATCATCGGAATGGGGGTGGCGCTCCTCATCAGCGGGGCGATCGTGACGGAGACCGTGTTCGCCCTTCCCGGCATCGGACGGCTCACCGTCGATGCGATCCTGCGCCGCGACTACCCGATCATCCAGGGCGTCATTCTCATCTTCTCGGCGGTGTACGTTCTGGTGAATCTGCTGGTCGATCTCTCGTACATGCTGTTGGACCCGCGGATTCGCTACTGACGGCGTGCCCGTGACTGATACGACATTTGACCCATCGGCGATTGCGCCGGCCAAGTCGGTGTCGCCGACATGGCAGCGCTTTGGCGACGCGTTCCGGCGGCATCCGACGGCGCTCATCGGTGGAGCCATCCTGATCGGCATGATCGCCATGGCGATTCTGGCGCCGTGGCTCGGCACGATCGATCCACAGGCGGTCGCGCCGATCAAGCGGTTACGCCCGCCGTCGGCGCAGTACTGGTTCGGCACCGACATGCTCGGCCGCGACGTCTACAGCCGCGTCGTCTTCGGCGCGCGCGTGTCGCTCGTCGTGGGGCTCGCGGTCGCGATCCTGTCGACGCTCGTCGGGCTGGCAATCGGGCTTGTCACCGGATACGTGCGCGCGCTCGACGCGGTCGTGATGCGGGTGATGGATGGACTGATGTCGATCCCCTCCGTGCTGCTCGCGATCGCGCTGATGGCACTCACCAAGGCCAGCATAGGCAACGTGATCGCGGCGATCACGATCGCGGAGGTTCCCCGTGTCGTGCGCCTCGTGCGCGGACTCGTGCTGACGCTCCGCGAGCAGCCCTACGTGGAGGCGGCGATCGCGGCAGGCACGACGCTGCCGCTGATCCTCGTCCGCCACGTCCTTCCCAACATCGTCGCGCCGCTCCTCGTGCAGGGGACCTATGTCTGCGGCTCGGCGATGATCACCGAGGCGATCCTGTCGTTCATCGGCGCCGGGACGCCGCCGAACATCCCGAGCTGGGGCAACATCATGGCCGAAGGGCGGAGCATGATCCAGATCGCCGGCTATCTGATTCTGTTCCCCGGCGTCTTCCTGTCGCTGACCGTGCTCGCGGTGAACCTGCTCGGCGACGGCATGCGCGACGCGCTCGACCCGCGGCTCGCGCGGCGGATGTGAGATGGCCGGCATGCCAAGCGCGCGTGCCGCGCCCCTCCTCGAAGTCGACGAGCTCAAAACGTGGTTCTTCACGCGCGACGGCGTCGTGCGCGCTGTCGACGGCGTCTCGTTCTCCGTCGCGCGCGGCGAGACACTCGCGCTCGTCGGCGAGTCGGGCTGCGGCAAGAGCGTGACGTCGCTCTCGATCCTGCGGTTGATCGCGGCACCTCCAGGGCGGACGGTCGGCGGGCGCGTCGTGTTCGATGGGCGCGATCTCCTCGAGCTTTCCGAGGCCGAGATGCGCAAGATCCGCGGCGATGCGATCTCGATGATCTTCCAGGAGCCGATGACCTCGCTCAACCCCGTGCTCACGATCGGTCGCCAGATCGCCGAGGTGCTCGTGGTCCACCGCGGGCTCTCGCGCGACGCGGCGACGAAGCGCGTCGTCGAGATGCTGCGGCTCGTGCGGATTCCCGAACCCGAGCGCCGCGTCGCCGAATACCCGCATCAGCTCTCGGGCGGGATGCGCCAGCGCGTGATGATCGCGATGGCGCTCGCGTGCGAGCCGCAGCTGTTGATCGCCGACGAGCCGACCACTGCGCTCGACGTCACGATCCAGGCGCAGATCCTGGAGCTCATGCGCGAGTTGAAGGAGCGCACGGGGGCCGCGATCGTGCTCATCACGCACGACCTCGGGGTGGTCGCCGAGATGGCGCAGCGCGTCGTCGTGATGTACGCCGGGCGCAAGGTCGAGGAGGCGCCGGTAGCGGAATTGTTCGCGCGCCCGCGGCACCCGTATACGCGCGGCCTTCTCGACTCGGTTCCAAAGCTCGGCAAAGGGAGCTCGAACGGTGTCGCGACGCGTCTTTCGGAAATCGCGGGCACCGTGCCCTCGCTTGCCGAGCCGATCGTCGGCTGTGCGTTCGCGCCGCGCTGCGCGTATGCGACGAGCCTCTGCCGCAACGAATATCCGCCGCTCGAGGAGAAGGCGGCCGGCCACCGCGCCGCCTGCTGGGAGTCGGAGCGAATGCTCGCCGAGGCCGTCGCATGACGAGCGTCGCAATCACCGGGGCATCGGCGCCGCTGCTCGAGGTCAAGGCGCTCACCAAGCACTACGGTGTCCGCCGGGGCGTCCTCGGGCGTTCGGCGGGGGAAGTTCACGCCGTCGACGAGGTGAGCTTCACGATTGCCGAAGGCGAGACGCTCGGTCTCGTCGGGGAGAGCGGTTGCGGCAAGTCCACGCTCGGAAAGACCGTGCTGCGTCTCGTCGAGCCCACGGCGGGAACGATCGTTTGGCGGGGACAGCGGATCGACCGGCTCGACGCCGGCGCGATGCGCCCGTACCGCCGCGAGATGCAGGCGGTGTTCCAGGATCCTTACGCGTCGCTCAATCCGCGGATGCGTGCCGCCGACATCGTCGCCGAGCCGATGCGCAACTTCGAGAAAGGCTCGTCGGCGGAGGTCCGCGAGCGCGTCCGATCGCTTTTCGACCGCGTCGGCTTGCGGCCCGACCAGATGCAGCGCTACCCGTACGAATTCTCGGGCGGCCAGCGCCAGCGGCTCGGCATCGCCCGCGCGCTCGCGCCGCGCCCGAAGCTCATCGTTTGCGACGAGCCCGTGTCGGCCCTCGACGTTTCCGTACAGGCGCAGGTCATCAACCTTCTCGTCGACCTGCAGCGCGAATTCGGTCTGTCGTACCTCTTCGTCGCGCACGATCTCGCTGTCGTCGAGCATATCAGCCATCGGGTGGCGGTGATGTATCTCGGCCGAATCGTCGAGCTAACCTCGAAACGGGCGCTTTTCGGCGCTCCGCTGCATCCGTATACCGAGGCGCTGCTCGCCGCCGTCCCGGTTCCCGATCCGACAATCGCGCGCAAGCGGTTGATCCTCTCCGGCGACGTGCCCAGTCCCGTCAATATTCCCGCGGGCTGCCGGTTCCACACGCGTTGCCCGTATGCGTTCGACCGCTGCCGCGCCGAGGAGCCTGTGCTCCGGGAAGTGGCGCCGGCGCATCTGGTCGCGTGCCATCTGCGCGGGGGGCCGGAGACCGGTGCAAGCACGAAGGCCACCGACCGAGCGAACGATGCGCAGCAGGCGGGCAACGCGTCTTAAGGGAGGAGTCGCAAATGGCTGACCTCAATCGCCTGACCGCCACCGAGGCCGCGCGCAAGCTCGCGACGCGAGAGATCACGGCAGTGGCGCTGTTGACCGATTGCCTCGAGCGCATCCGCGAGCGCGAGCCCGTGATCCGGGCGTGGACGCACATCGACGTCGACGGTGCGATGCGCCGCGCAAGCGCGCTCGACGCGCAAGCGACTGCGGGACTCCTGCACGGTCTGCCGATCGGCGTCAAGGATCTGTTCGACACGTT
This sequence comes from Casimicrobiaceae bacterium, assembly GCA_035541655.1. Lineage (GTDB taxonomy): Bacteria > Pseudomonadota > Gammaproteobacteria > Burkholderiales > Casimicrobiaceae > CAIWHR01. The sequence continues at coordinate 2,210 of DATKMY010000043.1, read as the reverse complement.
CGACATGCCGACTTCCTACGGCTCGCCGATCTACGCGAACCATCGGCCGGCGGCCGATGCGTCATCGGTCGCGCTCGCCCGCGCGGCGGGCGGAATCGTCGTCGGGAAGACGGTGACGACGGAGTTCGCGACTTTCCATCCCGGGCCGACGTGCAATCCGCACGGTCCGACGCACACGCCGGGTGGTTCATCGTCGGGGTCGGCGGCTGCCGTTGCCGACTGGATGGTGCCGCTCGGCTTCGCGTCGCAGACCGCCGGGTCGATCGTTCGTCCTGCGGCGTTTTGCGGCGTCGTCGGCTACAAGCCCACGTATGGAACGATCAATCGCGTCGGCGCCAGGATGATCTCGGACACGCTCGACACGGTCGGCGTGGTCTCGCGCAGCGTGGCCGATGCCGCGCTTTTCGTCGCCGCGTTGAGCGATCGCCGCGAGCTCCTGATCGAGCGCCCGCGGGCAGATCCGCCTCGCATCGGCCTGTGCCGAACATACGAATGGGATCGCGCGGCGTCCGAGACCGTCGCCGTCGTCGAAGGCGCGGCCCGGCGGCTGGCGAAGGCGGGCGCGAAGATCCGCGATGTCACGCTGCCACAACCCTTTGCCGGACTCGTGGACGCGCAGATCGCAATCATGCATCGCGAGGTGGCGCTATGCCTGTCGCACGAGCGACTCGTGCATCGCGGGAAGCTGAGCCGCGAGATGACCGCGATGATCGACGCCGGCCTCGCTGTCGCGACGGAGCACTTCGATGCCGCGCAGGCGCTCGCGCGATCGTGCCGCGCGGCGCTCGCCGGCGTGTTCGAGGGCATCGACGTCGTGATCGCACCAAGCGCCGTGGGCGAGGCGCCGGAGGGAATCCACGCGACCGGCGATCCGCTATTCAACCGGATGTGGACGCTGCTGCGGGTGCCGTGTGTCCATTTGCCGGTGGGACGCGGACCTCGAGGACTGCCGGTCGGCGTCACGGTTGCCGGTCCGCTCGCCGCGGACCGAAGGACGCTACTCGCCGCCGACTGGATCCTCACGAGGCTCGGCGATCGGTAGCGCCGGTCCCGGGCTTGCAAACCCACTCGCTTGCCCGTTGAGTGAGCACGCCAGGCGACTTTCTGCCAAGCGGACTTTCTGCAACCGGCAGCTCGCGCGTGAGGCGCTCGTTGCCTCCGACGAGCGACGACTCACCGACAGCAGCGCAAAATCATCGCGTCATGTGCTCGCCGCCAACCGAAGGCGGCGTCGCATCCCGCGACGCGAGATGTCCTGCTGGGTTCTGCACGAGCAATAGTAGGCCGAGAGTTGCGCGGTGTTCTCCAGTGCGAAGAGCAGGAGCGACAACGCAGCCTCGTCCCCCTCGGCGACCGGCTCCCACAGCAGCACGCCGCTGGCCCCTCCGCCGGAGCCGTAGCCGTGCTCGGCCACGCGGGCAGCGTTCTCGCGACAGGCGAAGAGTTCGTGGATGTTGAGGAAGGGGACGCCGAGCGCGTCGAGGCGCAGGACCATTTCCTTCATCTCGGCAAGCCGTTCGGGGATGACGGGAACCTCCACCGCTGTCTCGTCGAAGTAGCGCAAGGCCCTTTGCACGGGTTCGGTGTCGAACTCGCGCGCGACGAGGTTGAACCGCACCGCGTCCAGGCCAGCGTTCTTGAGTTCCGCGAGCAACGCGTCGGTGAGTCGGTCCCCGTTTGTATAAAGGTCGATGCGGACGGGGAACGGCAGCGTCCTCAACGCGCGCACAAGGCGTAGCAGGCGATCTCGCCGCATCGTCGGTTCGCCGCCGCTGACCCCCACGCTTCGCAGGCCGTAGCGCCGGACGACCTCGGGCGCATCCTCCGGTTCGGACAGACGGATTCCGTGGACGACCAGCTCGTCCGTCCGCGGCTTCGAATTGAAGCAGAAGAAGCAGTCGCGCGTGCACAGGCCGGTGACGTAGGCGTTCGTGCCCTTGCCCGCGAGGCAGCTCCGGCAGCCCGGCGGCAGGCGTCGCGTGTAGAGCGTGCGACGCTCGACCGAGCCCTTGATGCCGCCGCGGCGCAGGGCTTCGAGCAGCGAGAGCACGCGTTCGGCACGGTCGGCGTCGCTGTCCGAACGTTCGACCGCGATACGCTGCCTGAGTGCGTCGGCTTTCCGCGCGTACCAGGAGAGGTCGTCTTCTTCCTTGAGCATCACACGCGCCCGCCGATCCCGATTGAAGACAGGGCGATGCTAAGCCGTATCG
>DATKMY010000042.1:0-2538 GCA_035541655.1 Casimicrobiaceae bacterium | reverse complement strand
CGATTCCGCGCGTGGCGGGGACCAGCCGCATGTGCAGCGACACGACGTCGCACCGCTCGAAGAACGTGCGCTTCGCCGGAGCGGTTGCATAGCCGGCGTCACGAGCCCGTTGCATCGATTGCTCGCGCGCCCACACTAGTATCTCCATCCCGAACGCCTTGCCGTAGCCGGCGACCTCCGCGCCGATGCGGCCGAAGCCGTAGATCCCGAGCGTCTTGCCTCGCAGCGTGTGGCCGATCCCGATCTGCCAGCGGCCTTCCTGCAGCGCACGCATCTGCTGGGGAATCTGCCGCATCGCGGCGAGCACCAGACCCCAGGTGAGCTCGGCCGCGGCGTAGGAGGGGGTTCCCGCGTGCTGGTCCGAGGAAACGATGATGCCGTTGCCCGTGCACGCGTCGACATCGATGTGCGGATAGACGCTTCGCTGGCTGATCAGGCGGAGCTGCGGCAGGCGGTCGAGCAGCGGAGCGCGAACCTGTGTCCGCTCCCGGATCAGCACGAGGGCCTCGGTGTCGCGAAGCCGCTCGGCCAGCTGATCGGTATCCTGGACATGATCGTTCCAGACGGTGACGTGATGGCCGTCGAGCTTGCGGAACGAGGGGAGTGTCCGCAGCGTGTCGAAATAGTCGTCGAGTATCGTTATTTTCATAGGGTCGCTCCCAGAACGTCCGTCAAAGTGCGCGATACATGACGAGCGCGTCGACGAGGCCGCGGGTGGGGTGATTGTAGGCGAGCGGTAGACGGCCGACTATCGTGAAGCCATAGCTCTCCCAGGTCTTGATCGCGCGCGCGTTCGTGCTGACGACGAAGTTGAATTGCATCGCAAGGAAGCCGCGACTCCTCGCGTGGACCAGCGAATGCTCGAGCATCTGCCGCGCCACGCCGCGACCCTGGGCCGCCGGTGACGTTACGTAGCCGCAATTGGCGACATGGCTGCCGCCGCCGGCCTGGTTCGCGCGCATGCAGTACGTCCCCGAAACTACACCGTCCGCCTCGGCGACGAAGACCTCGTGCGCCGGCGCGAACCAGTACTCAAGCGCTTTCTCCCGGCTGATGTCGCGCGCTATCGCATAGGTTTCGCCGGCGCGGAATACGGGCTCCAATATGGCCCAGATCGCCGCCGCATCCTCGACGGTCGCGCGGCGAATGGTCAGCGCGTTCACCGTCATGCCGTCAGTCGGGCTGGATGCGCGCGGATTTGATCACTCCCGACCAGAGGTCGGTCTGCGCGTTGACGAACGCACCGAACTGCTCGGCGGTTCCAGGCGTGACGACGACGCCGAGCTCGCTCAACCTGCTTGCGATGGCCGGATTGGCGAGCGCCTTGTTCGTCTCAGCGTTCAGCATCCCGACGATCTCGGGCGGCGTCTTCGCGGGCGCGGCGAGTCCCCACCAGACCGATGCCTCGTAGCCGGGGAGCCCCGCTTCGGCGACCGTCGGGACGTCGGGCAGCAAGGGGAATCGCTTGTCGCTCGCAACGGCAAGCGCGCGCAGGCGACCGGCGCGAATATGCGCGATCACCTCGACCGGGTTGATCGGCATGAACGAGATGCGCTCTCCGAGGAGATCGGTGATCGCGGGGGCGCCTCCTTTGTACGGCACGTGCAGCACGTCGATCTTCGCCGACGCCTTCAGGAGCTCGCCCGCCAGATGCCCCGAGCTGCCGTTCCCGGCCGACGCATAAGTGAGCTTGCCAGGTTCGGCTTTCGCCATCGCGATCAGGTCTTTCAGCGATTTGGCGGGCGACGAGGCGGGCACCACGATCACCAGCGGCGCGTAGCCGATCTTCGCAACCGGCGCGAAATCGCGGCGACCGTCGAACGGCAGATTCGGAAACAGCGCCATGTTGGTTGCGATTCCGTTCGAAGCCATCAGCAGCGTGTAGCCGTCCGGGGCCGCCTTGGCGACAGCCTCCATTCCGATATTCGCGCTCGCGCCGGGGCGGTTGTCGACGATCACCGGCTGTTTCAGCGCCTCCGAAAGCGGCTGGCCGATCGTCCGCGCGACGATGTCGACTGCGCCTCCGGCGGCATAGGGAACGACGATCTTGATCGGATGTCCGGGATACGACTGCGCATCTGCGCTCGGAGTTGCGAGCAGCGGCGCCCCAAGGAGCAACACGAAAGGCAAACCTGCGATACACCTCGTACAACTTGCGCTCATCGGCTTCTCCGTAATGTTGTCCGGGTCACGATCCTCGACGACGCGAGACGGCGGTCACGACCCGCTCCGCGCAGGTTCCATCCCGTGCCCGCGGATCGCGGCGTCGGATTCCGGGGAGGCAAGGAATGAGAGCACCGCGCTCGCCTCCGCCGGGCGCTTCGAGGCCGTGCAAACGGCGGCCGAGAATACGGTGACGGCCTGAATATCGGGTGGAAGCTTGCCGATGACTTCGATTCCAGGCACGTGCAGCAATTCGCTCAGCTGCTGGAACCCGAGCTCGACGTCGCCCCTTGCGACGAGCGTGCCGACCGGGATGCCGGGCGCGGCTTGCGCGAGGCGCGGCGCAACGGCTTCCGCGATGCCCCAGCGCTCGAA
>DATKMY010000041.1:0-9447 GCA_035541655.1 Casimicrobiaceae bacterium | reverse complement strand
CTGCCGTGCGTGAACGTCTCCGGAACGACGTAGCCCCGGGTGCGCTTCTGGATCTGGTCGTCGCCGACCGCTTGAGCGGCACGGAATCCCGATTCGAGGTCGCCGGGCTCGAGCTTGCCGCGCTTTTGCGCGAAGTAACCCCAGACGCCAGCGTAGCAGTCGGCCTGCAGCTCGAGCTGCACCGAGAGCGCATTGCGTCCGCGCGTATCCGTGCGCTGCATCGCCTGGTCGACCTTGCGCATCGTCCCCCTCAAGTTCTGGACGTGGTGCCCCACTTCGTGGGCGATGACGTAAGCCTGCGCGAATTCGCCAGGCGCGCCGAAGCGCTGCGCGAGGTCGTGGAAGAAGTCGCTGTCGAGATAAACCTTCTGATCGACTGAGCAATAGAACGGTCCAGTTGTCGCTGATGCTTGCCGGCCGACGCCGGGCACGTACTGGCCGCAGTCGGAGTCGGTGCTGCGGTGGAAGAGCACGAGGCGCGGCTTCACGTATTGCGCGCCCTGCGCCTTGAAGATCGCGCCCCACACATCTTCGGTGTCGCCGAGGATTGCCGAAACGAAGTCGTGCGATGCATCCTGACGATGGCCGGTCACGGGCGGCTGGCCGGGTGCGGGCGCGTGTTGCGGGCCGTAGCCGGGGGCCGCCTGCGGTGGCGGAGCCTGCGGCGCGACCGGCGTGCCGCCTTCCATCATCCCCAGCATCTCGAGGGGATTGACGCCGAAGATCAGGCTCGCGATGACGATGACGACGAGCGCACCGCCGCCGATGCGGACGCCGCCACCGCCGGGAAAACCGCCACCGAAGCCGCCGCCACTTTCCGGCGCGCCGTCGGTGCGGTCCTCGACGTTGTCGCTGCGACGAAAGTCCCCCCAGCGCATGGTCAGGTCTCCTTGACTTCCCAGAGGGCACGCCCGGCGTGCGCCGCGTGCTTCACCGCTACCCGTCGATCAGGGCTTCAATGCCCGGTACAGGAACGGCAGGCTCACGCCCATCCGATAGTCGACGTCGGTGTGATTGTCGTCGAATTCCTCGTACGTGTGGGCGATGCCGCGTTCGGCGAGCCGCTGCGAAAGTATGCGACTTCCGTAATGGATGTGGTACTGGTCGCGCCAGCCGCAGTCGACGTAGATGGCCTTGAGCGTCCTGAGCGCGGAGGCGTATCTGCCGACGAGGAGGATCGGGTCGTGCTTCAGCCAGGTGCGCCAGCGCGCGTCGATCCGCTCGCCCGTCTCCAGGTTGTAGGGCAGCCGAAAGCCGAGCGGGGCCTTCGGATCGGGATCGTAGGTCGCTGCCATGCAGACATTCATGATCGCGTGGCCCTCGTCGGTCGAGAGCTTCTCCTTGCTCCACAGCGCGTCGAGGAAGCGCTTGACGCGCCCGTCGTCCAGGCCCTCGGCGAGACCCTTGCGCGCGCGCGCTTCCGCGCGAGCGTCGTAGGGTCCCGCGACGCGCTTGGGCTCGCGGTACTTCGTCAGCTCATTGAGCGTGTTCGGCCAGTCGTGACCGTAGACCATGTCGAAGTACGCATCCCCGGAGTGGTCGGCGATCGCTCCCCAGTGCTTCGCGTATTTCATCCCGTGGATGATCGCGCCGTAGCCGCCGGAGGATTTGCCGAAGCAGCCTCGGTGCTCGCGCGAAGCGAGCGTGCGGAACTCGCGATCGACGAACGGGACGATCTCCTTGACCAGGTAGTCGGCATAGGCGCCGATCGCCGTCGAGTTCACGTACTGGTTGCCGCCCAGCGAGGTGAAGCAATCCGGAAACACGAAGATCGCCGGCCCCATCTTCTTCTCGTGGATCAGCCGCGCGGCACGCTCGGGAACGTTGTCACCGAACGGTTTCCAGTTGGTGTGCGCGAGTCCAGACCCTGTGAATCCGACGAGGTCGTAGAGCACCGGAAAGCGCGGTCCGCGGCGCGAACCGGCGCCCGCGTCGTATTGCGGCGGCAGCCATACGGCGAGCCGCCGGACGTGCGGGTCGCCGAGCGGATTGCCGGCGAGTACCTTCGAATGATGCTCCAGCACGACCAGCGTGCCGGGCGACGCAACGCTGCGCTTCTTCGCCATCGGCGATTCCTCCCAGGGCCTTGTTCGCCGATCGCGGTTGCGGGTGGCGGTCGGGCGATTTTGCCGCCGGCGACGGCGCGGCGCAAATCCGGCTCGCGCCGGGGCGGGACCTAGCGCGACGCGAGCAGCGTGCCCCGGCAGCGCTTCGCACCGCAACGGCAGGCGTACTCGGCGCGAAGCTTGGCCGTGACGCGCTCGTCGAGCTCCAGCTGATAGTCGTAGGTGAGTTCGTCGCCGGCGCGGATCGTTCGCGCCGCTTCGATGAAGACGCGGCCCTCGTCGTCCTCGTAGGGCTTGCAATTGGGTGCGCACGAGTGGTTGATCCAGCGCGCCGCGTTGCCCCGGCGGCTCGCGTCGATGACGCGCCCGTCGCTTATCGCGAAGATGAACGTGTGCAGCGGATCGCCGGCGTCGTTGCTCTGCCGCTCGCTCGCCTCTTCCCAGCTCGTGCGCACGCCCCGGTATTCGATGATCACCGTCCCTTTGGGGATTGTTCGGGATGCGAACACGCCGCGTCCGTGTATCACGGAACGGCGCACCGAGTATGGCTTCGATTGCTTGGTTGCGGACATCGGGATTCCCGCAATTCTACGCGCATCGGGTGTCGCTATTGTGACGAACGTTCGCTCGGGCGCCGGCGTGTCGCGATCGTTCACGAATCGCGTGCGGCGAGCGAGCGGAGCGCCTCGCGCAGCCGCCGATGCCGCGCGAGCAGCGCGTGAAACCGGAATTCGTCTCCGCCTTTGGCGCGCATCCATCGCACGAGCGCGCGCTTGTCCGCGGCCCGCCATTGGTCGAGGTCTTCGAACCGTACGACGAGCAGCGCAAGCTCGCCGAAGGCACGCCGCTCGCTCGTCGGCCAGCGCTCGGCATCGACACAGCCCAGCTTGCGCGCGACGATCCGCCGGGCTGCCGCCAGCGCGGCCGTGCGATCGCCTCCGTGATGCTCGGCTATCCACTTCGTTGCGGCACCGCTGAGGTCCGCGGGCTCGCACTCGAGAACGTCGCGCAGCCGCAGTTCGATGTCGGAGCGGGTGAAGCTGCGCAGCGCGGAGATCGGCGTGCGATAACCGGGTTCCGCCTGCATCCGCGTCCATTCGGCGGCGGCGAGCCTCGCTGCGTGCCCATCGATCGGCCGGAATCCGAGACGGTAGTAGAACCAGAAGGCGCCCGATTGGAGCCCGTCCTTGTTGGTTCCGCCGAATTGCGACGGCTCAGCGATGAAGCGTCCTACGGCGAAGCGCTGGGCGTAGACGCGCAGCACCTGGCCGAACAGCAACGCCGACTCGCCGCCGCGGAAGGGAGAGAACACGTTGATGCCGATCCTGCAGGTGCCGGCGAACGGCCAGCCGCCGCCGTAGCCGACCGGGATGCCGTTCTTGAACAGCATCATCCCGATATGCGAATCGAGCGGGCCGCGGCGCTCGGGCTCCATCGAATAGAGCGCCACGGCGATTCCGCGTCCGACGTCGTGCCACGCTGCGCCACCCGGGTACGCGAGCGCGATCGCGTCGGTTTCGCGTCCGAGCGCCGCGAGCATCGCGCGACCGGCGTCGATGACGTGCTGCCGCGCGCGCTCGGAGAGGAGCCGCGGCCGCGGCAGCGGCTCCGCGAGGAGCGCCCGCAGATCGACCTCCCGGGCGAGACCGTCGCGATGGTGGAACGTCGGCGCAGGGAGTCCGCGGACGAAGGTTCGCGAGAGCATCGACCCCCCCGGCTCGATGGTGATGTACGCCTGCAGCGCATCGAAGAGCTGCGCCCGCAGCGCGTCGTCGCAGGGCAGGCGCTCGAACGCGCCGACGAGCCACGCAAGCCGCGTTCCGCGATAGCCCGCGCTTGCCTGCTCGAGAAGGGCCGCCGGGTCGTCCTCGCTCGACGCGAGCTCGAACTCCATCGCGGGAAGCGCCGCAGCGAGGATGCCCGCGAGCGCCGGACCATCGTCGCCGAACGAGTCGATGTCGGCGCGCCGCGGGAAGCGGCGGGCGAGCCAGCGCGCGATGTCCCATCCGAAGCTGATCGTCAGCGGCGTCCAGGCGATGCCGCTGTTCGCGAGCTTGGCGCGCGAGCGTGCCCGGCCGCCGACCGAGATCCCGCGCGCTGCGCCGGCAACGCGCGCCAGCTCCGCGCGTGCGGCGTCGCGCAGTGCGCGCGTCTCCGGATACGCGAGCAGGCAGAGCAGGCAATCGTGATAGGCGACGAGCGCGATCGGATCGTCGATCGCGCGGCGCGCGAGTTGCGCGAGCGCGGCCGACTTGCGGGTCGCGGATCCCGCGTCGAATTCGAGCGCGATCCGACGCAGATGCGCGACCGCAGCGGCGTCGAGTGTTCTCACGGACGCGGTGCGCCGATTCGGCGCGGCCGAGCAGCCAACTGCGCCCGGGCCTGAGCGGCCACGCTGAGGGGCCGCCGCTAGCGCCCCTTGGGGCTCGCCTTCGTCCGCGGCATCGCGCGCGGGACGATCGCCGCGGGCGGCCGTCTCGCCTGCGGAAACTGCGTCTTCGGCCCGGTGTGTCCCTTCGGGTTCGGATATCCGCCGCCGCCTTTGCCCTTGCCCATCGTCGCCTCCATGTCGACTGCTGGTTCGTGCTCGGTAGTTCATGCTACCCGTTTCGCGAGGGCGGCGGCGCGTCAGACGCGACCGAGCGCCGATTCCGCTAGAATCGCCGGGCACAAAGTGTCGGGGTGCGGTCGTTGCGGCGCCGCATTTGCCATTCGACAGCCCCGGCGCGCGAAAGGAGCGGGCGTGATGGGTTCCGAGGCGATCTACAGCACGACGTTTGCGTCTCTGAAGGACACGGACACCGTCGCCGATGCGACAGCCAGAATGCTGACCGACCGCGTGTCCGACCTCCCCGTGGTCGACGCCTCCGGCGCGCTGGTGGGGCTCTTCCGGCTCGATCGCCTCTACGCCGCGCTGCTCCCTAGAGGGGCGTTGCTGGACGGGGGGCTCACCGACCTCGCGTTCGTGTCCGACACGCTCGGGCAGCTCCGCGAGAAGATGCGCGAGATCGAGCACTGCCCCGTTCGAGAGTTCACGGCGATGCCCGAGCACGTCGTGCATCCCGAAACGCCGCCGCTGCAGATCGTGCTGCTGCTGCATCAAGGCGCCAACAATATTCCCGTCGTCTCGCCGGACGGCGGCAAGCTCGTGGGGATGGCATCCGCGCGCGACGTGCTCGCCGCGCTCGGAAAGCGCGCGAGCGCATGATGCACGGCGAAACGCACGCAGCGGCGATCCTGTTCGGGCTGCCCGCGCTCGGGGTGGCGACGACGCTGTTCGTCGGCACGTACATCGTCATCATGACCGACAAGGTGAACCGTGCGATCGTCGCCCTGCTCGGGGCGGGGCTGCTGATCCTCGTCGGCGTGATGACGCAGTCCGACGCGTTGGCCGCAGTCGACTTCAACACGCTCGGCCTGCTTCTCGGGATGATGCTGATCGTGAACATCACGCGGCGCTCGGGGCTGTTCCAGTACGTCGCGATCTGGTCGGCGAAGAAGGTGAAGGCGAGCCCCTGGGGCGTCATGCTGATGATGTCGATCGTCACCGCGTTCTTCTCGGCCTTCCTGGACAACGTCACGACGGTGCTGCTCACGGTGCCGGTGACGTTGCTGATGACCGAGGAGCTCAAGGTGAAGCCGTATCCGTATCTGTTCGCGCAGATCTTCGCGTCGAACATCGGCGGAACGGCCACGCTGATCGGCGATCCGCCCAACATCATGATCGGCTCGGCGACCGGCCTCACCTTCAACGATTTCGCCTTTCACCTGACGCCGATCATCGCCGTAATCATGGTGGCGACGATGGTCCCGCTCTATTACGTCTGGGGGCGCCATCTGGTCGCGACCGAAGAGAACCGGCGGCACGTGATGAGCTTCAACGAGAGCCAGTCGATCACCGACGCGCGGCTCCTCAAGCAGTCGCTCGCCGTGATCGCGCTCGTCATCGTCGGCTTCATGCTGCAGCGGCAGATTGGAATCGAGCCCGCGACCATCGCGATCTTCGGTGCCGCGGTCCTGATGTTGCTCGACAACCTGGGCCGGGACTCCGAAACGCAGTCGAAGAACGTTCACGCGGCGCTCTCCGAAGCGGAATGGATCACGCTGATGTTCTTCCTCGGGTTGTTCGTGCTCGTTCACGGGATCCAGAAGGCCGGCCTCATCGACCTGATGGCGCAGGCGTTGCTCAAGGCGACGGGCGGCGATTTCAACGTGACCACGCTCGCCATACTCTGGGCGTCGGCGATCCTCTCGGCGTTCATCGACAACATTCCATTCGTTGCGACGATGATTCCGCTGATCAAGTCGATGGCGCCGAACCTCGGCGGCGATGCGGCGCTGCTGCCGCTGTGGTGGGCCCTGTCGCTCGGTGCCTGCCTGGGCGGCAACGGGACGCTGATCGGGGCCTCGGCCAACCTCGTGGTCGCGGGGCTCGCCGATCGCGCCGGGATCGCGTTCCGCTTCGTGGAGTTTCTCAAGGTGGCGTTTCCGCTGATGCTGCTCTCCATCTTGATTTCGCACGCCTATCTCTACGCGAGGTATCTGTAGGAGGAGATGATGGGACAAATGCTTGAACTGAAGGCCGCCGATGGCTTCACGATCTCGGCGTATCGCGCGGAGCCCGCGGGGCGCCCGCGCGGCGGGTTGGTCGTCGCGCAGGAGATCTTCGGCATCAACAGCCATGTCCGCAGCGTTTGCGAAGGATTCGCCGCCGACGGCTACCTGGCGATCGCGCCGGCGCTGTTCGACCGCTATCAGCGAGGCTTCGAGGTCGGTTACAAGCCCGAAGACATCGCCAAGGGTCGCGAGCTCAAGGCGAAGGCCGAGATCGACGGAGCGCTGAAGGACGTGAGCGCTGCGCGCGACGCCGCCGCTTCCGCCGGCAAGGTTGGAATCGTCGGCTACTGCTGGGGCGGCTACGTGGCGTGGATGGCGGCCGCCAGGCTCGACGGCCTCGCATGCGCGATTCCGTATTACGGGGGCGGAATGCTCGAAGCTTCGACCGAGCGACCGCGCTGTCCCGTCATCGCGCACTTCGGCGAGCGCGACGCGGGGATTCCGGTGGACGGCGTGAGGAAATTCGCAGCCGCACACCCCGAGATCGACGTGCACCTCTACGCCGCCGATCACGGCTTCAACTGCGACCAGCGCGGATCCTACGATGCGGCGGCAGCGAAGCTCGCGCGAAGCCGCACGATCGCGTTCCTGCAGCGCCACGTCGGGTAAGGCGCGCAGCGTTGCGCGAAACGGGATGACGTCCTCCGACGAGCGGCCGGCGCCCTCCTGGCGGCGGGCGCTCGATCGCGTGCTCGGGGCGCTCGTCGACGCCTTCGGGATCCTCGCGCTCCCGCTTTCGCTGCTGCTCTTCCTGCAGTGGCCGCTGCGCGAGCTCGTACAGGCCTACTCGCGCGAAGCGAACGACCTCGCGCAGTGCCTGTTCGCGCTGTACGTGAGCGTCGCGATCCTCTGCGCGACGCGCCTTCGCGCGCATCTCGCGACTGACGCGATCGCGCACCGCTATTCGCCGGCGCTGCGCGCGCGGCTTGCGCGCATCGGCTCGCTTGCGATCCTCGTTCCCGGGTCGGCGTTCGTCCTGTGGAGCGCGTGGCCGATCGTGTGGAACTCGGTCGCCGAGCTCGAGGCATTCCCCGAAACTTTCAATCCCGGATATTTCGTCGTCAAGGCGGCGGTCGTGCTGCTTGCCGTGCTGGTGCTCGTCCAGGCGCTCGCGGATGGCATCGGCGGATCCCCTCCCGCGCGCCACTAGGCCCGTTCCCGATGGAATCAGCGGGGCTGTGGATGCTCGCCGTGGTCGCCGCGCTGATTCTCGCGACCGGTCTTCCGGCGTGGATGCTCTTGATCGGCGTCGCGCTCGCGTTCGCCGCGACCGGCGTTGCGCTCGGGAGGATTCCGCTCGAGTTCCTCACCGGGATCCCGTCGCGGCTGATCGGCCTGCTCGAGAACGACCTGCTGCAGACGCTGCCGCTCTACGTGCTGATGGGCGCGATCCTCAACCGGCTGCCGTTGGCCGATGTGCTGTTTCGCACTGCGCGCCGCGCGCTGCGCTGGACGGGCGCCGGCGCGCCGCTTGCAGGGCTCGGCCTGGGGGTGCTCCTCGCGCCGATGAACGGCTCGGTGGGCGCGAGCGCCGCGATGCTCACGCGCACCATTCTTCCGCGGCTTGCGGAGGCGGGCGTGCCGCGGGTCCGGGGTGCGGCGCTGGTTTGTGTCGCGAGCACGCTGGGAGTCGTGGTGCCGCCTTCGCTCGTGCTGATTCTGCTCGGCGATGCGATGCTTCGCGCGCACACTGAAGCCGTCAATGCGACCGGCGTCGCCACGCGCATCGTCAACACCCAGGACGTCTTTCAGGGCACGCTGATCCCGGCGGGCATATTGCTGCTGCTGTGCGCGTTCGTCGCCTGGGGGCGCAATCGTCGCACGTGGGCGCGGCGAGTCCCGCCGCCAGCGCCGGCGCTCGGCGAGTGGATCACGGCGATCGTCACGGCAGCCGCGATCGCGGCGCTTCTCGCGGGCGTCACGCTCGGGTTTCTCTACGCCGTGGAGGCGGCCGCCACGGGAGGCGTGGCGCTCTTCTGTTACGGAGTCGCGACGCGCACGCTGACGCGCACGATTCTCGCCGAGATCCTGCGCGACACGATGGCGCTGACCGGCGCGCTGTTCGCGCTTCTCGTCGGCGCGACGATCTTCACACTCGTCGTCCGCGCCTTCGGAACCGACCGATTGGTTGCGGACTGGCTCGCGCGCATGAGCGGCGATCCGCGGAAGGCGCTGGTGGTCGTGCTCGTCATCCTCGGCGTCTGCGCATTCGTGCTCGACGCCTACGAGATGATCTTCGTCGTGATCCCGATCGTCATGCCGCCGCTGCTGGTTCGCGTCCCCGATGCCACTTGGGTCGCGGTGCTCACGCTGCTCGTGCTGCAGGCGAGCTTTCTGATTCCGCCGATGGGGTACGCCGTCCTGATGGTGCGGCACCGCATCGCACGGCCCATCCGGACCGGACGCTTCGTCCGGGCGCTGTCGCCTTATCTCATCGCCCAGCTCGTCGTGCTCGCGCTCGTGCTCGCGTATCCGCCGAGCGTATGGCGGGGCCCCGGCGCGTCCGCACAGGCTCTCGAGGCGTCGCCGCCGCCGACCGAAGAGACGGACTTCCCGTTCGGCCCCCAGGATTTCCAGATCGAGTCCAGGCCGTCGCCCTCCGGATCGGGCGACAGCGATACGCGGTGAGCGCGCGGAGCGTGAGCTAGCCGCGGCCGACTGATGTCCGGGAGAGCAGCCGATCGGCGAGCGCCAGTGCGTCGTCGATCGCGGCGCAGACCCAGTCGAGCTCCTCGCGCGTGACGACGAGCGGCGGCACGACCCA
>DATKMY010000040.1:0-10356 GCA_035541655.1 Casimicrobiaceae bacterium | reverse complement strand
TCCTGCGCAGCAAGCGGCATTCCAGGCCGCCGCCGAGAAGGCGATCGGCGATTACACGACCAAGTTCAACGCCCAGGAGAAAGACGCGCTCGAGTTCTTCAAGGCGAACGGCAAGAAGGTGTATACGCCCGACCTCAATGCGTTCCGCGCGTTCGCGCAGAAGAAATACGTCGACAAGTACGGGCAGGACTGGCCCAAGGGCGCGCTGGAGCGCATCAACGCCCTCTGACTCGGGTCTGGCAGGTCATTCGGCGGCCGCCCGTCGATTGGCGGCCGCCTGACCTGGCGTGGGATTCGCATCGCGCCTTCGCTTTGGGCGCGTAGGCGAAGGGAGGGTTCGTGACAGCTTCGAGCAAGTCGATCGTCGGCAGGTGGCTGCGCGCGCGAGCCGAGAATGTCGCGGTCGTCCTGATCGCATTGATGTTCGTCAGCTTTATCCTGCAAATCGTGTTCCGGTATGTGCTGAACAAGCCTCTCGCCTGGTCCGAGGAGGTCACGGTCCTATGCTGGGTGTGGGTGGTGCTGTGGGGCGCCTCGTTCATCCTCTCCGATCACGACGAGATCCGCTTCGACATCGTGACGGGCCTCGTGTCGGAGTCGACGCGCCGCGCATTTACCGTGGTCTCCTGCGCCGCGCTGATTCTGATGTTCGCGGTTTCGCTGCCCGCGACGTGGAGCTACGTGATCTTCATGAAACGGGAGAAGTCGGCCGCTCTGGGCATGCGGTTCGACTATCTGTACTCGATCTACGTGATCTTCTCCGTCGTCTGCATTCTGAAGCACGCACGGATCGCCTGGTTCGCGCTCCGAGGTCGAGCCTCGCCCGAGGTCGATGTCGTCGAAGACGCCGACCGCATTTGATGCCCGGCCATTTCACTCTGTGCATCATCGTGCTGGTCACGCTGGCCGTCCTCGGGCTGCCGATCGGCCTGTCGATGATTACCGCGTCGGTGTTCTACCTCCTCGTCGCCGGACTCGATCTCGGCACCGCGGCGGAGCAGATATTGAACGGTCTCTTCAACAGCTACGTGCTGCTGGCGGTGCCGCTTTTCATCCTCGCTGCGGACCTGATGAACAGCGGCAGTCTCACCGACCGCCTTCTCAAATTCTGTCTGTTGCTCGTCGGGCGCTTCCGCGGCGGCCTCGGACACGTCAACGTCGTCGCGAACATCATCTTTGCCGGGATGTCCGGTTCGGCGATCGCCGACGCGGTTGGCATCGGCCGCATCATCATCGGCATGATGACGAAGGGCGGAAAATATCCGATCGAGTATGCGGCGGCGATCACCGCGTCCGCGGCCATCATCGGACCGATCATCCCGCCGTCCATTCCGATGGTCGTCTATGCGCTCGTGTCGGATACGTCGATCGGCTACCTGTTTCTCGGCGGCGTCGTCCCCGGGCTGATGCTCGGCGTTGCTTTCATGATCATGAACGCGGTGATCGCGCGGCGCAGGAACTATCCGGTAGAGCCGCCGGTCCCGATGCGCGAAGTTCCGCGCATCACGCGAGACGCGTTTCCGGCGCTCATGCTGCCGGTCGTCCTGCTGTTCGGCATTTACGGCGGCGTCATGACGCCGACCGAAGGGGCTGCTGCCGCGGCGCTGTATGCGCTGTTCGCGTCGGTGCTGATCTATCGCGCGCTCTCCTGGAAGCAACTCTACGACGTGCTCCTTTCGAGTGCCAAGGCGACGACCGGCGTCGGGATGCTCATCGCGGGCGCGCTCGTCTTCAATTATGTGGTGACCATCGAGAACGTTCCGGTGTCGGTCCACCTCTTCATGGCCGGATTCCACGTGACGGCGCTTGCCTACCTCGTATTGGTCAATGTGATCCTGCTTGTCCTCGGATGCCTGCTCGAGGGGACGACGATTCTCCTGATCATCGTCCCCATAATGATCCCCACCGCCAAGGCGCTGGGGATCGATCTCGTCCACTTCGGCGTCGTAGTCGTCGTGAACATCATGATCGGCCTCTTGACGCCCCCCTTTGGCTTGCTGTTGTTCGTCGTGGCGAACATGACCAAGCGGCCGCTGATGGCCATCGTGCGCGAGGCCGCCCCCTTCATCACGGTCGCGATCGTCGTGCTCGCGATCATCACGTTCGTCCCGCAGACGGTTCTCTGGCTGCCGCGGGCGATGGGGTACAAGGGTTGACGCGCTGGATCCGGAGCTACGCATGAACAACGCCAGATCGATCTATGTCCTGAACGGGCCCAATCTCAGTCGCCTCGGGAGGCGCGAGCCGGAAATATACGGAACGACGACGCTCGCCGAGGTCGAGGCGATGTGCCGGGAGGCGGCGGCAGGCCACGCACTCGAATTCAGGCAATCGAACAGCGAAGCCGCGCTGATCGACTGGATCCACGAGGCCATCGACCGCGGCTCCGCGATCGTCATCAACCCCGCGGCGTATTCGTTCACGTCGATCGCGATCCTGGACGCGCTGAAGATGTTCGCCGGCCCGATCTTCGAGGTTCACATCAGCAACATCCACCGGCGCGAAGAGCACTATCACCGCTCCTACGTGTCCAAGGTTGCCACAGGCGTCATCGCGGGGTTCGGCGTCTCGGGCTACGCGATCTGCGTCCGCGCCGCGGCCGAAGCGGTCCGCGGCTGATTGCCCGTCGCGCACGGGCTTGGTGTAAGCTACGTCGCGACCCGCGGCTCGCGGGTCCGCTGCACGGGGCCGCCGCAATGAAGAAGATCGAAGCCGTCATCAAACCGTTCAAGCTCGACGAAGTGCGCGAAGCGCTGTCCGAGATCGGCGTGACCGGCCTCACCGTCACCGAAGTGAAGGGCTTCGGCCGCCAGCGCGGGCATACCGAGCTCTACCGCGGCGCCGAGTACGTCGTCGACTTCCTGCCCAAGGTCAAGGTCACGCTGATCATCGGCGAAAAGGACGTCGATCGCGCGATCGAAGCGATCATCAAGGCGGCCCGCACCGGCAAGATCGGCGACGGCAAGATCTTCGTCACCGCCGTCGACCAGGTCGTGCGAATCCGCACGGGCGAGAGCGGCGAACAGGCGATCTGACGCGCGAGAGTCCGCTTGTGGGGCGGCGACGCCGTTTCGAAGGAGCCTTCAGATGTCGATGATGGGAGAGTTTCGCGAGTTCGCGGTCAAGGGCAACGTGATCGACCTCGCCGTCGGCGTCATCATCGGCGGCGCGTTCGGCAAGATCGTCGATTCGCTCGTCAAGGATCTGATCATGCCGATCGTGAGCCGGATCTTCGGTGGCCTCGATTTCTCGAACTGGTTCGTCATGCTCGCGAGCCCGCCGGCCGGCTACAGCGGCCCGATGACGTACGAGGCGCTCACCAAGGCCGGCGTGCCGCTTTTCGCGTACGGCAACTTCGTCACCGTGCTGCTCAACTTCATCATTCTCGCATTTGTCATTTTCCTGATGGTGAGGCAGATCAATCGGCTGAAGCGCGAAACCCCGCCGCCGCCGCCCGCGGCGCCGCCCGAAGAGGTTCTGTTGCTGCGTGAAATCCGCGACGCCCTGAAGAAATAGCGCAGGGCGCCGCCGCGAACAATCGCCGGCTCCCGCTGCGCGGGCGCCGGGCCATGTCGACACTCAAGGAGGAATTCGATGCACGATCGCAATCGGCTGGCGGCGCTTTGCGCCGCGCTCGCGGTGGCCGCCGCCGGGTTCGCGGCGTCCGTGCAGGCGGACATCAACGTCGGGGTGACGCTGTCGGCGACCGGCCCCGCGGCCTCTCTCGGGATTCCGGAAAAGAACACGTTCGAGCTGCTGCCCACGTCGATCGGCGGCCAGAAAGTGAACTGGATCGTGCTGGACGACGGCTCCGACACGACGAAGGCGGTCACCAACACGAAGAAGCTGATCTCCGAGGACAAGGTCGACGTGATCGTGGGCTCGACGATCACGCCGAATTCCCTCGCGATGGTCGACGTCGTTGCCGACGCCGAGACGCCGATGATCTCGATGGCGGCCTCCTCGCGGATCGTCGATCCGGCCAACCCGAAGACGAAGTGGGTGTTCAAGACGCCGCAGAGCGACTCGCTGATGGCCGATGCGATTGCGGTCAGCATGAAGCAGAACGGCGTCAAGACGATGGGCTACATCGGGTTCGCCGACGGCTACGGCGACGGCTGGCTCGCCGAGATCAAGCGTTCCGCGCAGACGGCCGGCATCAAGATCGTTGCCGAGGAGAAATACAATCGCACCGACTCGTCGGTGACCGGGCAGGTGCTGAAGCTCGTCGCCGCGAACCCTGACGCGGTTCTGATTGCCGCGGCCGGCACCCCGGGCGCGACGCCGCAGAAGGAACTCGTCGCGCGCGGCTACAAGGGCAAGATCTACCAGACGCACGGGGTCGCCAACCCGGACTTCCTGCGCGTGGTCGGCAAGGACGGCAACGGAACGATCCTGCCGATCGGTCCGATGCTCGTCTTCGAGCAGCTTCCCGATTCGAATCCGATCAAGAGGGCGGCCGCCGAATACATCACGAAATACGAAGCGAAATACGGGAAGGATTCGCGCTCCACCTTCGGTGGTCACGCATGGGATGCCTACCTCCTCCTCGCGCGGGCGATCCCCGAGGCGCTGAAGAAAGCGAAGCCCGGCACCAAGGACTTCCGTTTCGCGCTGCGCGACGCGCTCGAGAGCACGAAAGACCTCGTCGCTACCCACGGCGTTTACACGATGACGGCGACCGAGCACAACGGGCTCGACAACCGCGCGCGGACGATGATCAGGATCGACAACGGCCAATGGGTGCTGGTGAAGTAGGCACGAGGGATCTGCGAGCGTAGCGATTCGCTCGAACGATAGGCCGGATACGCTGTTTGCGCGCGCCGCGCCCCGGCGCACGTTAGCCACTCTCGCTCGATGGACCCGACGATCGTCGCGCTGCTCGCGCAGGACGGCATCACGAACGGTGCCGTCTATGCGCTACTCGCGCTCGCGCTGGTCCTGGTCTTCGCGGTGACGCGTGTCATCTGGATTCCCTCCGGCGAATTCCTAGCGTACGGAACGCTGACGCTCGCCGGGCTGCAGCAGGGGAAACCGCCCGGAACGATCGGCCTGCTCGCCGCCGTTGCCGTGGTCGCAGGCCTGATGGAGACGGTTGCCTGCGTGCGCAACGGGCAAATGCGGCGCATCCCTCGGCAACTGGCGCTCTGGGTGGGCGTGCCGGCGGCGATCGCGGGCACGAGCAACTGGCTCGCGACATCCGATCTCTCGTTCTGGGCGCAGATCGTCGTCACGCTCGCGCTCGTCACCGCGCTCGGGCCGCTTCTCTACCGCATTGCCTATCAGCCGCTGGCCGGAGCGAGCGTGCTCGTGCTGCTGATCGTCTCTGTGGGCGTGCACCTGGCGCTCAGCGGCCTCGGTCTGTGGTTCTTCGGCGCCGAAGGCTCGCGCACGCAGCCCTTTTCGGTGCAATCGTTCAACGTGGCGGGCGTCAACGTGAGCGCGCAGAGTCTGCTCGTCGTGCTCTCGAGCGTCGTGACGATCGCCGCCCTCTATTTCTTCTTCAACCGTACGCTTTTCGGCAAGGCGCTGCGCGCGACGGCGCTCAACCGGGTCGGTGCGAGGCTCGTCGGAATCCCTCCCGATCTCGCTGGCGCGCTCACGTTCGCTCTGGCGGCGCTCCTGTGCGCGTTCTGCGGCATCCTGATCGGGCCGATCACGACGGTGTATTACGACTCGGGCTTCCTGATCAGCCTCAAGGGCTTCGTCGGCGCGATCATCGGCGGGCTGGCGAGCTACCCGCTCGCGGCCGCGGGCGCGGTGCTCGTGGGCCTGCTCGAGTCGTTCGCGTCGTTCTGGGCGAGCGCATTCAAGGAAGTGATCGTGTTCACGCTGATCATTCCGGTGTTGCTGTGGCGCAGCCTAACCACCCGTCATCACGAGGAGGAGTGACGTGAGCCCGCGCGCAGGGGCCGCCTATGCCGCGTTCGTCGTCGCGCTCGCGCTCGTTGCGCTCGCCGCGCCGCAGTTCTGGGTGACGCTCGGCAACTACGTCGGCCTCTACAGCATCGTCGCCCTCGGCCTCGTGCTTCTCACCGGCGTGGCTGGCCAGACGTCGTTCGGACAGGCTGCGTTCGTCGGCCTCGGTGCCTACACGACGGCGATCCTGACGACGCGTTTCGCGCTGTCGCCGTGGGTGAATCTCGGGTTCGCGCTTGCGCTCACGCTGGCCCTGTCACTCTTCCTCGGCCTCATCACACTGCGGATGCGCGGGCACTACCTGCCGCTCGCGACGATCGCCTGGGGGCAGAGTCTCTTCTTCCTGTTCGGCAACCTGGAATTCCTTGGAGGTCACACCGGCATCACCGGCATCCCGTCGCTGGAGCTGTTCGGTCTCGAGCTTCGCAACGAGCGCTATTTTTACTTCCTGATCTGGAGCATCGCGCTCGCCGCGCTGTGGACGACGGCCAATCTGCTCGACTCGAGGCCTGGTCGCGCGATCCGCGCGCTGCGCGGTCACCTCGAGATGGCGGAGGCGTTCGGTGTCAATGCCGCGCGCCTGAAGATCGTCGTCTTCGTCTACGCGGCGCTGCTCGCGTGCGTCTCGGGGTGGCTCTACGCGCATCTGCAGCGCTTCGTGAACCCGACGCCCTTCAGCCTGGGCCAGGGAATCGAATACTTGTTCATGGCCGTGGTCGGCGGCGCCGGCAGCGTGTGGGGCGCGGTCGTCGGCGCGACGCTGATCACGCTGACGAAGCAGGTATTGCAGGACACGCTGCCCTCGCTCCTCGGGCGCAGCGGCAATTTCGAGGTCGTCGTATTCGGCGTGCTGATGGTGATCCTTCTGCAGCGGGCGAGGGATGGCGTGTGGCCATGGATCGCCGCGGTGCTGCCGCAGAGAACTCCGCCGCCGATTGCCGATTCGCAGCCGCTGCCCGCGCGCGAGCGCGGAATCTCGCCGGGTTCGTTGCTCGACGTGCGCTCCGCGCGCAAGGAGTTCGGCGGTCTCGTTGCCGTGCGCGACCTTTCGTTCACGATCGTCCACGGCGAGATCCTCGGGCTCATCGGGCCCAACGGCGCCGGGAAGAGCACGATGTTCAACCTGATTTCCGGCGCCATTCCGCTCACTTCGGGGGACATCGTCTTTCGCGGCGAATCGATCCGACGCTGCACGCCGTTCGAGATCGCGCGACGCGGCATCGGCCGCACGTTCCAGCACGTGAAGCTCGTGCCCCGGATGAGCGTCCTCGACAACGTGGCGCTCGGCGCCTACCTCCGCGGCCACTCGGGCGTGGTGAAGGCGGCTCTCGCTCTCGACCGCAGCGAGGAAGCGCGCACGCGGGCGGAGGCCGCGCGCGCGATCGGGCGCGTGGGGCTCGCCGCGCACCTCCACGACGCGGCGGGGAGCCTGCCGCTGGGCAAGCAGCGGATCGTCGAAATCGCGCGAGCGCTCGCGGCCGACCCGGCGCTGCTGCTCCTCGACGAACCTGCGGCGGGATTGCGCTATCTCGAGAAACAGGACCTCGCGTCACTGTTGCGGCAGTTGAAAGGCGCGGGAATGACGGTACTCCTCGTCGAGCACGACATGGAGTTCGTCATGGGACTGACCGATCGGCTCGTCGTGATGGATTTCGGCGAAAAGCTCGCGCAAGGGCTTCCGGCCGACATCCAGCGCGATCCGCTGGTCCTCGAAGCCTATCTTGGCGGAGTCGCCGTATGAAGAACACCTCGAAGCGCTGCGGGCGGAACGGATGTCGGACCTCGCCGTGACGCCGCTGCTCGCAGTTCGACACTTGCACGTCGCCTACGGCAAGGTCGAGGCGGTGCACGATCTGTCGCTCGTCGTCGCGCCCGGGACGATCGTCTCGGTCATCGGGCCGAACGGCGCGGGCAAGACGACGCTCCTCGCGGCGCTGATGGGCCTCCTGCCTGCTCGAGGCGAGCTCGACTATCTCGGCGCGCCTGCGGCACGACTCAGCGTCGAGCAGAGAGTCGCGCGCGGCCTCGTGCTGGTCCCCGAGCGGCGCGAGCTCTTCGCTGCGATGAGCGTCGCGGACAACCTCGAGCTCGGCGGCTTTGCGCGCGCCCGCGGCGGCGAGCGCCGCTGGCGGTCGACGCGCGACGAGGTCTATCGGCGCTTTCCGCGCCTCGAAGAGCGTCGCGATCAGCTCGCAGGGACGCTCTCCGGAGGCGAGCGGCAGATGCTCGCGATGGGCCGTGCGCTGATGGGCAGGCCACGATTGCTGATGCTCGACGAGCCCTCTCTCGGCCTCGCGCCGCTGATCGTCCGGGAGATCTTCAACATCATCGGCGAACTGCGCTCCGCGGGCGTTTCGATCCTGCTCGTCGAGCAGAACGCGCGCGCGGCGCTGCAAGCCTCCGACTACGGATACGTGCTCGAGACCGGCGAGCTTGCGCTCGAAGGACGGAGCGCGGACCTTGCGACGAATCCGCGTGTCGCGACGACCTACCTCGGCAAGGGCGCGACGGCGGCGGCTTGAATCCGAGGAAATCGGCGGCATCTCGATCCTTGCCCTGACCGCCCGAGACCGCCGACAATGCGGTTTTGGCGGTCGGACCAGGCCGGCCGCCTGCCGATCCGTCAACTTTCGACTCCCGTGACCGACCTATCCGTCCCTCCAGTCAGCGACATTCTCCTCGCCGATGCGCGGCGCCTGCTGCTCGAGCCGACCGGCCTCGAGCAGCGCGAGCTCTCGGATGTCGTCGCTTCGATACACACGCACGCCGTCGATTTCGCCGACCTCTATTTCCAGTACTCGCGCATGGAGAGCTGGAGCCTCGAGGAGGGCATCGTCAAGGCGGGCTCGTTCAACATCGATCGCGGCGTGGGTATTCGCGCCGTTCACGACGACAAGCAGGCGTTCGCGTATTCCGACGACATCACGCCCAACGCGCTGCACGAGGCTGCCGTCGCCGTGCGCGCGATCGGCAGGCAGGGGCAGTCGGCGGTCGCCGCAATCGGGCGCATCGGCGCGGCCCGGAGCCTCTACGCGGCCGCGGACCCGGTTGCCTCGCTGCCCGAAGAGGCCAAAGTCGCGCTGCTCGAGCGGCTCGAGGGGTTTGCACGCGCGCGCGACTCGCGCGTCGTGCAGGTGATGGCGTCGCTCGCCGGCGAGTACGAAGCGGTGCTGATCGCGCGCAGCGACGGCCTCATCGCCGCCGACGTGCGGCCGCTCGTCCGCGTGTCGCTCACGGTCATCGTCGAGGAAGGCGGCCGTCGGGAGCAGGGCTACGCCGGAGGCGGCGGGCGCTTCGACTACAGCTATTTCACCGACGACGTGCTCGCGCGCTACGCGGAGCACGCGGTTGGACAGGCACTCCTGAACCTCGGCGCCCGCAACGCGCCGGCGGGGACGATGACGGTGGTGCTGGGACATGGCTGGCCGGGGATCCTGCTGCACGAGGCGATCGGTCATGGACTCGAAGGCGACTTCAACCGCAAGGGGACGAGCGCGTTCTCGGGGCGCGTCGGCCAGCGTGTCGCGACGTCGGGCATCACCGTGATCGACGACGGCACCATCGACCGCCGGCGCGGCTCGCTCAACGTCGACGACGAGGGCAATCCAACGCAGCGCACCGTGCTGATCGAAGACGGGATCCTCAAGGGTTACATGCAGGACCAGTTGAACGCGCGGCTGATGGGCGTGCCGCTCACCGGCAATGGACGGCGCGAATCGTTCGCACACATGCCGATGCCGAGGATGACGAACACCATCATGCTTCCCGGCGCGCACGATCCCGGCGAGATCATCGCGTCGGTGAAGAACGGCCTCTATGCGGTGAATTTCGGCGGCGGTCAGGTCGACATCACCAGCGGCAAGTTCGTGTTCTCCGCCGCAGAGGCATGGCGGATCGAGAACGGCAAGCTCACCTATCCGGTGAAGGGCGCAACGCTGATCGGCAACGGTCCCGACGCATTGACGAAAGTGTCGATGGTCGGCAACGACCTGGAGCTCGACAGCGGGATCGGCACCTGCGGCAAGGACGGTCAGAGCGTGCCCGTGGGCGTCGGCCAGCCTACGCTCAAGATCGACGGATTGACAGTCGGCGGAACGGCGTAAGCTGGTCGCGCCAGCTTTCCCTTCGGTGGCGCGCGCATGTCGATCGCGCGGCATCGCATCCGCATTTGCCGATGGCGAACTTCCTTCCCCTCAAGCAGTACATGTTGTATTGCCTCGATCGCTTCATCGAGCGCTACGCACTGCGCGGCCCGTTCCTCGAGATCGGGTGTGGCCGCGGCGACGTGAGTGCGTATCTTGCGCGGAAAGGCTGGTCGGGCCTCGCGATCGACTTCTCCGACTCCGCGATTGCCGCGGCGAGCGCCAACCTCGCCCCGTATTCGCAGGTCGCGGTGCGCAAGCAGGCGCTCTGCGAGGTTACCGGCGCGTACCGGAG
>DATKMY010000039.1:0-7289 GCA_035541655.1 Casimicrobiaceae bacterium | reverse complement strand
TTCCGGTAGTTCAACGTCTGGAATCTCGGGAAGCTCGACCTCTGGTATCTCGGGAAGCTCAACTATGGGAATTTCCGGCAGTTCGGGGTCCAACTGAACGCTCTGTGATCGACGAATTCACTCCCTAACGTTTCCTCAGGGAGTGTGAAGGCCCTAGCCAGCGACCGTGCCCTAGCACTTTGAGTGCGGGACGGTCGCTTTTTCTTGGCGCTGTCGTTCGCGTCGGCGCAGGGTGTGCGTTCGACGCGCCGAAACGCGCATTTGGCGAAGTGCGCCAGATTAATTACTCGGCGAACGGCACTAATTTGCCGGCATCGTCCCTCGACCGAGTAAAGCGAGAATTGCGCTAGAGCAGAAGTCGGGCAATCGCCCCAAGGGCAGCAGTTGTGGAACCTGCGTCCAAGTCACTGGCCAGTCAATTAGCGTACGTCGTTACGAAACGCGTAGCAGCAATTCTCTTACCTCTCGGATTTGGGTTAGGGGACTTTATCGCCGCCGCCAAGTCCGCATTTGTTGAGGCAGCCGCGGCCCAAATTGAGAAGCGCGGCTCGCGGCCGTCGGCAGCGCGGATTGCGGTCCTAACGGGACTATCGCGTGCGGAAGTAGCAAAAGTGAGACTTCCAAATTCTGCGAAGCTACAGCCCTTTGCCGAGCAGCGCACGGAACGGGTTATGCACGGATGGTTTACCGATCCGCGGTTCGTCGACACGACAGGAAGTCCACGGTCATTGTCGATGACTGGACCGGGCTCATTTGATGACCTCGTGCGTCGCTACAGCGGGGATATTCCGCGCATGGCAGTTCTGCAGGAACTGATTGCCGGCGGCATGGCGGAAGTATCTCCGGGCGGCGCGATTAAGCCCGTGCGTCGCTACTACGTACTCGAATCGGATCGGCCGCATGTCGACCTTGAGGCGCTTTCCGCCGACGTCGATGTACTACTGCGCGGCGCGGCGAATTCGAAATCTGGCGATGTTACCGCCCTTCGTCGAATTTCCGTGCAGTTTCCGAATGGTGTGCCACTGGCGGTGCGGAAGACGATCGCCCTTCGGACCGAGCGCTTCATGGAAGCAGTTGCGGATTACCTCCATGCGAATAGCTCGCCCCGCCGACCTACCCCCCGTGAAGAGAAGTCCGATGGATCGGTGTTCCATTTGGTCATCACGCAATGCGAGTCCAACGATCAAGCTCAATAGACATCGCTGCGGAGCGCGGACGGAAACGATATGAGTCAAAATCGTCGACGGAAAACTGATCACAGAATTGGCATAGACAGTGTTGCCGAATTCGCGCGGGCTCAGCTCATTCGAGCCATTGATGAGCTCTTAACCGCGTTCGTTGGGCCGTCTCAGCGAAGAAAGTCGCGTGTCGTCCGGCGACGTTCAACATCGCGCGTACGCTTCGAATCCGAGCATCAGCGATTTCGCGACATAGCAGAACTATTGACGCTCTGGCATTCCAGGGACGAATACTTAGCGACCGACGGTTCGCCGCGACCTTTGCCAATGCTCGGAAAACCGTCCCTCTCGTCGCTCGCAGAATTGATCGCGGCTACCCCGCAAAGAGCGCAACAGCTAGCGTTGGATCTAGTTAAGTTCGGGTTCGCGGATGGTTCGCGAGGACTATACACACCAGCGCGGCGTTCGGCCGTCCTTGGGAGTCCTAGCGCACTGAATCTCGCTTACGCGACGGTCGCAGCGACAAGACTACTTCGAACTATCGCGCACAATGTGACGTCGGCCCCGCCCGCCCTATACGAACGTCAGCTATCGGATGTCACCATCCGCCGCGAAGATCTGCCAGTCTTTCTCCGGTTCGTCGAAGGGCAGGCCCAGTACCTCGTCGACTCGATCGACGATTGGCTCGCCCGTCGAGGCGTAAGCGGAAGAGCAGCTGAGAACGGAATTGCAGTTGGAGTTGGCGCATTTGCGTGGACAGCGCCCGACACGAAGTCTGGCGCTAAGGGCCGGCAGCGATCAAAGAACGCAATTCTGCCTCGGAAATCACTGAGACGGCCAGCTCGATCGCCTTCGACAGCTTAGACCCTGCATTGTCGCCAGCCACAACGAAACTCGTCTTTTTCGTTACTGAGCTGGTAATTCTGCCTCCAGCCTTTCGGATCATCGCTTCAGCATCGGCGCGACTGAGCGTAGGAAGCGTTCCTGTCAGGACGAAAGTCTTGCCAGCCAATCGCTGATGCTCGGTGCGAATCGCAACAGTCGCGGGCCAATGCACACCGTGTTCCGCGAGTTTCGCGATCACGCGGCGATTCCTGGCCTCATCGAAGAACTCTCGGATTGCCGCGGCGACGACCGGACCTACGTCCGGAACTTCCATGATCTTCTCGACATCCGCCGCTTGAAGCGCTTCCAACTCGCCGAAGTGCTCGGCGACCGCGATCGCTGTGGCCTCGCCGACATTCGGAATGCCAAGCGCGAACAGAAAGCGCGGTAGCGTCGTCTCCCGGCTCTTCTCGATCGCCTGAACGAGATTCGCGGCACTCTTCTCGCCCATCCGCTCGAGCTCGGCGAGCTGCTTTGCCGACAGGCGATACAGGTCCGAGGCATCGTGCACGAGTCCCGCATCAACGAGCTGATCGACGACCTTGTCGCCGAGTCCTTCGATGTCCATGGCCCTCCGGCTCGCAAAGTGCTTCAGCGACTCCTTGCGCTGCGCGGCGCAGACCAGGCCTCCCGTGCACCGCGCGACCGCCTCCCCTTCGATTCGTCGAACATCCGAGCCACACACCGGGCAGTGGCTCGGGAGCTTCGGGATCCGGGTGTGCGCCGGACGTCGCTCGATGATCACCCGGACGATCTCCGGGATGACGTCCCCGGCGCGCCGAATGATGACGCTGTCCCCGATCCTGACGTCCTTGCGGTGCAGCTCATCGACGTTGTGCAGCGTCGCGTTGCTCACCGTGACACCGCCGACGAACACGGGTTCCAGGCGCGCGACCGGCGTCAGGGCGCCGGTTCGCCCGACCTGCCACTCGATGTCCCTGACGGTGGTCAGCTCCTCCTCCGCCGGGAACTTGTGCGCGATCGCCCAACGCGGCGCGCGTGCGACGAAGCCGAGATCCCGCTGCTGCGCGAGCGAATCGACCTTGTAGACGACTCCGTCGATCTGGTACGGCAACGAGGCGCGCTTGTCGCCGATCGACCGGTAGTACTTGAGTAGCGCCTCGACGCCTTTTTCGACGCGGATTTCAGGGCAGGTCCGCAGGCCCCAGCCACGCAGCGCCGCGAGCAATTCGCTGTGGCGCGCCGGCAGCTTTCCGCCCTCGACTGCGCCGATGCCGTAGAAGAAGATCTCGAGCGGACGCATCGCCGTGATGTGCGGATCGAGCTGCCGCAGCGCGCCGGCGGCGGCGTTGCGCGGGTTCACGAAGGTCTTCTCGCCGCGCTCCTGCGCCTCGCGGTTCATGCGCTCGAAGCCCTTGATTGGCATGAACACCTCGCCGCGCGCCTCGAGCGTGCGCGGAAAGCCGCGGCCGCGGAGTTTCAGCGGCACGCTCTTGAGCGTGCGCAGGTTGGCGGTGACGTCCTCGCCCTTGAGGCCGTCGCCGCGCGTCGCCCCGACCCTGAACTCGCCGTCCTCGTACAGCAGGCCGACCGCGAGGCCGTCGAGCTTCGGCTCGCAGTTGTAGACGACCTCGGTCTCGATCTCGAGGCGCTCCCGCACGCGGCGGTCGAAGTTGACGATGTCCTCGTCGCTGAACGCGTTGTCGAGCGACAGCATCGGCACCCGGTGCTCGACCTCGCCGAACTCGCGCGCCGCCATGCCGCTGACGCGCTGCGTCGGTGACGAGGCGATCACGAGGTCGGGATGAGCCGCCTCGAGGGCCTTGAGCTCTTTGACGAGCCGGTCGTACTCCGCGTCCGGGACCTCGGGGTCGTCGAGGACGTAGTAGCGGTAGTCGTGGCGCGCAATCTGCTCGCGCAGTGCCTGAACGCGCTCGCGGGCCCCGGCCATCGGCTCTTCAGGCCTCCGGCCGCGACCGGCTCAGCGCGACGAGGTGCTCGAAGTGCACGAGCTCCTCGCGGATGCTGAGGACGCGCTGGCCGGTCAGGCTGCTGCCCGAGTCGTCCTGGAGCGCCCCGCCGAGGCGGTCGGCGAGCCGCCGCGCCGTCGCGAGCATCTCGTCGAACGCCTGCGGCGCCGGCATCGGCCCCGGGTACACCGCGAACATCGAGATGCCGGGGAACTGCGCCGAGCCCATCGCCGTCTCGTCGAACGAGCCGGGCTCGACCAGGCTCGCAACGCTGTACACGGGGCGCCCGCCCTGCATGACGCGGTGAAAGATCGAGTAGCGCCCGAACTCGAGACCCTCGGCGCCGAGCGCCTTCTTGAGCTCGCCGCCGTCGATGCGCCGCTCGCGATCGCCGATGAGGCGAATCGCGACGATCCGCTGCTGGCGTGGCGGCGGCTCGGCGGGCGCGCGCTCGGGCTCGGGGGCAACGGTCTCGATCAGCCCCTCGGCCGTCGGCTCCTCGAGCGGCTCCGGCGCCGGCGGCCGGTCGGGCCGGTACCGGCGGCGCTCGGCGACGATCGTCGGCGGCGTCACCGGCGCCTCGTTCGGGATGGGCTCGGGGGCCAGCACGACGCTGTCGGTGTTCTCCGGCAGGTCCTCGATCGTCACGAGCGGCGGATTGCCGCGCGGAACGGGACGCTCCTCGTGCGCGCGGATCGGCGCATCGGAGGCGCTGTTCTTGGAGCTGAGGTCGGGCGAATGCCCTTCGGTCTCGAGCCGCGGCTCGAAGCGGTCCCCGGACCTCAGCGCCGCATCCTCGGATGGACCCTTCCCGCGCCGCCTTTCCCACCACCACAGGCCCGCGATCAGCACGATCCCGAGGCCCAGCAGGATGAAGCGCAGTTGGCTCGCCATCGCTAGCCTGCCGCGGCCATCCTGAGCGCCTCGTCGACGTCGACCGAGACGAGCCGCGAGACCCCGGGCTCGTTCATCGTGACGCCGACCAGCTGGCGCGCGAGCTCCATCGTGTTCTTGTTGTGGGTGATGAACACGAACTGCACGCGCTCGGACATGTCGCGGACGATGTCGCAGAAGCGCCCGACGTTGTGGTCATCGAGCGGCGCGTCGACCTCGTCGAGCAGGCAGAACGGCGCCGGGTTGAGCTCGAAGATCGAGAACACGAGCGCAACCGCGGTGAGCGCCTTCTCGCCGCCCGACAGCTGGCTGATCGTGACGTTGCGCTTGCCGGGCGGGCGGGCCATCACCGCGACCCCGGCCGCGAGCACGTCCTCGCCGATGAGCTCGAGGTAGGCGTGACCGCCGCCGAAGAGCCGCGGGAACTTGTCCTTGAGGCCGGCGTTGACCTGGTCGAAGGTCTCCTGGAAGCGCTGGCGGGTCTCGCGGTCGATCTTGCGGATCGCCTGCTCGAGCGTGTTGAGCGCCTCGGTCAGGTCGCCGAACTGCCGGTCGAGGTACTCCTTGCGCTCCGACTGCTCCTTGAACTCGTCGATCGCGGCGAGGTTCACCTGCCCCAGGCGCTCGATCTTGCCCTCGACCTCGGTGAGGTTCAGCTCCCACTGCTGCGCGTTCGCCTCCGGTGCAAGCCCCGCGAGCACCGCGTCGAGCTCGAAGCGCATCGCCGCGAACTGCTCGGCGACCGACTCGCGGCGCACGCGCGTCTCCTGCGCGGCGAGCGCGGCGGCGTTCGCCTCCTGGCGTGCGGACTCGACGTTCCCTTCGGCGACGATCCGGTCGGCGTCGAGCGCCCGGAACTGCGCCTCGGCGGTCTCGACCGCGGCGCGGGCGATGGCGAGCCCGCGCTCGCTGTCGAGCTTGCGAGTCAACAGGGTCTCGAGCTCGCGCTGCTGCGCGGCGAGCGGCTCCTCCCCGGCGCTGAGCTCGCGCTCGAGTTCCGTCCGACGCGCCGCGAGCTGCTCGAGCTGCCCGCGCACGCGCTCGAGGCTCGTCGTCAGGGACGCGAGCGTCGAGCGCTTGGACTCGACCGCGATCGCCGCCTCCTGGGCGAGGGAGCGCTCGCTCTCGGCGCCGGCGCGCGCGGCGCCGAGCGCCTCGCGCAGCCGCTCGCGCTCGGACTCGAGTTCAGGGCGGCGCGCCTCGCAGGCCTGCATGGCCTCGAGCGCGTCGGAGAGCCGGGCGCGCGCGGCGCGCGTCTCGTCCTGTGCGCTGCGGATCTCGGCGGCGAGTTCCTCGGCCTCGGTCGCGAGCCGCGCGACGCGCTCGCGCCCCTGATCCGCCCGCGCCTTCGCAGACTCCAGCTGGCCGCGGACCTCGACGTGCGCGCGGTGCAGCCGGTTCGCCGCCTCCTGCGCATCGTTGCGGCCCGCATCGAGCGCCGCGAGCCGCTCGCGGGCGGCCGCGAGTTCGCGCTCGCGCGCGGCGAGCGCCGCCTCGGCGGTCTTGAGTTCCTCGCGCCTCGTGCGCAGCTCCTGCTCGCGCTCGAGGACGCCGCCATGGGCGTCCTGGTCGCGGCTGACGCGCAGCCACTCGCGCCCGATCCAGACGCCGTCACGCGTGATGATCGACTCGCCGCTCTTGAGCGTGGCACGGCGGCTTAGCGCCTCGCCGAGATGCTCGACCGCGTAGACGCCGCCGAGGAGCTGGTCGAGCGCCGCCGGGCCCTTGACCTTGCCGAGCAGCCGGTCGGGCGCCGCGGAAGCCCGCCCGCCGCCGCCGATGAACGTCACCTGCCCGACCGTGAGGTCGCCGACCATCGCGGCGACCGCGTCGAGGCCGTCGACGCACACGGCCTCGAGGTAGCTGCCGAGCACCGTCTCGACGGCGCGTGACCAGCCCCGCTCGACGCTGAGTTCCTGCGCGAGGCGCGGCCGCTCGCCGAGCGCATGCCCGCGCAGCCAGTCGACGACCTTGCCCTTGGCCTGGCCGAGCGCCGCCTGCTGCAGCGCCTCGATCGAGACGACCTGGCCGCGGCTCTTCGCGACGTCCTGGCGCGCGCGGTCGAGGTCCGCCTGCAGCTGCCGCTCGCCGTCGCGCAGCGCCTGCTGCGCATCGAGGAGCGACTTCAGGTGCGCCTGGGCCTTCTCGTCCTCCGCGGCCGCGGCCGCATCGCGCGCCGCGAGCGCCGCGATCGCCGCGCTCGCGTCCTGGCTCGCGAGCTCGTCGCGCTCGACCTGCACCTTCTCCTGCTGCACGAGCGTGCGGCGAAGCCCACCGTCCAGGTGCTCGATGCGCGCCCGCTCGACCATTGCCTTCTGGCCAGCCTCGTGGCCCTCGCGCGTGAACGCTTCCCAGCGCTGCTGCCACGCCTGCATCGCGGCCTCCGCTGCCGCGAACGCCG
>DATKMY010000038.1:0-24353 GCA_035541655.1 Casimicrobiaceae bacterium | reverse complement strand
GGCGCGTTCGTCCACCTGCCCGACGGAGGTCGAGTTGGCACGATACGAGCACGTACAGCGACACGTAACTGAAGCGAGGTACCTCGGAGACTACAAGATCTGGCTGGAATTCAACGACGGCAAAAAGGGCGTGGTGGATCTCGCCGACGATCTCTACGGCGAGAACTTCGACATCCTGCGCGACCGAGTCCGCTTCGCCGAGTTCTATCTCGACTACGGCCTCGCGACCATCGCGTGGCATCACGGCGCGGATTTCGCCCCCGATTACCTGTACGAAAAGTTGAGCGCGATGCATTGAACGACCTTTCGGTCGCCTCGATCCAAAAAGATGTGCTGAGGAGAACTGAACCATGTTGAGCTTCGACGACGACGTCGCTCCCGCCCCGCAACCGCGGGTGGCCAAGGCGACAGCGGAGACGATTCGCGCGCAGGCGGCCGCCAACATCGCGAACGGCATCCTCTCGCCGCATTTTTCAAAGGAACCGGTGCACGATCTCGACGTCGAAAAGCAGGCGATGGAGAACGGCTTCCGTCGCGTTCGGCTCGAAGACAAGCGCGTCATCAACGGCGCCTCCGACGTCAATCAGCTCGTTCCGTTCAAATACCGCTGGGCGTGGGACAAGTACCTCGCCGCCTGCGCGAACCACTGGATGCCGCAGGAAGTGAACATGCAGCGCGACATCGAGCTGTGGAAGAACCCGAACGGGCTCACCGACGACGAGCGCCTGATCGTCAAGCGCAACCTCGGGTTCTTCGTCACCGCCGACTCGCTCGCCGCCAACAACATCGTGCTCGGCACGTATCGCCACATCTCGGCGCCGGAGTGCCGGCAATACCTGCTGCGCCAGGCGTTCGAGGAGGCGATCCACACGCATGCGTATCAGTACATCGTCGAGAGCCTGGGCCTTGACGAAGCGGAGATCTTCAACGCCTACCACGAGATCAAGTCGATCCGCGACAAGGACGAATTCCTGATCCCGTACATCGACGTGCTGACGAATCCGATGTTCAAAACCGGCACGCCCGAGGCCGACCAGAAGCTCCTTAAGAGCCTGATCGTCTTCGCCTGCATCATGGAGGGCCTCTTCTTCTACGTCGGCTTCGTGCAGATCCTCGCGATGGGCCGGCAGAACAAGATGACGGGCTCAAGCGAGCAATACCAGTACATCCTCCGCGACGAGTCGATGCACTGCAATTTCGGGATCGACCTCATCAACACCGTCAAGCTCGAGAACCCGCACCTCTGGACGCCGGAGTTCCGCGAGGAGATCCGCGCGCTGATGAAGAAGGGCGTCGACCTCGAGTACGCCTACGCCGAAGACACGATGCCGCGCGGCGTTCTGGGCCTCAACGCCACGATGTTCAAGGAGTACCTCCGCTTCATCGCCAACCGCCGTTGCCAGCAGATCGGCGTCGATCCGCTTTTCGACAAGGCCGACAATCCGTTCCCGTGGATGGCGGAAATGATCGATCTCAAGAAGGAGAAGAACTTCTTCGAGACGAGAGTCACGGAGTATCAGACGGGTGGGGCGCTGAGCTGGGATTGAGCCGCCCCCTGCGTACGGTTGCAACAACGATTAACGATTCACGGAGGCTTACCGTCCAGTCATAGCGTCGTGTCGGGAGGGAACGATGGTCTCTGCTTGGTGGTTGGTGGTGGCCGCGAGTCTAGGATTCAGTCTCGGGTTGTTGTTCGTTGCGGCTTTGACGATGGTGCGCGATGACGAGGATTCGAGGTTGGACGATCACCCAGTAGCGGATACGACGCCGCAACACGGCTGATACCCGGTCCGGTGGGTGAGTTACGTCGAACCAAGATGACAGTCGCGTCATCAACTCCTTCGGCACCGCGCTCCGCGACAGCACTCGCCCAACTCTTCTCCGAAGAGCGCGCCTTCGCTTGGCGCGAAGATCCGCTCACTGCGACGGCCGAAGGCGTCCGAACCTACGACAATCGCCTTCCGAGCGTCACGCCGGACGCGCAGGCGCGCCGCCTCGCCGCGGACGAAGACTTCCTGCGCCGCCTGCACGACATAGATCGTGCAAGCCTCAACAAACAGGAGGGGATCAGCTACGACATCTTCGAATTCATGGTCGCGAGCCGCGTGACATCGGCTCAATACCGTGAGTGGCGCCTGCCGTTCAACAGCGACAGCGGATTCTTCTCCGACCTGCTGCAGCTCGATTCGCTGCACGATCCGCAAACGACGAAGCAGTACGAGGACTACATCGCGCGGTTGGACGAGATCCCGCGTTACTTCGACGAGAACATCGCCAACGCGCGGACGGGCATGCGCGAAGGATTCACGCTGCCGGCTGCGGTCATCGACGGCGTGTCGTCGATCGTCGCCGCTGCGCAGTACAAAGCCCCCGAGGATTCGCCGTTCTGGCGGCCGTTCGCGAGCTTTGCCGATCGGTTGCCGGACTCGGATCGCGAGCGCCTCTCGGACGCGGCCAAGGCCGCACTCGCGCACGCGGTCATGCCCGCATACACCGCGTTCCAGCGCTTCTTCGAGCGCGAATATCGCCCCGCTGCGCGCAGCACAATCGGCGCCTCCGCGCTTCCGAACGGCCGCGCGTACTACGGCGATCTCGTCCGCTACTTCACGACGCTGCCCGACGCCACGCCGGAGAGCATCCACCGTGCCGGCGTCGCCGAAGTGGCGCGTATTCGCGCCGAGATGGAGGCGATCGTCCGCGAGGTGGGGTTCAACGGGAGCTTCGCCGAGTTTCTGGCATTCCTTCGCACCGATCCCCGATTCTATGCGAAGACGGCCGACGCGCTGCTCTACCAGGCGGCGTGGATCTGCAAGGAGATCGACGGCAAGCTTCCGCGCTATTTCGGGAAGCTCCCGCGCACGCCGTATGGTGTCAAGCCCGTGCCCGAGGCGCTCGCGCCCAACTACACGAGCGGACGCTACAACCCGGGCCCGATCGGCGCCGCCGGCGAGTACTGGGTCAACACGCACGCGCTCGAGACGCGCGCGCTCTACGCGTTGCCAGCGCTCACGCTGCACGAGGCTGTCCCCGGGCATCACCTGCAGATCGCGCTCGCGCGCGAGCTCACCGACCTGCCGCGGTTCCGCCGGAACTTCTATCCGCACGCATTCGGCGAGGGCTGGGCGCTCTACACGGAGAAGCTCGGCGAGGAGATGGACATCTACCACACGCCGTATACTCGCTTCGGGCGGCTGGCCTACGAGATGTGGCGCGCGTGCCGGCTCGTCATCGACACCGGGATGCACGCGATGGAATGGACGCGCGAGCGGGCCCTCGACTATCTCGCGTCGAACACTGCGCTGTCGAAGCACGAAGTCCGCACCGAAGTCGATCGCTACATCTCATGGCCCGGCCAGGCGCTCGCCTACAAGGTCGGCGAGCTCGAGATCGTTGCCCTGCGCAAGCGCGCCGAGGCCGCGCTCGGCGAGCGCTTCGACCTGCGCGCCTTCCACGACGCGATCCTCGAAAACGGCGGCGTCACGCTGCCGATCCTCGCGCGGCAGATCGATGCGTACGTCCAGCGGGCGTCGGATGGGTGCTAGCGTTTTCCCGGTTTTGTCCCGAGATCCGGCGTCATCCGATCCCGCAGGTCCGCCGGATCCGGTAGCGGTCCGCAGAAGCTCTCCAACACGTCTCCGCCGGTGAAATAGTCCAGCGTCACAGTCGCCCCTGGTTCCATGACTTCGTGCTTGACGACGTTACCGTTGAGATCCATCGAAATGCGCTCGGCAACGACGGCGTATCGGGGCGTGCAGCTGAAGTCGTAGTTGATGAGCTGGCTCTTCGCATAGCAGCCCGGAGGCGGGCGGCAGTCGGCTGAGATCGCGTATGACTGGAGCACCCAGACCTGCGCGGCGCCCACGATGCGTGTCGACGCCGAAGGCTTGTTCATCTCGACGACTCTTCCGTCGGCCAGAGCCAGGGACAAAGCTTCAGCGCTGGGCGCGTGTGCGACGATGAGGGCGAGCGCCGCGCAGGCGACTCGTAAGAGCGGTGCACCGCTCAACAGGCATTGTCGCGACATCCGCGTATCCCCTTCGCGTTACTGCACCGACGCACGTCGGGCATTGGACGCCGATAGCCGCGCAAAGGCAATTCCTGAAGGTCCCCGTTCGCGGGCCGGGAGCGACGCGGTTTGCCTGACTTCCCCGATCGGGGTACCGTAACCCATAGTCGACTTGCCAAAGGGACCCGCGATGCGCCCCGATCCGCCACCCGACGCTCTGCCGATCTATCGCTTGTTCACCGGCCCGGACGACGCGATGTTCTGCAACAGAGTGAGCGAGGCGCTGGCGCTCGGCTATCAGCTCTACGGGCCGCCGGTCGCCACGTTCGACGGCAAATCCGTGATCGTCGCGCAGGCCGTGATCTGGCCCACGGTCGAAATCGCTGCATAGCGACAAGGCGTTCTGCCCCGCGCAACGCGGCGATCGCATGAGCTCTTTGCGCGCGCGCGCCTACTCGATCACGTCGTCCGCCCTCAGCCGCAGCGCGCTGGGAATCTGCAGGTCGATGGATTTCGCGGCGCTCGTGTTGATCACGAGCTCGAACTTCGTCGGCTGCTCGACCGGAATGTCAGCGGGCGGCGTGCCCTTGAGGATCTTGTCGACGTACGCCGCGGCGCAACGGTGCAGCTCGCGGTCGCTCGCTCCGTAGGACGCGAGGCCTCCTGCCTCGATGAAAAGCCGCTCGGTGTAGATGGTCGGGATGCGATGTTTCGCGGCGAGCGCCACGAGACTCTCCCTGTTCCAGAGCGTGACGTAATCCGTGAGCACGGCGACTGCCTTGGCGCCGGCCCTTTTCGCGCCCTGGAACGCGTCGTCGAGATCCGAAGGCGACTTGATCTCGAAGGCCTCGACCTGCATTCCCATCGTCGCGGCGGCCCTTCGCGTCTCGTGCAGGTAGCTCTTGGCGTTCGGCTCTGCCGGATTGAAGAAGACCGCGACGTTCGCAAGGCGCGGATTCATCTCCTTCAGCAGCTCGAGCCGCTTGCCGCTCAGCTGCGGATTGAGGACGCTGACTCCCGTGATGTTCAGGCCCGGACGAGAGGGCTTCCCTCGACGAGGAATTCCGTGAGCACGCGTTGCCTTCGCGGCCCGCGTCCTGCGATGATGGGGCTTCGTTCGCGGGGAGATCGCCATGGCCGACGTGTCGTCAGCAGTTTCGGGGCTTTCGAAGAACTTCAGCGGGCGTCTGCTGCTCCCCGGCGATATCGATTGGGAGACGGCGCGCCGGGTTCACAACGGGCTGGTGGACAAGCGTCCCGCGCTCATCGCCCAGTGCCTCGGCGCGGCCGACATCGCGGCGGCCGTGCGCTTTGCCCGCGAGCAGTCGCTCGAAATCGCGGTGCGCGGCGGCGGTCACAACGTGAGCGGCCGCGGCACGATCGACGACGGGATCGTGATCGATCTCTCGCCGCTCAAATACACGCTCGTCGATCCGAAGGCCCGAACGGCTCGCGTTGGCGGCGGCACGCTGTGGGGCCACTTAAACCGCGAAACGCAGGCGCACGGACTCGCCACGACCGGCGGAGTGGTGTCGACAACGGGGGTCGCGGGGCTCACGCTCGGCGGCGGCCTCGGATGGCTATCGCCGAAGTTCGGTAACGCGCTCGACAATCTCCTCGGCGTCGAGATCGTTCTCGCCGACGGGCGCATCGCGCGCGCCTCCGCCGACGAGAATCCGGATCTCTTCTGGGCGGTTCGCGGCGGAGGCGGCAACTTCGGGGCCGTGTCGTCGTTCGAGTTTCGGCTCCATCCGTTGGGGCCGATGGCCACCGGTGGTCTCATCGCGTGGCCCGCTGCAGACGCGCGCGAAACGCTCAGACTCTTCCGCGACCTCGCAGACAAGGCCAGCGACGACGTGTCGCTCGTCGCGGCGCTGATGACGGCCCCCGACGGCGTGACGAAGATCGCAGCGATGGCCGCCGGCTACTTCGGCCCCAGCGCCGTTGCCGAACGCGTCGTCAAGCCGATCAGGTCGTTCGGTCGGCCGATCATGGACACCCTCGGGCCGATCACCTACGAGGAGATCAACACGAGGTTCGACGCGTCCCTTCCGCGAGGCGCGCGCAACTACTGGAAATCGCAATTCTGCGAAGAGCTGAGCGACGCGGCCATCGACGCGATGGTCGAATGCCAGAAGACCTGCCCTTCGCCGATGTCGATGATCCTGATCGAGCACTTTCACGGTGCAGCCACACGTATCGCGCCGGTGAAGACCGCATTCGCGCTGCGCGCGCGCGGGTTCAATGCGCTGGTGCTGTCGCAATGGAGCGCGCCCGACGGCGATACGGCGTGCATCCGCTGGGCGCGCGAGACGTTTGCGGCGCTCGGGCCCTTCGTCCGTCCGAGCGTGTACGTCAACTACCTCGATCAGGACGACACCGGCGCAGCCGCCCTCGCCCTTGCCTACGGATCCAACGTCCAGCGGCTGAAGTCGATCAAGGCGAAGTACGACCCGCAGAACGTCTTCCACGTCAACGTCAACATACCGCCTGAGGCGTAGCCCCGCTTTCTGATCCCTTACAGGAACTCCGGGATATAACCTGTTGTCGTAGCACGCGATATGCGCTAGGCTGCGATGCGGCAGCTTGCGGTAACGTTCGAACCGGAGTCACCGACGGAGGGACTCATGAAATCGATCCAGGCAGGAAGACCCGCGCTTGCGATAGCCGCCTTCGCTCTGCTCGTCGGTTGCTCGCAATGGCAGACGATGGACCAGACGTCCGGAGCGGTTGCCGGCGCCGCGAGCGGCGCCGTGGCAGGTGCGCTCATCGGCGGGCCGGTGGGAGCCGTGATCGGCGGCGTCGGGGGCGCGTACGCGGGTTACGGAACGACCGGATACCCGAGCTCGACGACGACGAGCGAGACCAGCCAGACGACCAGCCAGACGACCGGCCAGGCGACGAACCAAGCTACCGCTCAGACGACGAGCGCCGCGACCACGACAGCCGCGACTCCGGGCGGCTACACCTCCCCGACAGTCCGCGCCGTGCAGCAGGCGTTGAACGACCGGGGCTACAACGCGGGCCCGGTCGACGGGCACTGGGGCGCCACGACCCAGGAGGCGGTCAAGCGCTTCCAGCGGGCGTCCGGCCTGCCGGATACGGGAGAGCTCGCGCCCTCGACGCTCTCCGCGCTCGGCGTCTCGTAACGGCGCTGTGCCGCCAGACTAGCGGCGAGCGGTCGGATTGTCCGGCCCGCCACCGGTCGAATCGCCGATCTGCGTGATCGTGACGTCGGCCAGAGGATCGATGCGCTTCTGCTCGTGCCGGGCAGCACGGTCCTGCGCCGAGGACATGCGCATCAGCGTCAGGACGAAGAGTAGGCCGAGCCCCCAGCCGAGCAGGCCCAACAGGATCAGGTTGAAGTTCATATCGAATCGGTCCGTCCGGTCGAATCGGTTCGTCCGATGAACCGAGCAGGCTCGAAGGGGTCTCTCGCGAGGGCTCGCGTGCGAGCGCCCGGGATCACCGAGCGCTCGCGGCCCGCGAGCTCCCCCTCCCTCCCCGCACGCGAAGCGAACGGTAGCCGAACGCTCTTCGTGCGTTTCCGTTATGCTAAAGCGGTATCTGGGTTGAATCCGCTGAAGATTTCGCATGAGTGATATGCACGGTGCTCAACCTTCGCAGTGTTGATCTCAACCTTCTGCCGGTGTTCGAGGCCGCGTACGAGGAGAGAAGCCTCTCGCGTGCTGCCAAACGACTGGCGATTACGCAATCGGCAGTCAGCCACGCGCTGACGCGCCTCCGCGCGGTGTTCCGCGACGAGCTATTCGTCCGCGAGGCCCATGGCGTATTGCCCACGCCGGTCGCCGACCTCGTCTATGCGAAGGTGCGCGGCGCGCTCGGATCGTTGCGACAGTCGGTCGTCGAGCGGCGGGAGTTCGATCCCCGAACGTCGGAGCGGAAGTTCTTCGTCGGAATCTCGCACCCGCTCGGCCCGATGATTGCGGTACGCGTGCTCGAAAGGCTCGCGCACGCCGCACCGCGCGTCGAGGCGGCATTCAGCACGCGATCGCGGCCGATCGAGCTCGAGCGCGGACTGCGCGATGGACGCCTGGACGCCGCCGTCGACTGGCTGACGCCCGCGCGCGGCCCATTCCGTGAGCTCGTGCTCTTTGGTGATGCGGTGATCGCCGTCGCGCGGAGCGCGCATCCGGCGCGCCGGCAAATCCGTTCGATCCGGGATTTGCAAAGGTGCCGGTTCGTGTCGTTGCGCCCGCGCGTCGAGGGCGAGCACCCGGTCGCCGGCATCCGCGAGTGGCGACGTCTCGAGTTGAATTGCGTGCTCGAGGTGTCGGAGATTCTGGAGATCTTCATGGTCGCGGGCCAGTCGGACCTGTGCGGCCTGATACCACGAAGCATGCTGAAGTTCGCCCGTGACGTCTTCGGCTTGAGGGCGCTCGACGCGGGGCCGAGACGAATCACTGTGCCGATCAAGCTGATCTGGCACGAGAACCGGAACGCCGATCCCGCCCATGCGTTCATGCGCAAGCAGATCCAGCTCGCGTCGAAGGATGTCGTCGGGCCGTTGCCCCGGTAGCCTCGCGCGGCGGCTTTCGATCGCTCCGAAGGCTCAGCGGTACCGCTGCAGCCACCCGACGATCTGCGTCACCGTCTCCGCGGTGCGCTCGCGTTGCGGGAAATGCCCGGCCCCCTCGACGAGCCTGCGCTCGTAGGGTCCGGTGAAGAAGCCCTCTTTGCCTTCGCTCATCAGCGGGAGGTTCACCGGATCGAGCGCGCCGTGCAGCGTGAGCGTCGGTACGCGCAGCTTGGGCACGGGATTGAAGCGCGCCTCGAGCGCGGCGTAGGCCGGATCGAGATCGGCGTGACCCCAGCGCGAGCAGTACGAATGGAGCGTGATCGCGGCCCAGTCGGGATTGTCGAACGACACCGCGGTCCGCTCGAACTCGGCGTCGTCGGGCGTATACGCGACGAACCATTCGTTCCAGATGTGGCGGGTGAACGCGCGCCGATCGTCGCGGACGTGCCTCGCGCCCCGCGTCGTTGCCATGAACCAGTGGTACCAGTAGTTCTGAGTCTGCGGGTAGCTCAGCACCTGCCCCGGGTGGTTGGTGCCGTAGCCGACCGACAGCGCGACGCACGCGGCGACTTGCGGTTCGTCGAGCGCCGCGGCGATGTACGCGGCGCGCGCGCCCCAATCGTGTCCGACGAGCGCGTGCCGCCCGAGGCCGAGCGCGCTCGTGAAATCGACGAGATCCTGCCCGAGCGCGACGAGCTGGCCGCTGCGGTACGTATCGTCGCGGAGGAAGTGCGTCGGGCCGTAGCCGCGCAGCCACGGAGCGTAGGTGCGATACCCCGCACGATGCAGCGCGGGCAACGCCGGATCCCATGTGCGGGCGTCGTCCGGCCAGCCGTGAACGAGAACCACGGGGAAGCCGTCGGAAGGACCCGAGACCTCATATGCGACGCGAAGCAGTGGGGTGTCGATGCGGGAGGGGGTCATATCCCGGCTCGGCGGAGCTCGGACGGAAGTCGTCGCCCGGAGTGTACCCGCCTTGACGCCGCGAGTGTCGGCGCGACGCTTCGAAGCGCCGGCTGGCGCGTGCGACGCGGCGGACGCCAGCGCGGCAATCCACCGATTCGCGCCGTGCAGCCGCTCGGCCATGTGTCGACCGGAGATTGCATGGGCGCGTGCGAGGGTGACCTGCGGCCGAACGCAAGCGCCATGCCACCATGGCGCTCACGCTGCCTAGAACGACAGCGAGAGCGAAGCGACGATGCCGTTCGGACTAGTCGCGCCGGTGATCAGGTACGCGGCAAAATGGCTGCTTACGCCGACCCATGCAACTTCGAGCTGGAACGGATCGAGATCGATGCGC
The DNA here is from genome assembly GCA_035541655.1 of Casimicrobiaceae bacterium. Lineage (GTDB taxonomy): Bacteria > Pseudomonadota > Gammaproteobacteria > Burkholderiales > Casimicrobiaceae > CAIWHR01. The sequence continues at coordinate 14,507 of DATKMY010000038.1, read as the reverse complement.
GCGCCGATCCGGCCGTCCCAGACGCGCTGCGTGTAGTCGCCGTGCGGAGGAACGAGCCCGTAGGGGCTTTCGTAGCGATAGCGCAGATATCCGGCGTGCGCGAACAGCCGGACCCGGTCGAGCAGCGGTTGCGTCGCGTCGATCTCGCCGTAGACGGCGCTCGACGATTCGCCGAAATAGCGCGGCGAATAGTAGATTCTCGCGTTGACGCTCTCGGTCGCCGCGCCGACAAAGAACTCGCCGTAGTTGAGATCGTTCGCTGCGGCGAACGCGGCATAATCGCCGCCCAGCTCGACGCTCAGTCCCTGCGCGACGTGCGTCGCGTAGCCCCCATAGGCGATCGCCTGGAAATACGAGCTCTCGCCCCCGGGCGGCTTCAACCGGACCTGCGAGCCGAAGACGCCGCCGTACCAGCCTGTCGGGTCGTCGTACGCGAGTCCGACCTGCGCTGCGGGGCGCCTGTCGGTGAGCGTGTTGCCCCGATAGCGGTAGTCGGTTACGCCGCTCAGCGTGCCCGAGACTTGGCCGGCAGCGCTCCCTGCGCACGCGCAGAGGACGAGCGTGGCGACGCCGCGCAAGGCGCGGCCGCTACGGGAGCGGGGCCGGCGAGACTCCGTGCGCGATCCTGCACCCGCATGCGCAGGCGCCCACTGTCCTAGCAACGGCTGCGCAGGCATCGACGAGGGCGCCGCGGTGCGGCGTCGAGGCGGCTTTGTCGGGGGTGCTGAGCTTCTCGCGTATCTGTTGCGGATTCTGCTCCGGGGCCGCATCGATCAGCAACGCGACGAGCCCGGCGACTTCGGCGGCCGCGTACGACGATCCCCCGACCAGCCCCCATTTGCGGCCGGGAAGCGTGGCGGGCACGTCTCGGCCCGGAGCAAGATACGTCGTCGCCGACGCATCCTGCACGTCGTCACCGGCGACCGCAAGCACGCTCGGAAGGGACGCGGGAAACCCGCCGTCGGCGCTCCGCGGATCGGCCGCGGCAACGACGACGATGCCGCGCAGCGCGGCGGCCGCGATCAGGCGCTCGAGCAGCCGATCGCGCGGCCCGCCAAGGCTCAGGTTGATCACCCTCGCGCTGTTGTCGAGCGCGAACTGCAGCGCCTTGGCGAGCGTGAAGCTGCTGCACACCGCGGCGCGCTCGTCGCCTGGCAGCTGCCAGCAGGCGCGCAGCGCCATCAACCCGGCCTCCGGCGCGACGCCGACGATCCCGATGCCGTCGTCGGCCCGGGCGGCGATGATCCCGGCGACCGCGGTCCCATGGACCTCGGCGACCGCGTCGCGCGCGTCGACGAAGTTCCGCGCGACGACGATTCGCCCGCGTAGATCCGGGTGGTCGAGCTCGACACCCGAGTCGATCGCGGCAACCCGAACGCTCTTGCCGGTCGCGACCTGGTGGAGCTCGTCGAGGTGCCACAACGCGGCCGTAGGCTGCAGCGGAAAGAGCGGATCGTCGTGCGAAAGCACGCGAAAGAGGTTCACCGCCTGGACCGATTCGACACGTGAATCCGAGGCCATCCCCTCGATCAGCGGCCGGAGGGGCAGATTTTCCGGCGCCTCCATCACGAAGCAATCGACGCCGAGCGCCGGCATCGGATAGCTGCCGACGACGCGCAGGTTGAACCGTGCGGCGAGTTCCTCGGCGACCCGCTTCCGGCCCGTGCCGCCGGACGCCCTCGCGTAACCGCCGAGGTAGTCGGCGTCGGGCCGGTAGTGCGGCGGCGGCAGCCGCAGCATCACCAGCAGTTCGCGCGACGCCGCAGCGGTATCGGCGGTGGGGTCCGTCTCCTCGCATCGCGCGGAAACGGCAAGGCCCAGGAGCACGAGCGCAAGCGGCAAGCGCAGCAGCGCCGTCACGAGCCTCATCGCTCGCTGCGCGCGCCGAGGGGCTCGGCGAAGAGCACCTTGCGATCGCCGCGCAGCTTCTCGAGCGCAGCCGGGGATTGACCCGCAGGCACGACAAGCACGAACGCGGCGGTGGCCGTCGGACCGTCGACGATCCGGGCGCCCGCACTCGCGAGCAGGCGTCGCATGTCGCCTTCGGTGGTCGCGGGATCGAACATCACGGCAAGCGAGTCGCCGGCGGGCACAGCGCGCATGTCGGCGCCCAGCGTCCGGTACGGGGCTTCGTCGCGCGCCTCGGTGAAATGCAGCGTGCCGAGCACCGCAAGAGCGGCAAACTGCGCAGCCATCAGCATGCGCGCCCAGGGTTGCGTCGCTGCCCAGCCCTCGGACACGCGGCTGCGCCAGCCGCGGGCGACGCGGCCGGTCGACGCGGTCGGGGAGGCAGCGAAGCCGGGGATGCGCACCGATTCGGGAAGCGGCGACGTGTCGGGGATTGGGGCGATCGCCTCGCATGCAGCGAAGACTTCGCGCAGCCAGTCGACCTCGCGCCGGCATTGCTCGCATGCCCCGAGGTGCTCCTTGATGCGATCGAGCTCGTCGCCCTCCAGCGTTCCGTTGACGTAGAACGGAAGCAGCGCGTCGGCCGCCGCGTGCTCGGAGCCTTTGAGCGGCAGCACGCGCCCGCTCGCGCGCGGTCCGCCTTCTCCTTCGCCGCTCACGCCGTTACCCGTCCAGGTTGACCAAGGTTCATCGCCATCTCTCTCCAACTGCGCAAACCAATCCGGCGCCAGCCTATTCCATCCGGACCGTGCCGCACCGCGGATTTCGCCTAGTTTGCCCCCAAACCGAAGGCGCGTCAGCCGGACCTAAACGGGGAAATGCCGCAGGCCCGCCCATCTGGTATCGTCGCGGCGATGTCTACGATCATCTCGGTTTCGAACCTCTCCAAAACGTACGCGTCCGGCTTCCAAGCGCTGAAGCGTGTCAACCTGGACATTCGCCGCGGCGAGATCTTTGCGCTGCTCGGCCCCAACGGCGCCGGCAAGACAACCCTGATCGGCATCATCTGCGGGATCGTCAACGCGACCGAGGGGCGCGTCACGATCGACGGCCACGACAACGTCGCCAACTACCGCGCCGCGCGTTCGCTTGTGGGCCTCGTGCCACAGGAGCTGACGACGGACGCGTTCGAGTCGGTCTGGGGGACGGTCTCCTTCAGCCGTGGGTTGTTCGGCAAGTGGCCCGATCCCGCCCATCTCGAGCGCGTGCTCAAGGACCTGTCGTTGTGGGAGAAGAAGGACAGCAAGATCATCACGCTTTCGGGCGGCATGAAGCGGCGGCTGCTGATCGCGAAGGCGCTGTCGCACGAGCCGCAGATCCTCTTCCTCGACGAACCCACCGCCGGCGTCGACGTCAATCTGCGCCGCGACATGTGGCAGCTCGTGCGCCGGCTCCGCGAATCGGGCGTAACGATCATCCTGACGACCCATTACATCGACGAGGCCGAGGAGATGGCCGACCGGATCGGCGTGATTCGCAAGGGCGAGATCATCCTCGTGGAAGACAAGGTGGAGCTGATGCGCAAGCTCGGCCAGAAACAGTTGACGCTGCATCTGCAGCAGCCCCTCTCCGAAGTTCCGGCGCGCCTGACCGCCTATCGGCTCGCGCTTGCCGACGGCGGAAACGACCTCGTGTACACGTACGACAGCGACGGCGAGCGAGCCGGCATCGCGTCGCTCCTCCAGGATCTCGACAACGCGGGAATCCGCGTCCGCGACCTCAAGACCGACCAGAAATCGCTCGAGGACATCTTCGTCGGGCTCGTTCGGGAGGAAGCATGAACGTCCCGGCGATACGCGCGATCTACCGCTTCGAGATGGCGCGGACGCGGCGCACGCTGATGCAGAGCATCGTCTCGCCGGTGATCTCGACGTCGCTCTATTTCGTCGTGTTCGGCGCCGCAATCGGCGGCCGGATCCAGCAGGTCGAGGGAATTCCCTACGGCGCGTTCCTCGTCCCGGGGCTGATCATGCTTTCGCTGCTGACGCAGAGCGTGTCGAACGCGTCGTTCGGCATCTACTTCCCGAGGTTCACCGGAACGATCTACGAGCACCTCTCGGCACCGGTGTCCTATTTCGAGATCGTGCTCTCGTACGTCGGTGCGGCGGCGACCAAGTCGATCATCCTCGGACTTGTCATCCTCGCGACCGCGGCGCTGTTCGTGCCGCTCAAGATTCTGCATCCGCTGTGGATGGTGCTGTTCCTCGTGTTGACCTCGGTGACGTTCAGCCTGCTGGGCTTCATCATCGGCATCTGGGCGGACGGATTCGAGAAGCTGCAGCTCGTGCCACTCCTGATCGTGACGCCGCTCACGTTCCTCGGCGGCAGCTTCTACTCGATCGACATGCTGCCGCCGCTGTGGCAGACGGTGACGCTGTTCAACCCCGTCGTCTACCTCGTGAGCGGATTTCGCTGGAGCTTCTACGGGATCTCGGACGTTCGCGTGGCGGTGAGCCTCGGGATGACGATCGTCTTTCTCGCGCTGTTCCTGGCGATCGTCGCGTGGATCTTCAGGACCGGCTATCGGCTGAAGACCTGAGCAGGCCGGCTGGCACGGTTCCGGCGCGAGGTGTACTCTCCGCCCCCCGCGGTCGACAACCCACACGCGGTTGCGGTCGGGCGCGCGGACAAGCCGTTTGCCCCCGTCGGAAAGTGATCAGCGCGCGTGAATGTTCACGACCTTTCTGATCGTGCTTTCGATGGATGCCGATGGTTGCTGCTGCTGCCGGCGCATCTCGCGCCGAACTCGGGCGAAGGTCTTGCGCAGATCGGTCTCCACGCTCTTCGTGTAGCGAAACGACGGATCGAGGATGGACTTCATACGGGCCTCCGTTGGGTGCCTGGTCCTTATGACATTCGCAAGAAATGTTCCATGGTGGAGCCAAAGGTCGAGCGGTCAGTGACTTACGGCGAATCGCTTGCGCAGCGCTTCGAATATTCGACCGGCGTCATGTAAGAAAGGTCGACATATCGCCAACCGCTGACTCACTCTCCGCGACCGTCTGTCGGCGCTGGTTTTGGCTCGATTCTTGTCGTTTCAGAACGCCGCGAGCTTTCCCTGCGAGATTCGCGCTGCGCTGCGAGCGGCCGCAGCTGCTGTTGCGCCCGCCGTGGTTCGGTATTACCGTGGCGCGCGGATGGCTTTGCCGCGATCGCATCGCGCCCCGCCAGCCCGCGTTCATTCAACAAGAGGGGGAAATCCGATCATGTCGAAGTCCTTTCGTTCTTGGGCGCGGGTCGTGGCGCTCGTCGCCCTGATCGCTGCCGCTCCGTTCGCGGCCGCGCAGACCGTCTACAAGGTCGGTTCGACGCCGACCGGCGTTCCGTTCACGTTCCTCGACGTGAAGACCAACACGATCCAGGGCGCGTTGGTCGATCTCATTACGGCGATCGGCGACGACGCGGGCTTCAAGGTCGACGTGCAGGCGACACCGTTCGCAGCGCTGATTCCTTCGCTGACGAGCAGCAAGATCGACATCATCTCGGCGGCGATGCTGATCACCGATGCCCGCAAGGAGGTAATCGACTTCTCGGATCCGGTCTTCCCCTATCCCGAGGGCATGGTCGTCGCAGAGGGCGACAACACCCCATACAAGAGTCTTGCCGATCTCAAGGGTGCGACCGTCGGTGCGCAGGTCGGCACCGTCTACGTCGACTTCCTGAAGAAGAACGGCGAGTTTGCCGAGGTCAAGGTCTACGACTCGCTCGCCGACGTGCTGCGCGACGTGAGCCTCGGTCGCATCAAGGCCGGCTTCGGCGACGGACCGATCCTCGCGTACCAGCTAGCGCAGAACAAGGACTTCAAGGCGAAGCTCGTCAAGACCTACGAGCCGAAGATGGCAGGGAGCGTAGGCATCGGCGTGCGCAAGAACGAAGCCGAGCTGCTGCGGAAGATCAACGCATCGCTCGCCAAGCTCAAGGCGAACGGGACGCTCGACAAGATCCTCGTCAAGTGGAATCTGAAGTAGCGTAGCGTCGTCTCGTGCGGCCTCCGGCCGATGCGGCAGGGGGCATCGAGCTTATGGTGAGGCATGCGCTCGCTGCCCCCTGCCCCACCGGCCGCCTGCAGCGGGAGCGTGCATCGCCATAAGTCCGCAGCTCGTTGCCGCGACGCCCAGCAGACTAATGTCCGTCCTGACGCAGTTCGCCGCCGACGCGCGCGACTTCCTACCCATCCTGCTGCAGGGCTGCGCGGTCACGATCGAGCTCACGCTCGCTGCGCTCGTGCTCTCTACGCTGCTCGGGTTCGCGTGGGCGCTGATGCGGCTGTCGCCCTACGCGGTGCTGCGCTGGCCCGCGATCTCGCTGATCACGGTGATCCGCGGCATCCCGATCATCGTGCAGCTCTTCTACATGTATTTCGTCCTTCCCGACCTGGGAATACAGCTCTCGGCGTTCCAGGCCGGGTTCATCGGGCTCGGGATCGCCTACTCGTCGTACCAGGCCGAGAACTTCCGCGCCGGCATCCAGGCGGTGGACCACGGCCAGGTCGAGGCGGCGCAGTCGCTCGGCATGCGTCCGTCGCTCGTGATGCGCCGCGTCGTGCTGCCGCAGGCGATCCGTGTGTTCCTTCCGCCCTACGGCAACACGATGATCATGATGCTCAAGGATTCGTCGATCGCTTCGGCGATCACCGTTGCGGAGCTCACGCGCGGCGGCCAGCTGATCGCGGCCTCGACGTTCAAGAACATGACGGTGTTCACGCTGGTCGCCCTCCTCTATCTGACGATGAGCCTGCCGCTCACGCTCTTCGCGCACTGGCTCGAGCGCCGGTTCGGGCGCAAGTGAAAGCGAATCGATGATCACCGTCGACCGCATCGCCAAGGCGTTCGGTGGGCACGTCGTGCTCGAGGATTTTTCGCTGACCGTCGACAAGGGCGAGGTCATCTGCATCATCGGGCCGTCGGGATCGGGCAAATCGACGGCGCTCCGCTGCATCAACGGCCTCGAATCCTACGACCGCGGCTCGATCACGATCGACGGCGCACGCGTCGATCGCGACGATGCGTCGATCCACGCGATCCGCAGCGAGACCGGAATGGTGTTCCAGCGCTTCAATCTCTTTCCGCACCGGACCGCGATCGAGAACGTAATGGAAGGGCCGCTCTACGTGAAGCGGCTGCCGCGCGCGGAGGCACGCGCGCGGGCGAAGGCGCTTCTCGAAAAAGTCGGGCTCGCGAACAAGATCGACGCATACCCGGACAAGCTCTCGGGCGGCCAGCAGCAGCGCGTCGCGATCGCGCGCGCTCTCGCGATGCAGCCGAAGGTGATGCTTTTCGACGAGCCGACGAGCGCGCTCGACCCGGAGCTGGTCGGTGAAGTGTTGAAGGTGATGCTGACGCTCGCGCGTGAAGGCATGACGATGATCGTCGTCACGCACGAGATCGGCTTCGCCGCCGAGGTCGCCGACCGCGTGCTCTTTCTCGATCACGGTCACATCCTCGAGCAGGGACCGCCGGAAGCGATCCTCCGCAACCCGCAGCACGAGCGCACGCGGGACTTTCTGCAGCGCGTGCTGCGGCCCGCAGCCTGACCGGTCGCGACCGTGAACCGCCATCGATCGGTGCTGGTCGTGCTCACCGTCTGGGCGCTCGCGATGATCGTCCCGGACTTCGCGCGCATCGGCCGGCCGCTCGGTTCGTTCGGCTTCTATGCGAACAGCGACGGCCTGGTCTTCGACGTCGCGGGGCCGTTCGTCGACGAGGCGGCCTCGCCCGCGCGCAAGGCGGGCCTGCGCGTGGGCGACCGGATCGATCTCGAGCGAATGCGCTGTCTCCCCTACGACGCCGCGACTTGCGGCAGCGTGCTCGCGATCCTCGGCGGACTTCAATACGTGATCCCGGGTCGCGTCGCGACGATCGACGTCATGGCAACGTCCGATCGCGAGGCGCGTCGGGTCATCCTCGTGGCGCTCGAACGGCCGACGAACTGGCTCGTACGGATCGTGCTGATCCTCAACGCCATCGCGGGGATCGCCGTCGTGAGCGCCGCCGCTCGCCTCGTATGGACGCGGCCCGGGCCGATGAGCTGGGGATTCTTCCTCTACGTCATGTGGTTCAACCCCGGCCAGGCCTGGGTGTTCTACGCGATCCTCCAGCAGTGGCCGCTGCTGCTGCTCGCGCAGGCCGCCGCCGCCTCCCTCGCGCAGGGCGCAGGCTACGCGGGCTTGCTGCTCTTCGTCATGCGAGCGCCGGGCGACACCATCACGCTCAGGTGGCGACCGCTCGAGCGCCTGCTGCCGGTGATCGCCGTCGTTCTGGCGCTTGCGTTGCTCGCGTCGTACGCCAGCGCCTTCGGGCTTCGGACGGAAACGGTCACTCGCGCCGGATTGCTGGCCGGATTCGTCGTCGACATCGGGGCGATCGCGATCCTGCTGGCGCGGCGCCGCAAGCAGACGCCCGAAGATTTCCAGCGCATGCGATGGGTGATCTGGGGATGCCTGATCGGACTCCCGGCGTTCATCGTCGCCGAGCTGCTGCAGTCGACGACGCTGTTCAACACGCTGTGGGGCGGGAAGCCGCCACCCTACGATCTCCTGGGGCTGCTGTACCTCGCGAACGGTGTCTTCTGCCTGTTCGTGTACTGGGCGGTGGGCCACGCCCGGGTCGTCAACGTGTCGATCCCGCTGCGCCGCGTGACGCTGCTCGGCCTGACGCTGAGCATTCCCGCTCTCTTTCTGCACCACGAGGCCGAGCACCTGCAGGAACTTCTGAATCTTCCGGACTGGGCGTGGCTCGGGATGGCCGTCGTCATCCTGTTCCTGATCTCGCGGCTGCACGAATCGGCCGTCCATCTCGCGGATCGCTTCTTCAATCGGGCGCTCGACCGGGCGGAACGGCAGTTGAGCGAAGCCCTTCTGAAGGCGCGGAAACCTTCCGAGATCGATGCGCTGCTCGCCGACGAGCCATTCCGCCGCCTGAAGCTCGCCTCCGCTGCGACGTTTCGCCACTCGGGCGCCGCATTCCAACGATTCGCGCCGGGCGGGGGCTGGGATGACGGCTGCGCACGCAGCATCGCGGTGCACGACCGGCTGCTCGCGCCTCTCGCCGGCGGGAAGCCGTTCGCGCTCGACGGCGTCGGCGACGACCCTCGGCTGCCGGCGGGCCTTGCGCGCCCGATCTTCGCCGTGCCCGCCGCGAGTCGCGCGCGCTCATTCGCTATCACGTTCTACGGTCCGCACGCTTCGGGCGCCGATCTCGACTCCAACGAGCACGAGATGCTCGCCCGCCTCGGCAGCCGCGCGGCCGACAGCTACGCGGAGCTCGAAGCCGCGGCGCTGCGCGCGCGGATTGCCGAGCTCGAAGGAGAGCTGGCGGCGCGTGGGTTTGGCGCGCAATCCGGCGCCGCCTGAGGGGCGCGTCGCCGGCGAAGGCGACCGCCGCTCGTGCTAAATTCGGCTCCCGTAGCGCAAGGCGCAAATCGGAGACCAGAGAGCGGATGGCACGCGGCGTAGAGGAACTCTCGATCGAAGAGATTCGGCGGCGCTATCTCGACAACGGCGAGCTCGTATCGACGCACGCACTCCGCCGGCTGCAGCGCGACTCGCGCCAGGGCGCGCGCCGCCTCTACGCAGTGCTCAAGAAGCGCTTCGAGCGCGAGCGCAGCGAGCGCCAGCGCCTCGAGGCGATGCGCCATTTCGAGAAGCTCCTGTGGAAGTCCGGCGTGCGCGACGTCGCCGGTGTCGACGAGGTCGGCGTCGGCCCGCTGGCGGGCCCCGTCGTCGCAGCCGCGGTGATTTTTCCGCCCGAGACGGAAATTGCGGGCGTCGACGATTCGAAGCGGCTCGATCCCGAGACGCGCACGCTGCTCGCCGCCGAGATCCGCGCCAAGGCGGCCGGCATCGGCCTGGGCGTGGCCTCGGTCGAGGAGATCGACACGCTGAATATCTATCACGCGTCGCTGCTCGCGATGCGGCGGGCCGTCGAGGCGCTGCCGCAGCGCCCGCAGCACGTGCTGGTCGACGCGCGCACGATCCCCGGCGTCGACGTCCCGCAGAACATGTTCAACAAGGGCGACGGAATCAACTTCAGCATCGCCGCCGCTTCGATCGTCGCGAAGACCGCGCGCGACGCGATGATGGTCGCGCTCGACGCGACCTACCCCGGCTACGGGTTCGCGACGCACAAGGGCTACGGGACACCGGAGCACCGCGACGCGCTGCTGCGCCTCGGCCCCTCCGAGATCCATCGGATGTCGTTCCCGGTGCTGCACGAGCTGCAGGGCGAGTACTCGGCGCTCTTCTACGTGCTGCGCGACCAGGTCGAGGCGGCGCGGACGCGCACCGCCTTGCGCGACTTCGAGTCCGAGCTGGGCGCGCAAGCCGATGCGCTCGCGCTGCGGGAATGCAGGAAGCTTCGGCTGCTCGTCGCTCGCCGCTGGAAGACGATCGACTGAGGCGGTCGTCGTCGCGCGGTGGAGCCGCCCGCGGTCGGCCTGGGGCTATCCAGCGCCGTGCTGGATCGCGTGCACCCTGACCGGCTGCCCGAAGCCTTTGAGCGACACTTCGCCGAGGTCCTCGAACGCGAGCCCCTTGCCGATGCAGAGCTCGGCGACGACGTTCGACACGAGGCTCTGTTCGGGCTGCGCGTGCGCGCACAGCCGCGCGGCGAGCTGAACCGTCGATCCGAACAGGTCGTGATGATCCTCGACGGGCTCCCCCGCCGCCGCGCCGATGCGAACCTTGAACACGACCGCGCCGGCATCCTGTACGTAGAGCGCGAGCGCGCGATGGATGCGCATGGCGCAGCGCGCAGCCGCGACGGCAGAGAAGAAGCTCGCCATGATCCCGTCGCCGGTGTGCTTGATCTCGCGACCCGCAGCTTCGCGGAGCGCGTCGCGGACCACGCGGTCGTGCGTCTGCACGATCGCCATCGCAGCGTCGTCGCCCAGGCGCTGCGTGAGCTCCGTCGATCCGACGATGTCGGTGAACATGACGGTGCGGATCCCGGGATCGCGCTGGTTCTCCGAGCCGCCCGGAACGACGGCAGCGCCGGCGCCATTCACCTGGCTTTCGCCGAGGAAGCCTTCGGCAATCTCGGGCGACACCTCGATGATCTTCTCGGCGATCAATCCGTGCGCCTGGCGATGCACCGTCGCCGCCGCCTCGGGGTTCGGCGCGCTGCAGAGACAGAAGATCTTCCCGGCGCTCTCGTTCACCCAGTATTTGTGGTACTCGACGCCGTACCTTCCCTGCACTTTGACATCCGCTTCGTGCGCCTTGGCGACAGCATCCGCCGTCGCGCCCTTGATCTCGTGGATGTCCATGTACATCGGCATTCTGACCTCCGCAGCGTGTGGCTTTCCGGATTCTACGGCGAGTCTCTCGCCTGGCTGCCGTCGGTGCCGCCGTCAGCGCCCCGCGACATGATGCGACACCGCGACCGCCGGGGAGTTGCGCAGCGTCTGATAGACGACGCAGTAGCGCTCGGTCAGGCGAATCAGCGTTGCGAGCTCCTCGGCGGAGGCATCGGTGTCGAGATCGAAGTAGAGGCGAATTCGCTGGAACCCCACTGGCGCGTCCTTCGCGACCCCGAGCGTCCCGCGGAAGTCGAGATCCCCCTCGGCGCGGACCGTGCCCTTGCGAATGCCGACACCGATCGCCGTGGAAACCGCGTTGAGCGTCACGCCGGCGCAGGCGACGAGAGCCTCGAGCAGCATGTCGCCCGAGCAGGCGTGGAGCCCGTCGCCCCCGGTCGCGGGGTGCAACCCCGCCGCGACGAGCGCCCTGCCCGTTTGCACGCTACAGGTGACGCCTTCGCCGAGGCGCCCCTCCGCCTTCAGTGTGACGAGCGCAGCAGTCGGGCGCTCCTTGTAGCGCTCCTTCAAGGGCGCTTGCAGCGTTCGCAGCTCGTCCGCTTTCATCGGAGCCATCCCGTCTCGTCGACCCGTCATCTTACAATGGCGGCGCGAGCCTCAGATAGACGGAGCCGCCCCATGGCCCACGAACACATCCTGAACCGATTCACGTTCCCGAAAGCGCGAAGCGTTGAAGGAGCGCTCGAGGTCGCCACGCCGATCGACGGTGCGCGGCTCGCGGCACTCGAGCCGCATACGAAGGCCGAGGTCGGCGCGATGATCGAGCGGGCAAACGCCGCGTTCGACGTCTGGCGCAGCGTCCCCGCGCCGCGCCGCGGCGAGCTCGTCCGTCTCTTCGGTGAGGAGCTCCGCGCCGCGAAGCAGGACCTCGGCGCGCTGGTCACGCTGGAGGCCGGCAAGATCCTCCAGGAAGGCCTGGGCGAAGTGCAGGAGATGATCGACATCTGCGACTTCGCCGTCGGGATCTCGCGCCAGCTCTACGGCCTGACCATGGCCTCCGAACGTCCCGGCCACGCGATGCGCGAGACCTGGCACCCGGCCGGCGTGTGCGGAATCATCAGCGCGTTCAACTTTCCGGTGGCGGTGTGGGCCTGGAACGCGGCGCTCGCGCTCGCCTGCGGCGATCCCGTGATCTGGAAGCCCTCCGAGAAGACGCCTCTCACGGCACTCGCTGCACAGCAGATCCTCGAGCGCGCGCTCGCGCGCTTCGGTGACGCGCCGCCTGCGCTGTCCCAGGTCGTCGTCGGGCACGCCGACGTCGGCGAAGCGCTGGTCGCGAGCCCGAAGGTCGCGATCATCTCCGCCACGGGTTCGACGCGGATGGGCCGCGCGGTGGGTCCGGCGGTCGCGGCGCGCTTCGGCAAGTGCATCCTGGAGCTCGGCGGCAACAACGCGATGATCGTCGCCGGCTCTGCCGACCTCGACATGGCGCTGCGCGCGATCGTGTTCTCCGCCGTCGGAACCGCGGGACAACGCTGCACGAGCCTGCGCAGGCTGATCGTCCACGAATCGGTGCACGCCACACTCCTCGCGCGGCTCGAGGGCGTCTACGCGAACCTGCCGATCGGCGATCCGCTGCAGGCCGGCACGCTGGTCGGCCCGCTGATCGACGCCGCGGCATATCGCGGCATGAGCCGCGCGCTCGCCGAGGCGAAGGCGCAAGGCGGGCGCGTCGCGGGCGGCGAGCGCGCACTGCAGGCCGCCTATCCGAACGCGTACTACGTGCGGCCGGCGATCGTCGAGATGCCCGGGCAGACGGCGATCGTCCGCGAGGAGACCTTCGCCCCGATCCTCTACGTGATGAAGTACCGTGACTTCGCGGAGGCAATGGCGATCCACAACGACGTGCCGCAGGGGCTTTCGTCGTGCATCTTCTCTACCGATCTGCGCGAAGCCGAGGCGTTCCTGTCGGCGAGCGGGTCGGACTGCGGGATCGCCAACGTCAACATCGGACCCTCGGGCGCCGAGATCGGCGGCGCGTTCGGCGGCGAGAAGGAAACGGGCGGCGGCCGCGAATCCGGCTCCGACGCCTGGAAGGCGTATATGCGCCGGCAGACGAACACCGTCAATTATTCGCGCGCGCTGCCGCTCGCGCAGGGAATCAGATTCGAGATCTGATACCGCAGCTCGATGCGGTCGCCGCGTCGATAGTGTTCAGGCATGTAGCGACTGGCGCCTATCGGGTGCGGCGATCGGATCGATTCTCCGCCGGAACTTGCACCGGAGCTCGATGACGTAGAACGATTCCTGGCGCGGCCGTACCTGCGCCGATACGTCACCTGGTGTCGTTAGTACTACCGCTCTCGACCCCAAAGTAGCCATTCGCCGATCGCACAATGGGCATCTTGCCAAACGCGCGGTGCGGCATCTCCCGTACCGTATGCGTGGACTGCGTTGGGGCTTTCGCTACCTTGTTTTCACAAGGGTGTAGTCGCAACCCGCCACGTCCGGATGGTTCTCATCGCAGGGAATCAGCACGTACCCGTGCGCAGTGCCGTTGCCGTCTCTTCCGTTGCCGGCGATCTCGCCCCGCTTGTTGATGGCGTAAGCGTAGTCGAGGTGAAGAGGCGAATTCGGCGGGATGAGCATATTCAGGCCAACGATCGACCCGTTTTCCCAGAGGAACGGCCGCGAGACGTCGAAGTTTCCGCAGGCCGGTGACGAAATCCCCACGATCTGTGTCTTGTCGTTTATCGCCCAGCCAAAGGCGCACGTATCATTATCAAGAGTACCAAGATCCGTCATCTGTCCGACCCCTCTCCAAAGGGTGGCATGGTACGTCGCCTCCCCCGGGAGATTTGCAGAGCCGACCACCTCGCCTTTCTCGTTGATCCTGGTCGCACTGCCGCCATTGCCGCCGAGCGAACCGCCCAGGTCGCGAAGCACGCCGTTTTCCCAAATGAACGGTCGCGAATACAGGTCACCGCTCACATTGGAGGCCCCGACCACCTGGCCGTGGTTGTTGAGCGCCGTAGCGAAGGTGCAGTTGCCACCGAAATTACCCAGATCCCTCATGCCATGCTTTCTATCCCAAATGAATGCACCTACAGCCAATACTGCCGTATACAACCCCTGGGTCTGGCAACTTGCAGGCGTCGTGGTGTCCTTGTAGGAATACCCGATCACCTGGCCCTCCTCGTTGATTGCGTAGGCCGCGGCGTCCTGACCGGTGCCCAGAGTCCCGAGATCCTGCATTCCATGCCTTGAATCCCAGATGAACGCGCGCGACTGGTAGTAATACGGAATCAACAGAAAGACGCTGTCGATCGCAAAAGAATTTGCGT
>DATKMY010000037.1:0-6823 GCA_035541655.1 Casimicrobiaceae bacterium | reverse complement strand
TTTCCATTAGCGCAGTATGCCATCGATTCAGTGAATAGTGTGAACACGCCCTAGTAGCGGTACGTCTCCGCCTTGTACGGGCCGGCGACCTCGACGCCGATGTAACGCGCCTGCTTCGCCGTCAGAGGTGTCAGCATCGCTCCGAGCTTCGAGAGCTGGAGCCGCGCGACCTTCTCGTCGAGATGCTTGGGCAACACGTAGACGCCAACCGGATACTTGCCGCCGCCGCGCTGGGCGTCGGTCCACAGCTCGATCTGCGCCATCACCTGGTTCGCGAACGACGAGCTCATCACGTACGACGGGTGCCCGGTGCCGCAGCCGAGATTCACGAGGCGGCCCTCGGCGAGAAGGATGATCCGCTTGCCGTCGGGAAGGATCACGTGGTCGACCTGCGGCTTGATGTTCTCCCACGTGTAGCGCCGCAGCGATGCGACGTCGATCTCGTTGTCGAAGTGGCCGATGTTGCACACGATCGCGTTGTTCTTCATCCGCTTGATGTGCTCGTGCGTGATCACGTCGATGTTGCCGGTCGCCGTGACGAAGATGTCGGCCTTGTCGCAGGCGTAATCCATGGTGACGACGCGGTACCCCTCCATCGACGCCTGCAGCGCGCAGATCGGGTCGATCTCGGTGATCCACACTTGGGCCGAAAGCGAGCGCAGCGCCTGCGCACTGCCCTTGCCGACGTCGCCGTAGCCGTTGACCACGGCGATCTTGCCGGCGACCATCACGTCGGTCGCGCGCTTGATACCGTCGACGAGCGACTCGCGGCAGCCGTAGAGATTGTCGAACTTCGACTTCGTCACCGAGTCGTTGACGTTGATCGCCGGGAACGCGAGGCGTCCTTCGGCGTGCATCTGGTAGAGACGCTTCACGCCCGTCGTCGTCTCTTCGGTGACGCCCTTGATGTTCGCCTTGATCCTGGAATAGAAGTTCGGATCGGTAGACAGGCGCTTGGCGATCGCTGCGAAGAGCGCGAACTCCTCGTCGCTCGTCGGATGCGATATGCAGGAGCGGTCGCTTTCCGCCCGTGCGCCGAGATGCACGAGCAGCGTCGCGTCGCCGCCGTCGTCGAGGATCATGTTCGGCCAGCCGAATTCGGGCCAATCGAAAATGCGATGCGTGAACTCCCAGTACTCGTCGAGCGACTCCCCCTTGTAAGCGAACACGGGCGTTCCGCGCTTCGCGATCGCGGCAGCAGCGTGGTCCTGCGTCGAATAGATGTTGCAGGAGGCCCAGCGCACGTCGGCGCCGAGCGCCTGCAGCGTCTCGATCAGCACGGCCGTCTGGATCGTCATGTGCAGGCTGCCGGCGATGCGCGCGCCGCGCAGCGGTTGCTGCGGCGCGAACTCCTCGCGGATCGCCATCAGGCCGGGCATCTCCGTTTCGGCGATCGCGATCTCTTTGCGGCCCCACTCGGCGAGCGAGAGGTCGGCGACCCGGAAGTCGGCGAAATTCTTCGTGTCGGTAGCAGCGTTCATCGGTCACTCCATCGTTGGTGACCGCACTTGCAGAGGTTGGGATTCGCTCTCGTCACCTCGTGCGCGGGCACGGATCAACGAGCGCGGTTGCAAGGGGTTCGGCCCCGAGCCTGGCAGGACGGCGTGCCGCCCTGTTGCAACGCTCCTCGGGGGAGGGAGGATTCTACCCCAAAACGTCCAGAGCACCGAAGCCCGTCCGTTCACGCCGGGTGACCGCGCCAAAACAGAGCCACGCCCCGCTCAGCCGGGGCCTCCCAGCGCGCTCTCCTGCGCGAACAACGCGTTGGCGAGGGTCGATTCGCGCTTGTAGAAACCTTCGGTATGAAACGTCTCGGGCAGCTTGAAGAGCTCGTAGTCGAGGTGATGGCAGAGCTCGTGGACGAGGGTGCGCAGGAACGTCTTGAACGCGACGACATCGCGCCGCGCCGCCGTGCGCATCCAGATGGTGATCTGCGCGGGTTCGCCGTCGTCTTCCGGCTCGTAGAGTCCGTGGAGCTCGCCGGTCTCGTCGGCCGGCCGTTGCGCAAGTACGCGGATGCGGATCTTCGGCACGCGGTAACCGGCAGCCAGCGCGTCGATGAGACCCTGGCTCGCCGCCTGGACGGCGGCGCGATCATCGCGCGTCAACCCCTCGCGGACCCCGGCGACGCGCACGCCGACGTGCACTCCTGCCGGAGGATCGAGCCGCTCGATCGCATCGCTCTTCCGGTAGATGCGCTGGCGGGCCGGCGAGAGCCTGGCGTAGTACGCGAAGGGCATGGCGACGAGGGCCGTGGACGACTTGGACAGCGCGCGGGGTGCGGAGGTGTCGCTCGCCGCGGCAATCGCCGCAGACAAATGGAAAGGGCCGCAGCGCGGCCCTTTCCGATTCGGTGCGGCGCGTCGGCGCGCCGTGCAGAAGGCGCTAGGCCTTCTTGATCTTCTCGAGCATCTTGAAGACACCCTTCGTCGAACCGACAAAAAGGCGCTTGTACGCCTTGCCGAGGCAACGACGCTCTAGGGTATTCCGGCGGGTTCGGGCTCGTTCGGCCATAGCGCATCACCTCCTTGTCCAGCAACTCGATTGTGGCATTGTACCTCAGCGCTGACCTACCGCGAAGCCGTCGAAGATGCCCGCCATCTCCTTCGTAAGCGAGCGCCCGTATTGCGGCACTTCGGCGATCGTGCCGCCGAGCGCCGCGGCCGCGCGCCACGGCCAGCGCGGGTCGCGCAGCATGGCACGCGCGAGCGCGACCATGTCCGCGTCGCCGGACTCGATGATCGAATCGGCATGCTTTGGGTCGGTGATGAGGCCCACGGCCATCGTCGTGATTCCAGTCGAACGGCGGACCTCGCGCGCGAAGGGCACGTGCACGCCCGGCGTCGGCGCGGGAATCTTCTGCGCCGGCGACACGCCGCCCGCCGAGACGTCAATCCAGTCGCAGTGGCGCGCTTTCAATTCTCGCGCGAGCGCGACCGATTCCTCAAGCGACCACCCGCCCTCCACCCAGTCGGTCGCCGAAATGCGCACACCGAGCGGACGATGCACTGGCCACGCGGCGCGCACCGCTTCGAAGACCTCGAGCGGGAAGCGAATCCGGTTTGCGAAGCTTCCCCCATACGCGTCGCTGCGGCGGTTAGCGATCGGCGACAGGAATTCGTGCAACAGATAGCCGTGCGCCATGTGCAGCTCGATCGCGTCGATGGCGCAGCGCTCGGCGCGCTGCGCGGTTGCGACAAACGCATCGCGGACCGCGGCAAGGCCAGCAGCGTCGAGCGCGTGCGGCGGGTGCTCGCCGTCGGCGTGCGGGATCGCCGAGGGCGCAACCGGCGTCCATCCGCCATGCGCGGGGGAGATCAGCCTGCCGCCTTTCCACGGCAGCGCCGACGAAGCCTTGCGACCGGCGTGCGCGAGCTGAATCGCGACGGGCATCGCCGGCGCCTGCCGTCGGGCGCGCGCGAGCGTCGAAGCGAGCGCCTCTTCGGTCGAATCGTCGTAGAGACCGAGGCAGCCGTGCGTGATCCGGCCTTCGGCGGTGACGGCGGTCGCCTCGATCGTGAACATCCCGGCCCCCGAGAGCAGCAACTGGCCCCAGTGCACGAGATGCCAGTCGGTCGCGCAGCCTCGCTCGGCCGAGTATTGACACATCGGAGAAACGACAATGCGGTTGCGAAGCGAGAGACCGCGCAACGATATCGGATCGAACAGGTGCATGGAGCTCAAGCGCCCGGCGCTTCCTGCGGTGACGCCGTCCGCCGCGTCAGGCGTGGGCTTTGGCCTTGCGCGTCCCCTCGTCGGCGCGCGAGATTCCCGCGGCTGCGCGCAGCGCTTGCGCCTTATCGGTCGCTTCCCACGTGAACTCGGGTTCGTCGCGGCCGAAGTGGCCGTAGGCCGCGGTCTTCAGGTAGATCGGGCGCAGGAGATCGAGCATCCTGATGATTCCCTTCGGCCGCAGGTCGAAGTTGGCGTTGACGAGTTGCGCGATTTTCTCGTCCGGAATGACGCCGGTGCCTTCGGTGTAAACCGTGACGTTGATCGGCCGCGCAACGCCGATCGCGTACGACAGCTGCACCTGGCACTGCGACGCGATGCCCGCCGCGACGATGTTCTTCGCCACATAGCGCGCCGCGTACGCGGCCGAGCGATCGACCTTCGACGGGTCCTTGCCCGAGAATGCGCCACCGCCGTGCGGGGCCGCGCCACCGTACGTGTCGACGATGATCTTGCGGCCGGTCAATCCGGCGTCGCCGTGCGGTCCGCCGATCTCGAAGCGCCCCGTCGGATTGACGAGATAGCGCGCGCCCTTGAGCATCTGCGCCGGCAGCACCGGCTTGATGATCTCGTCGATCACGGCCTCGGCGAGCTCGCCCTGCCTTTCGTTCATGCTCGGATGGTGTTGTGTCGACAGCACGACGGTGTCGATCGCCGTCGGCTTGCCGTCGACGTAGCGGACGGTGAGCTGCGACTTCGCGTCGGGCCGCAGCCACGGAAGCCGCCCGTCCTTGCGCACTTCGCTCTGCCGCTGCACCAGGCGGTGGGCGTAATAGATCGGGAACGGCATCAGCGACGGGGTTTCGTCGCACGCGTAGCCGAACATCAACCCCTGGTCGCCCGCACCCTGATTCAGCTGATCGTCGGAGGCCTGATCGACGCCGCGCTTGATGTCGGGAGACTGCCTGCCGTAGCAGACCATGACTGCGCAGCCGTCGGCGTCGAAGCGCAGCTCGGGATCGTTGTAGCCGATCTTGCGGATCGTCTCGCGCGCGACGCGCGCGTAGTCGTGCTTCACGTCGGTGGTGATCTCTCCGGTCATGACGACGAGGCCGGTCGAGACCAGCGTTTCCGCGGCGACCCGCGCGCTCGGGTCTTGCTCTAGAATCGCGTCGAGCACCGCGTCGGAAATCTGATCGGCAACCTTGTCCGGATGACCCTCCGACACCGATTCCGACGTGAACAGAAAATCACTCATTGAAACTCCCTCGCCCCGCCGCGCACGCGGTTGCGCATCCGGCAAAGGTGTGAATTCTAGCAGACTCGGTTCGCGCTCCCGCAGCAACGGCGATCCGTACGGCGGGCCGTTCCGCCGCCGCGGCCGTCGTCTTGTGCACCACGAGGTGCTCGGCCGATGAAAGCCATCATCGAACGCCCGAATCGCGGGTCGATCGCGCGCGCCGCCGCAAGGCTCCGCGCCGGCGAGCTGATCGCGTTCCCGACGGAGACCGTGTACGGCCTCGGTGCGGACGCGAGCCGCGCCGAAGCCGTGCGCAAGATCTTCGCCGCCAAGGGGCGGCCGGTCGATCACCCCGTCATCGTTCACCTCCACGACACGCGCGGCCTCGCGCAGTGGACACGCGCCGTGCCGAGCGCGGCACAGGCGCTCGCTGCGGCTTTCTGGCCCGGGCCGCTTACGCTGATCCTGGCGCGCGCGGCGGAGGTCGACGCTGCGGTGACGGGCGGCCAGGATACCGTCGGCGTCCGCGTCCCGTCGCATCCGGTCGCGCGCGCGCTCCTCGCCGAGTTCGGCGGTGGAATCGCGGCGCCTTCGGCGAATCGTTTCGGGCGCATTTCTCCGACGAGCGCGCACCACGTCGCCGAAGATCTCGGAGATGCCGTGTCGCTGATCCTCGACGGGGGGCCGTGTCTCGTCGGCATCGAGTCCACGATCGTAGCGTTCGCGGACAACGAGCCCACGCTGCTGCGCCCCGGTGCCGTAAGGGTCGCCGATCTCGAGCGCGTGCTCGGCCGCAGGTTGCGCTCGCCCGCAGCGGACGCGCCGCGAGCGCCTGGAACACTCGCCGCGCACTACGCCCCGAGAACGCCGGCGACTCTCGTGCCTCCCGGCGCGCTCCATGCCGAGCTCGAGCAGCTCGCCGAACGCGACGAAGCGATCGCCGTGCTCGCGCGCACCGTGTCGCGTCCGGCCGAATTCTCAGACACCTGGATCGGGGCGCCGCGCGACGCGGCTGCGTACGCGCACGACCTCTACGCGAACCTCCGCGCCCTCGACAACGCGAACGCCGATGCGATCCTCGTCGAGGCAGTGCCCACCGACGACGAATGGCTCGCCGTTCGTGACCGCCTCGAGCGCGCGACGCGCGGCGAAGACGACGACAGGGACTGACAAGCGCGCCGAAGCCCGCGCGGACTCAGCACTTGCCGTCGAACACGCGCTCGAGAAACGCTGCGATGGCAGAGGAGAGTCGGGGCAGGCGATTTTCGAAGAAGTGATCGGTGCCATCGACGGTGAGCTGCCGCGAGCAGGCGTCAGCGGGCGGGTCGTGGGCGCGCCGCCTCGCGCCAGCGCGAACTTCGTTGGCGTCGTGGTCGGCGATGATGTCGAGCACGGGCTCCCTCGGCCTCGCGTCGAACGTGCCGAACATGCCGATCGCCACCCACGCGTCGATCGCCAGCGCATCGGGCCGTGCGAGATACGCGTTGACCATCGTCGCGCCGTAGCTGTGCGAGACGATGGCGATCTTCCCGACGCCCTTGGCGCGCAGGTAGCGGATTCCGGCAGCGATGCGTTCCGACGCTTCGGGCAGCGTCGAGGCGTAGTCGTCGCGCGTCGCGTCGGCCGCGAGCACGGGCATCTGGACGGAGAGCGTGACGAACCCTGCGTCGGCGAGTCGCGTGCGCACCCCGCCGTTCAAGCCCCAGTCCGGATGAACACCGATGCCGTGCACGACGACGATCCCGCCCGCGGCGGCACCCGGGGGCTCGGCGAGGATCGCGAACACCTTCGCTCGCGCGGGCGTCGACAAGTACACCGCATCGCCGGCGACGATCGCCGGAGCGACTTCCTGCGCCCAGCGCTCCTCGCGCGCATAGTCGGCCGCGGTGCTGGGCTGCCCGCAGAGCGCGA
>DATKMY010000036.1:0-5038 GCA_035541655.1 Casimicrobiaceae bacterium | reverse complement strand
ACGTTGATCCAAGTACTCGCAGAGGACGGTCAGCTTGCCGTCGCGCATCACGCCGAACGGATCCGCAACGAATTCGTGGCGGCGTGGCGTAGCGAACCACTCGACGTTCAGTCGCTGCATCCCCGACAACACGGCGTGGATAGGCGCTCTGATCAAACCGACGTTCCACTGCTCGTGAACGAACAGGTCGTGAAGCAACGACCGCGCTCGCCGAAACAGAGTTCGTACGTGACAACTCGACCGTGCGACGAAGCCCGGCGCGCCGCGCCGGCGCGACGAGACGGACGGCGGCTTGGAAAACCTGCCCAGGCGACCTTGCTGGACGTCGGCGACCGCTTGCACGGCCCACTCGACGAAGAGGCGATGCCACTGCTCGCGGTTACGCCGCGCGCTCACCTCGGTGCGCAGATAACCTTCGCGCAGCACGACCACGGCGTCGGCGTCGGCGGTCAGCCGCACGAGCATCGCGGACGAAGTAACGGCGCCATCGTGCAGCTCCCAGAATCCTCCCGGACCTCCGCGATAGTCGAGCCAATCGCCGTAGTGGAATCGCCAAATACCGTGGGTGGGGGCATTCGCGAGCCCTGCGGGCACCGCTGCGTCGTCGCCGAACCAGAGTAAGCAGTCGAGTTGCCGCAGGCCGTCGCCAAAGCCCGGAGCGGAAACCGAAGGAGAAAGCGGGACGTCGGCCGCGGAAGGGCCGGCTAGCAAACGACCGTCATCGGTGACGGAGGCCGTCAGCGCCAATTCGACGCCGGGCATCTCGCGCAGGCGACGGACGCACTCGAGCTCCCAATTCTCGGGTGCGGCGCGGCTCAGAACTCCAAGGCGGATCCGTTGCATAGTGTTGACAGAGCCCGCGACGCCGAGAGCTTCCCTTCACACGGCTAGGTTGCTGCGATTCATGCCGGGTCGCGGTGACGCATCGCACAAACGAACGTGAACAAGAGGCCGCGCCGTAGCCATAGTACGTGGTTTCAGGACGCGGACTGAATGCCGGCAACGGGCTACGAGCGGCCGCGGGAGCTATCCCCAAGTGCTCGCGATGACTCTTTCGCGAGACTGCGGGGTTCCCTCGGATACCGGCCAACCGAGAGGACGTCAGCGGGCAGAACGGCGGTGGCCGGCGCTGCGCGTCATCCGCCCCGCGTGCAGACGAAGTAATTGAAGGCGGCCTGCTCGCTCGCCAGCCACGGTTGCATCACCGCGATGTTCCGATAACCCATGACCTCGAGCACGCCAATCTGTCGCGCCGACGAGACGTAGCAGGTGAGGAGCCCGTAGTTCTCGCCGCTGTCGTTAACGTAAGCGTAGCCGTCGAAGATCTTTTCGAGCGACCTGTGCTTCAAATAGTTCGGAAGCGCGCGTGCCATCCAAAACGGCAGCTTCGCGAGCTTCTTCGCTCCCGTGATGGGCTTCGACCGAAGCTCTCGCCAGTCCGGCCGTAAGTCGTTGCGAATCTTGAATCCGCGATTCTCGTTGACCGTCTCGAGATCGTGCGTCGAGAACGCGAGCACGCCATTCGGCGTCAGCATTTCGCGCAAGGAGGAGAGAAGCGTGTTGCGGTGCTCCCAGGAGATGTAGTCGATGCCATTGAAGGAAATGAGGATGGCATCGAAGTGCTGACCCGCGAATGCACGGGGAGTCTCGCGCATGTCGAGCTGCCGCAAATCGGCGTCGGGGAAATGGGCCTTCGAGAGGCTCACCATGCCCGCCGAAAAGTCGAACCCCACGTACCTCTCGGCTTGAGGCAACAGCACGCGTGTCGTGCGCCCCGCCCCGATTGCAACGTCGAGCACCGTGCCGGAAAACTGGCGCGGGTAGCGCTTGAAAATCTCGACCTCGGCAGGGAAAAGATCTTCGAAGCCTGCGTAGCTCTTGACTACGCGCTGGCTCTGGTAGGTATCAGAATTCGAATCGACCGTGCCTATCGATGCGCTCATGGTCCTTCGCTGCAAGTCTCCTGCCACACTCGATCTTGTCGGCGAATTCCGGCGAACGCTTCGCTCTCGGCTGGTCGGGCTCAGCCGACAGACCGCTGGAAGAACGAACTCGCTACCCCGGTGGCACCTGAAGGTGCCCAATCCCCTACCCACCTACTCTACATTTACCGGAAGCAAGGTGACAAGACAGTAGAACAAACGGCGATTACTTCTTGAGAAGCGGACAAATTTTAGTAAAGAATGCGCCTCCAGGGGCGACGAACCAGGGCTCGCAGCGCCGAGTCGCGCGCCGGCGCGAGCTCAGTTCGGCTCGACGTACTCGACGAGCTCCGCGTCCGGACCGATCGCGAACACGAAGCGCCCGAAAGGCCGTTCGATCGGTTCTGCGTCGACGCTCAGGAAGCGGTAGCCGGCTGTTCGCGTGCTCCCGATGAGCGCGTTGAGGCCGCGCACTTCGAGTTGCAGCTGCGGCGAGCCGACGTCCTGGATCTTCCAGTGAAACGGCGCCGGGGATACGACGCCGTTCGCCCCCGAGAACTCCAACAGCTTCAGCGCGGCGCCGACGCCGGGAATCACGACCGGCGTCTGCGTCAGCGTCCCACGATCGACGCCGTAGGCCCGCAGCTCGCTCGCGGCGGCCCGACGCGACGCATGGACCTCGAGCCGGAGCAGATCGCGATAGAAAGCGAGCGAGGCGGCAGTGCGCGCAACCGTGATGTCGATTCTCGTGGCCACGATCTGGCCGGGCGCAGCCGCCGCGATCGCCGCAGGCGATGCTTGCATGAGCGCGACCAGGTTGCCGTCGGGGTCGCGGACGAGCACGACACGCCCATCCGGCAGGCCCACCGGGGCCCCGCCCATCGTCACGACCGGGGCTCCGTGGGCCCGCGCAGCCGCGAGCGCTGCGTCGACATCGCGCACGGCAAACTCGATGATCGACGCACCGGGGTCCCAAGGATTCGCCGGGCGCTCGCTACGCGGTATGTCGAAGAACTCCGAGAGCTCGAGCCCGAACGGTGTGTTCGGCGCACGCATGAACACGGTTCGAAAACGCGCGCCCTTCGTGTTCGTCAGGTTCCAGACGAGCGGATCGCTTCCGGCCTCCGCGCTCGACGCGATGCGCGGTGGCGGCCCATCAGGCGGCGCACGCGCGAACGGCGAGCGAACGATCTCGATGCCGAGCACCTCGTGGTAGAACGCAAAGCTGCGTTCCGCGTTCGCCGTCGTACGAACGAAGTGGTAGAGCCCGAGCACCGCTCCATCGCCCTGCGCGCATGCGGCACCCGCAGGCGCGGCGACCGCCGCAGCGAAGCTAACCCACTGCGCGCACGCGAGCGCAAAGCGCAAATGCCGCAGCACGATCAATAGGCCGTGCGGTCCAGTTTGTCGCCGCGCAAATACACCGCGCGGATCTTCCGCGTGTTCGTGATGTCGTCGAGCGGGTTTTGCTCGAGCACGATGAAGCTGCCGATCTTCCCCGGCGCCACCGTGCCCGCGTCGTCGAGCTTCAGGAATGCCGCGGCGTTCCTGGTGGCTGCGACGATCACGTCGCCGGGCGACATGCCGGTCGCGACCATGTCCGCCATCTCGAGGTGTGGACCCCACGGCGTGTTGCCGTCCGTGCCGAGCGCGATCGTGATGCCCTCGCGGCTCACGCGGGCGAGATTGCGCGCCTGGATCGCGAAAAACGCCTGTGCCTCGGCGTTGTCGACGGCCGCCGCCTGCAGCGGCTCGAGCTGTGCGGGCGGCAATGCGACGCTAAGCCAGCTCAGGTCCGTCGCCACGCCGCGCTCCGGCAGGTTCGGTATCAGCACGAAGCCCGGATGCGCCTTGATCAGCGAGACGAACTCGTCGTCGACGTCGGTGTCGCGCACGCCGTGCGCGAACGCGTCGATGCCTCGGCGCAGCAGCTCCTTCGCGTCGGTCAGGTAGTACTCGTGCGCGATCGTGCGCAAGCCCGCCTTGTGCGCTTCGTCGATCGCCGCGCCGTACAGCTCGGGCGCGAGCTTCTTGTATTTGCCCAAGCGGTCGTCCACCCAAATCTTGATGATGTCGACGCCGAGCGCCGCCTGCTCACGCACGGCCGCGCGAGCCTCGTCCTCGGTGGTGACCCAGTACGGGATGTCGCTGCGGCCGGGCTCGGGCGCCGTGATGCCCCGACCCGCGAGCCGGTAGAGCGCGGCTCCCGGAATCACCTCCTTGCGCACGACGAAAACGTCGCTACCGTTGTCCTGGCCGAGCGACAAGGCGGCGCCGACGCCGAAGTACGCGCGATGCTTCAGGTCCGCGATCAGTGCGTCCCGGTCGCGCGAAAGGTGGGTGTGCGCATCGACGATCGCGGGCATGACCGTGAGGCCGGCGAGATCGACCTTCGTGACACCGGCCGGCAACGTGACCGCCGACGTGCTGCCGACGAGCCCGAAGTGCTTGTCCGGCCCGAGCGTGAAAGTCGCGTTCTCGATGACCGTGCCGTCGCCGACGATCAAGCGCGCGCCGGTGAAAGCGGTGACGCCGCCGCCGGCCGCCGGCGCGCTCGGCGCCGCGGGCACCCCGGACTTGTTCCCCGAGCAAGCCGCAACAGCGAGCAACGCCGCAGCAGCAAGGGCGCGGCAAAGGCCGCGCGCGATGGATGGACGCATGGTGCCCTCCCCTGACCGTCGTCAAGCCCGGACGATCTTAGCGCAGTGGCAGCGGGCGGGCCGCGAAACCGCGCGCTGATCGCGCCGTCGCCGAAGCTCTCTCGGGCGTTCCGTCGATCACGGTCATCCGGTGGGCGCTGGAAAAGAGTGGAAAGTTTCGAGCATGCGCGCGCGATCCGCGCGCCGCCCGGTGAAGATCTCGAAAGCCGCGGCCGCCTGGCCTACCGCCATCGCAGAGCCGTCGAGCACCCGGCAACCCTTCGCCGCCGCGGCACGCAGCAGCTCGGTCTCGAGCGGGAAGTACACGATGTCCGCCACCCACTGGCGCGACTCGAGCAGCTGCGGCGGCACCGCAGTCCCCGGGGACTTGACCATCCCGACCGGCGTCGCGTTCACGATGCCGTCGGAGGCGCGCACGAGCGCCGCGAGGTCGGCGGCGGCACCTACTGCGGTCTC
>DATKMY010000035.1:0-48006 GCA_035541655.1 Casimicrobiaceae bacterium | reverse complement strand
TGCCGGATGTGCCTGGTGCAGGTCGAGAAGGCGCCGAAGCCGCTTCCGGCTTGCGCAACTCCCGCGGCCGAAGGCATGAAGGTGTGGACGCAGTCCGAGCAGGCGAAGAAGGCGCAGCAGGGCGTGATGGAGTTCCTGCTGATCAACCACCCGCTCGATTGCCCGATCTGCGACCAGGGCGGCGAGTGCCAGCTGCAGGATCTCTCGGTCGGCTACGGCGGCTCGGCATCGCGCTACACCGAGGCGAAGCGCGTCGTGTTCCACAAGAACCTAGGTCCGCTGGTTGCCGCCGAGGAGATGGCGCGCTGCATCCAGTGCACGCGCTGCGTGCGCTTCGGCCAGGAGATCGCGGGCTCGATGGAGCTCGGCATGATCGGCCGCGGCGAGCACTCGGAGATCGTGTCGTTCGTCGGGCGCACCGTCGAATCCGAGCTCTCGGGCAACATGATCGACATCTGCCCGGTGGGCGCGCTGACCTCGAAGCCGTTCCGCTACGCGGCGCGCACATGGGAGCTATCGCGTCGCCGGTCGATCTCGCCGCACGATTCGATCGGCGCCAATCTGATCGTCCAGGTCAAGGGCAATCGCGTGATGCGCGTCGTTCCGTTCGAGAACCCGGCGGTCAACGAGTGCTGGATCTCCGACAAGGACCGCTTTTCGTACGAGGGCCTCGCGAGCGACGAGCGGCTCACTGCGCCGATGATCAAGGACGGTGGCGAATGGAAGGCGGTCGATTGGGCCACGGCGCTCGACTTCGTAGCGCTGAAGCTCCGTGCGGTTGTCGACAGGCACGGCGCCGGGGCGCTCGGTACGCTCGTCTCCCCGCATGCGACACTCGAGGAGATGGCGCTCGCCGCGCGGCTCACGCGTGCGCTCGGCTCGGAGCACGTCGACTTCCGCCTGCGCCGGACGGATTTCCGCGGCGATGGACGCGGGAAAGGGATCCCGTGGCTCGGGCTTCCGATCGCCGATCTTCAGACGCGCAACCGTGTCCTGCTGATCGGCAGCTTCCTGCGCAAGGACCACCCGCTCGCCGCACATCGGCTGCGGCAGGCGGCGCGCAAGGGCGCGGAGATCTCGCTGCTGCATCCCGTTGCCGACGACCCGCACATCGGGCTCGCGCATTCGTACATCGCGCCTCCGTCGAAGCTCTCGCTCGCGCTGGCGGAGATCGTGGTCGCCGCAGCGCGGGCGGCGGAGAAGGCGGTGCCGGAAACGCTCGCGGGCATCGAGCCTGCGGCCGCCGCGACGGCGATCGCCGCGAGCCTCGCCTCCGGCGACGCGAAGGCGATCCTTCTCGGAAATCTGGCCGAACAGCACGCCGAGGCCTCGCAACTCTTCGCGCTCGCGCAGGCGCTGGGCGAGATCGTCGGTGCGACGGTAGGCTGGCTCACCGAGGCGGCGAACAGCGTGGGGGGCTACGCGGCGGGCGCGCTGCCGGATGGCTCCGGCGCGGGGATGAACGCGCGCGCGATGATCGCGGATCCGCGCAAGGCGTACGTGGTGCTCGGTGTCGAGCCGGAGTTCGACTGCGCGAACCCCGTCGCGACGCGCAACGCGCTCGAGAAGGCGGAGTTCGTCGTCGTGATGTCGCCATTCCACTACGGCGCGCAGTACGCCGATGCGCTGCTTCCCGTGAGTCCGTTCAGCGAGACCGCGGGCACGTTCGTCAACTGCGAAGGCCGTGTACAGTGCTTCGCCGGCACCGTGGCGCCACTCGGCGAAACGCGTCCGGCGTGGAAAGTGCTCCGCGTGCTCGGATCGATGCTCGGCCTGCCCGGATTCGATTTCGAGACGATCGACGACGTACGCGCGTGGCTTCCGTCGGCGTCTGACATCGCGGCCCGTCTTTCCAACGCGACCGAAGTCGCGATCGCGAGGCCCTCTGTCGTCGCGAACGGTCTCGAGCGCGTCGCCGACGTGCCGATCCATTTCGCCGACCCGCTGGTGCGCCGCTCGCCTGCGCTGCAGCAGACGATCGACGCGAAGCCGCCGAAGGCGCGGATGAACGCGCTGACGCTCGCGCAGATCGGCGTCGCCGAAGGCGCCCTCGTCAAGGTGACGCAGGGACGCGGCGAGGCGGTGCTCGCAACGCTCGCTGACGCAACGGTGCCGCCAGGCGTCGTCCGGATCGCCGCCGCGCATCCGTCGACCTGCGGTCTCGACGGGCTGACCGGTCCCATCACCGTGGAGCGCGCGTAAGCCGTGGACACGCTCGACATCGTCCTCGCGCCCGCGCAGGCTCTGCTGGGCCCCGCGTGGCCTGTGGTCTGGACGCTCGTCAAGATCGTCTTGATCGCCGTGCCGCTGATCATCGGCGTCGCGTACCTGACGCTCGCCGAGCGCAAGGTCATCGGCTGGATGCAGGTGCGGATCGGACCGAACCGCGTCGGTCCGCTGGGCCTGCTCCAGCCGTTCGCCGACGTCTTCAAGCTGCTGTTCAAGGAAATCGTCGTGCCGACCGGCGCAAGCAAGGCGCTGTTCTTCATCGCGCCGCTGCTCGCCCTCGCGCCGGCCCTCGCTGCGTGGGCGGTGATTCCGTTCGCCGACGGCGTCGTGCTCTCCAACATCGACGCGGGCCTGCTGTACCTGATCGCGATGACCTCGACCGGCGTCTACGGGATCATCCTGGCCGGCTGGTCGTCGAACTCGAAGTATGCGTTCCTCGGCTGCCTGCGCTCGGCGGCGCAGATCGTCAGCTACGAGATCGCGATGGGCTTCGCGCTCGTCGGGGTGCTGATGGCGGCGTCCTCGCTCAATCTGAGCGACATCGTCCGCGGCCAGGAAGGCGGCATGTCGCATTGGTACCTCTGGCCGCTCTTCCCGCTGTTCGTCGTCTACCTCGTCTCCGGCATCGCCGAGACCAATCGCCATCCGTTCGACGTCGCCGAAGGCGAGTCCGAAATCGTCGCCGGCTTTCACGTCGAGTACTCGGGCGTCACCTTCGCCCTGTTCTTCCTCGCCGAATACATGAACATGATCATGATCGCTGCGCTCTGCTCGATCATGTTCCTCGGCGGCTGGCTCTCGCCGTGGCCGGGGCTCAACAACCTCGCGGTGGCGGGCTTCCACCCGTTCGGCGACGGCCTCCCGTGGCTGCTAGCCAAGATGTGCGCGGTGCTGTTCGTCTTCCTCTGGATACGCGCGACCTGGCCGCGCTACCGCTACGATCAGATCATGCGCCTCGGCTGGAAGGTGTTCATCCCGGTGACGCTCGTCTGGATCGTGTTCGTCGGCGCGATGATGCAGACGCGCTGGGCGGATCTTTTTCATTGACGGGGGGCCGATGCTCGCGCGCATCAAGACCTTCTTCAACACCTGGCTGCTGCTCGAGCTCGTCCGCGGGCTGATGCTGACCGGCCGCCACATGTTCGCGCGCAAGATCACCGTCCAGTTTCCCGAGGAGAAAACGCCACTCTCGCCGCGCTTCCGCGGCCTCCACGCGCTGCGCCGCTATCCGAACGGCGAGGAGCGCTGCATCGCATGCAAGCTTTGCGAGGCGGTTTGCCCGGCGCTCGCGATCACGATCGAGTCCGACCAGCGGGCCGACGGCACGCGCCGCACCACGCGCTACGACATCGACCTCGCCAAATGCATCTTCTGCGGATTCTGCGAGGAAAGCTGCCCGGTGGACTCGATCGTGGAGACGCGCGTGCTCGAGTACCACGGCGAGAAGCGCGGCGACCTGATCTACACGAAGGAGATGCTGCTCGCGGTCGGCGACCGCTACGAGGCGCAGATCGCGAAGGACCGGGCCGAGGACGCGAGGTACCGCTAAGGCACCCAAGCACGCACGATGACGTTCCAGACCGCACTGTTCTACGTCTTCTCCGCGATCCTCGTGTTCGCGGCACTGCGCGTGGTCACCTCGCGGAACCCCGTGCACGCCGTGCTCTGGCTCGTGCTCGCGTTCTTCACCGCGGCCGACCACTGGCTGATGCTGCAGGCGGAGTTCCTGGCGATCGTGCTGGTGCTGGTTTACGTCGGTGCCGTAATGGTGCTGTTCCTGTTCGTCGTGATGATGCTGGACATCAACTTCGACAACCTGCGCAAGGAATTCCGCAGCTACATACCGGTAGGCGCAACGGTCGGCATTCTGGTGCTCGTCGAGATGGCGCTGGCGCTCCTCGGCGGGCGCCTCGGCGTTGCGGGCCCGGGCGCGGCAAGTCCCACGGTCGCGGGCAGCAACACGAAGGCGCTGGGGTCGCTCGTCTACACGGAGTACGTCTACCCGTTCGAGCTCGCCGCGGTGATCCTTCTGGTCGCGATCATCGCGGCGATCGCGCTCACGCACAGAAAGCGCAAGGAAACCAAGTATCAGAATCCCGCGGAGCAGATCAAGGTCCGCGCGCGCGACCGCTTGCGGGTGCTGAACATTCCATCCGAGAAGAAAGAACCATAAAGCCATATTCGGGAGCGCGGTGAGCGGCGCGCGCGAACGCGCGCACCGGCGCCGACGATCCCGCGTCGATAAAAGAGGTTGTTCCCGTGCCTTTCGCAACGCTGCCGACGCTGTCGCACTACCTCATGCTGGGGGCGATTCTGTTCGCCATCAGCATCGTCGGCATCTTCCTCAACCGCAAGAACGTCATCATCCTGCTGATGGCGATCGAGCTGATGCTGCTCGCAGTCAACATGAATTTCATCGCGTTCTCGAGCTTCCTCGGCGACATGGCCGGCCAGGTCTTCGTGTTCTTCATCCTGACGGTCGCGGCCGCGGAGTCCGCGATCGGCCTCGCGATACTCGTCCTGCTGTTCCGCAACATCGGATCGATCGACGTCGAAGACATGGATCACCTCAAGGGCTAAGGGCCTCGACGATGGACGTGAAGACCCTCTACCTGATCGTGCCGCTGGCCCCGCTCGTCGGCGCCATTGTTGTCGGCCTGTTCGGCCCCAAGCTCGGCCGCGCGCTTTCGCACTGGCTGTGCATCGTCGGCGTCGCCATCGCGTTCGTCGGGTCGGTCGCGATCTGGCGCGACGTCAACGCCGGGCATGTTTTCAACGCCGACGTCTACACATGGGCGCAGTCGGGGGACTTCAAGCTCGCCGTTGGCTTCCTGATCGACCCGCTCACCGCGCTGATGCTGCTCGTCGTCACGTTCGTGTCGCTGATGGTGCACATCTACACGATCGGCTACATGGCCGACGACGACGGCTACATCCTGTTCTTCAGCTACATCTCGCTGTTCACGTTCAGCATGCTGATGCTGGTGATGAGCAACAACTTCCTGCAGCTGTTCTTCGGCTGGGAAGCGGTCGGGCTCGTCTCGTATCTGCTGATCGGCTTCTACAAGACGCGTGAATCGGCGATCTACGCGAACCTGAAGGCGTTCCTGGCGAACCGCGTCGGTGACTTCGGGTTCGTGCTGGGCATCGCGCTGGTCTACACGTATTTCGGCACGCTCTACTACGCGCCGGTGTTCGCGCGCGTAGGCGAGTTCGCCGCGACCACGGTCAACCTGCTGGGGGCGGCGCAGTGGCCGCTGCTGGCGGTAATCTGCATCTGCCTTTTCATCGGCGCGATGGGCAAGTCGGCGCAGGTGCCGCTGCACGTCTGGCTGCCCGATTCGATGGAAGGCCCGACGCCGATCTCCGCGCTGATCCACGCGGCGACGATGGTCACTGCGGGCATCTTCATGGTCGCGCGGATGAGCCCCCTGTTCGAGCTCTCCGACGCGGCGCTCTCCTTCGTCACGGTGATCGGGGCAACCGGCGCGCTGTTCCTCGGGATCCTCGGCGTCGTGCAGAACGACATCAAGCGCGTCGTCGCGTACTCGACGCTGTCGCAGCTCGGCTACATGACGGTCGCGCTCGGCGTTTCCGACTACGCGGGCGGCATCTTCCACCTGATGACACACGCGTGCTTCAAGGCGCTGCTCTTCCTCGGCGCGGGCTCGGCGATCATCGCGATGCATCACGACCAGGATATGCGCAACATGGGGGGCTTGCGGAAGTACATGCCGATCACGTACTGGACGATGCTGATCGGGAGCGTGGCGCTTGTGGGAATCCCGCCGTTCGCCGGGTTCTTCTCGAAGGACGCGATCATCGAGGCTGTGCACGCGTCCAGGATTCCCGGGCACGGCTACGCCTATTTCGCTGTGGTCGCCGGCGTGTTCGTGACCGCGTTCTACTCGTTCCGGCTGATTTTCATGACGTTCCATGGCGAGGAGCGGTTCCGCAAGATCACGGCGCACGGCCACGACGATCATGCTCATGACGATCACGGCCACGGCGGCCATCAGGTCGAGCCGCGGGAAAGCCCGTGGGTCGTCACGGTGCCGCTGATCGCGCTCGCCATTCCGTCGGTGGTGATCGGGTGGATGACGGTCGAGCCGACGCTCGTCGGCGATTGGTTCGGCGACGCGATCGTCGTGTCGTCGGCGCATCCCGCGGCCGCCGACTTCCGCGAAGAGTGGCGCGGCATCGGCGCCTTCATGCTCCACGGCGTCACGGCGCTGCCGTTCTGGCTCGCGCTCGCCGGCATCGTGAGCGCCTGGTATCTGTACCTCGTCCGGCCGGAGCTCCCCGCGCGCATTGCCGCCGCCGTCCGTCCGATCTATACGCTGCTCGACAACAAGTACTATTTCGACCGCTTCAACGACTGGTTCTTCGCCGGCGGCGCGCGCAAGGTCGGCAGCTTCCTATCGAACGTGGGCGACCGGTCGATCATCGACGGCTTCTTCGTCAACGGTACGGCAAAGGTCGTCGGCTGGACGGCAGTGCTCCTCCGGCACATCCAGTCGGGCTACGTCTATCACTACGCGTTCACGATGATCGTCGGCGTCCTCGCGCTGCTCTCGTACTGGACACTCTGAAACGTCGCCGATGCCGTACCTCTCTCTCGCCATCTGGGTCCCGATCGTCGCCGGCCTTGCCGTTCTCGCGGTTGGCCGCGACCGCGATGCCGGCCTCGCGCGCTGGATCTCGCTGATCGGGTCGGTCGTCGGGCTGCTGGTCACATTGCCGCTGTGGCTGCATTTCGACACGTCGACCGCCGAGATGCAGTTCGTCGAGCAGGCCGAGTGGATCCCGCGCTTCGACATCCACTATCACCTGGGTGTCGATGGCATCTCGATGCTGCTCGTGCTGCTGAACAGCCTTATGACGCTGATCGTCGTCTGGTCGGCGTGGGAGGTGATCCAGGTCCGCGTCGCACAGTACATGGCGGCGTTCCTGATCCAGTCGGGACTCATCAATGGCGCGTTCAGCGCGCTCGACGGCATCCTCTTCTACTCTTTCTTCGAGGCGATGCTTATCCCGATGTACATCATCATCGGCTCCTGGGGCGGGCCCAACCGCGTCTACGCCGCGGTGAAGTTCTTCCTCTACACGCTGCTCGGCTCGCTGCTCTTGCTGGTGGGGTTCATCTACCTCTACAACGTTTCGGAGACGTTCGCGATTCTCGAGTGGTATCGCGTCCCCCTGTCGCTCGACGTGCAGGTGCTGCTGTTCATCGCGTTCTTCCTGTCGTTCTCGGTCAAGGTCCCTATGTGGCCGGTGCACACGTGGCTGCCGGATGCGCACGTCGAGGCTCCGACCGGCGGCTCGGTGATCCTCGCCGCGATCACGCTAAAAATCGGCGGGTACGGATTCGTCCGCTTCATCCTGCCGATCCTGCCGGACGCCGCGCACTACCTCTCCGGGTTCGTGATCACGCTGTCGCTGATCGCCGTCGTCTACATCGGCTTCGTCGCGCTGGTGCAGGCCGACATGAAGAAGCTGATCGCCTACTCGTCGATCGCGCACATGGGTTTCGTCACGCTCGGCTTCTTCCTCTTCAGCGCGCTCGGTCTCGAGGGCGGCCTCGTGCAGATGATCTCGCACGGGTTCGTGTCGGCGGCGATGTTCCTGTGCGTCGGCGTGATGTACGACCGCATGCACACGCGGCTGATCGCCGACTACGGCGGCGTCGTCAACACGATGCCGAAGTTCGCAGCGTTCATGATGCTGTTCGCGATGGCAAACGCGGGGCTGCCGGCCACCTCCGGGTTCGTGGGTGAGTTCCTGGTGATCCTCGCGGCGGTCAAGGTCAACTTCTGGCTGGGGTTCACCGCGGCGACGATAATGATTCTCGGCGCCGCGTACACGCTTTGGATGTACAAGCGCGTGATCTACGGGGAGGTCGCCAACGACCACGTCCGCGCGCTCTCCGACGTGAACCGCCGCGAGTTCTGGATGCTCGGATCGGTCGCGCTGCTCGTGCTGTGGATGGGCGTGTGGCCCCGGCCGTTCATCGACGTGATGCACACCTCGGTCGAGGGCCTGCTCGCGCACGTCGCGAAGAGCAAGCTCTAGACGAAAGCCGACCGACCGATGACGCCCGACGTCAATTTCTCAGCGATCGCCCCGGAGATCGTCGTGCTCTGCGGCGCGTGCGCGGTGCTGCTGATCGACCTCTTCGTTGCGGAGACCCGCCGCCACGTCTCGTTCTGGCTGACGCAGATCGTGCTGCTCGCGGCGGCATGGGCGTCGCTTGCGTCGATGCAAGCGCAGCCGTCGACCGCGTTCAGCGGGATGGTCGCCGACGACATGCTCGCCGACACGCTGAAGTTCATGTCGTGCGTCGCCGTGTCGCTCGGACTCTTCGTCTCGCGCAGCTATTGCGTCGTGCGGGGCCTCTTCCGTGGCGAGACGTTCGTGCTGGCGCTCTTCACCTTGCTCGGAACGATGGTGATGATCGCGGCAAGCAGCTTCGTCACGCTCTACCTCGGGCTCGAGCTGCAGGCGCTGGCGCTCTATGCGATGGTCGCCATGCACCGGAAGTCGAACATCGCGTCCGAAGCCGCGATGAAGTACTTCGTCCTCGGCGCGCTGGCCTCGGGCATCCTTCTCTACGGGATGTCGATGGTCTACGGCGCGACGGGTTCGCTCGATGTCGCCGTGGTGGCGCGCGAGCTCGCGGGCGGCGGCGCCAATCGTCTCATCCTGCTGTTCGGCCTCGTCTTCGTCGTCTCGGGCATTGCGTTCAAGCTCGGCGCGGTCCCCTACCACATGTGGGTTCCCGACGTTTACGACGGCGCACCGACCGTGATGACGCTGCTGATCGGCACGGCGCCCAAGCTCGCGGCCTACGTGTTCATGCTGCGGCTCCTCGGTGTCGCTCTCGGCGGGCTCTGGCTCGATTGGCAGGGGATGCTGATCGTGCTCTCGCTGCTGTCGATGGTCTTCGGCAACGTCGTCGCGATCGCGCAGACGAACATCAAGCGGATGCTCGCCTACTCGTCGATCGCCAACATGGGCTTCATGCTGATGGGCTTCCTGGCTGCGAATCCCAACGGCTACAGCGCGGCGCTCTTCTACGTGATCGCGTACGTGCTCACGAGCGTCGCATCGTTCGGGATGGTGATGCTGCTCTCGCGCGAGGGATTCGAGGCGGATCAGCTCGAGGATTTCAAGGGCCTCAACCAGCGCTCGCCGTGGTGGGCGTTCATGATGCTGCTCGTGATGTTCTCGCTCGCCGGCATCCCGCCGACCGTGGGCTTCTACGCCAAATTCACCGTGATCCAGGCGGCCGTCGACGCCGGTTTCGTCTGGCTCGCCGTGGCTGCTGTGCTTTCGTCCCTCGTCGGAGCGTTCTACTACCTGCGCGTGGTGAAGCTCATGTATTTCGACGACCCAACCGACACCGAGCCGATCGACGCCCGCGCCGACAGCCGCGCGATCCTTACGATGAATGGCCTCGCGCTTCTTGTCTTCGGCGTGCTGCCGCAGCCGCTGCTCGGCGTGTGCGTCGTCGCCCTCGCGCATTCCGGTCTGCTCTGAAGCTTCGGGCAGCTGCGCGGGCTCTTGCGCCGTAGCCCGCGTGCTAAGATGCCCGGGTCTCGAAGCTTGGGCTCTTGCTCCCGATGCGCGTCGGTCTTTTCGTCACCTGCCTCGTCGACCTGATGCGGCCGTCGATCGGGTTCGCCGCGCTGCGGCTGCTCGAGGCCGGCGGCGCGACGGTCGTCGTCCCGCCCACGCAGACCTGCTGCGGACAGCCAGCGTACAACTCAGGTGACCGCGCGGACGCGAAGGCGCTCGCGGCAAAGGTCGTCGCCGAATTCGAGGATTGCGACTTCCTGGTCGCTCCCTCGGGCTCGTGCAGCGGGATGATACGCACGCATTACGCCGATCTCTTCGCCGACGATCCGGCGATGCTCGCACGTGTCGAGGCGCTCGCCGCGAAGACGCGCGAGCTGACCGAATTCCTGGTGAGCGAGCTGCGGCTCGCGTCGGTGCCGGGTCGCTTCGACGGCACCGTGACCTACCACGACGGCTGCTCGGGGCTGCGCGAGATGGGCGTCAAGGCGCAGCCGCGGGCACTCCTCGCGAAGGTGCCCGGCCTTCGATTGAGCGAGATGGCCGAATGCGAGACCTGCTGCGGCTTCGGCGGCACGTTCGCCGTCAAGTACGGCGAGATCTCGACGCGGCTTGCCGACAACAAATGCGGCCACATCGCGGCGAGCGGCGCCGATGCCGTGGTGGTCGGCGACCTCGGGTGCATGCTCAACATC
This sequence comes from Casimicrobiaceae bacterium, assembly GCA_035541655.1. Lineage (GTDB taxonomy): Bacteria > Pseudomonadota > Gammaproteobacteria > Burkholderiales > Casimicrobiaceae > CAIWHR01. The sequence goes on along the minus strand of DATKMY010000035.1, from coordinate 37,507 downwards.
GAGGGCAGGCTGCGCCGTCGCGGTGAGAAGACGCGCGTGCTCCACGTCGCCGAAGTGCTCGCCGGCACCCAGTTCGCCTGAGCGCGGCGATCTGCGGGCCGGTAGCCGAATACCCACCCAAGGCCGAGCGATGGAAGTCTCGTCGATGCACTTCAAGGCCCGGGCGCACGTGAAGCTGCACGACGCGCGCCTGCAGGACAACCTGAAGAAGATGCAGGGCAAGTTCGTCGGCAAGCGGCGCTCGGCGATCACCGAGCTCGACGACTTCGAGGGGACGCGCGAATACGCGAAGAATCTGCGCAACCGCGCGCTGCAGGACCTCGACGTCTGGCTCGAGCTCTTCGAGCGCAACGCGACGGCACGCGGCGCGACAGTGCTCTTTGCAGAGACGCCCGCCGACATCAACGCGCTCGTGCTCGAGATCGCGAAGAAGCACGAAGTCGCGAAAATCATCAAGTCGAAGTCGATGGTGTCGGAAGAGTCGGCGCTCGACCACGCGATCGAGGCCGCGGGATTGACGGTCGTCGAGACGGACCTCGGCGAGTACATCCTGCAGATCAATGGTTACGAGCCGCCGTCGCACATCATCGGACCCGCGCTGCACAAGTCGAAGGAGGAGGTCGCGGATCTCTTCCACAAGTCGCACGGCACGCCGATCAAGTCAGGGATCGAGGAGCTGTGCCTGGAGGCGCGCGGCGTGCTGCGGCGGCACTACCTGAGCGCCGACATGGGGATCTCGGGCGGCAATTTCTTCGTCGCCGAGACGGGTTCGGTCGTTCTTGTCACGAACGAGGGCAACGCGACGCTCGCCACTACGCTCCCGAAGGTGCACGTCGCGATCTCGGGGATCGAGAAGGTCGTGCCGACGCTCGAGGACGTCGCGACGCTGATGCGGCTCCTTCCGCGCTCGGCGACCGGTCAGTCGATCTCGAACTATGTCGACGTGCTGACGGGACCGAAGGGCGAGGGCGAGTTCCACGGCGCGGAGCACATGTACTTCATCGTCGTCGATTGCGGCCGCACCGGCGTGCTCGCGAGCGGCGTGCGCGAGGCGCTGCGCTGCATCCGCTGCGGCGCGTGCATGAATCACTGTCCCGTGTATCAGAACGTCGGGGGACACTCGTACGGGTGGGTCTACCCCGGGCCGATCGGCTCGATCCTGACGCCGATGTACGTCGGCCTGGAGAAGGCCCAGGATCTGCCTGCGGCATCCACGTTCTGCAACCAGTGCGGTGTCGTCTGCCCGGTCAAGATCCCGTTGCCCGACCTGCAGCGGAAGCTGCGCGAGCAGGCGTTCTCGCGGGGTCTGCGTCCGTGGTACGAGCACCTGGCGTTGCGCGCATGGTCGTGGGTCGCGCAACGGCCCGGCCTCTACGCGAAGGTGACCAAGCGCGCCGCCCGGATGCTCGATGCGATGGGCGGAAGCAGCGGCTACATCTCGCATTTGCCTTTCGCCGGCGGCTGGACCGAGAGCCGCGACTTGCCGGCGCCGGAAGGGCGAACCTTCCGCGAGCTCTATCGCGAGCGCCAGGGGGCGAGCCGATGATCGGGAGCGCCCGACGTGCGGCGCGCAGTCCGGAGGCCGCGCCTCGCCGTCCGATCGCGTGCGCCCGACGCTCAGGCGCTCGGCCACCGAGCCGCCGGGGGGACGACGCATGAACGCGCCGCACGAAAAGGGATCGCCCGCCACGAAGCTCTCGCGGCGCGCGGAATCGCTCGGCACCGAGAACGCGTTCGTCGTGCTCGCCGAGGTCAATGCGCTTGCGCGGGCGGGCAAGGACATCGTGTCGTTCTGCATCGGCCAGCCGGACTTCCCGACGCCGCGCAACATTCAGAAAGCGGGCATCGAAGCGATCAAGGCGGGCAAGCACGGATACACGCCTTCGGCGGGAATCGACGAGCTGCGCGCCGCCGCGGCGAAGGACATGGGCGCCCGCCGCGGTCTCGAGTTCCTGCCGGACGACATCGTCGTCGGCGCCGGCGCGAAGCCCTTCATCGCGTACACGATCGCCTCGGTCACCGACTACGGCGTGGGCGACGAGGTGATCTATCCGGTTCCCGGCTTCCCCATCTACGAATCGCAGATCGTCGCGAACGGCGCGGTGCCGGTGCCGATCTACCTGCGCGAGGCACGCGACTTCGCGTTCGATCCCGCCGAGCTCGAAGCGAAGATTACGCCGAAGACGAAGCTCCTGATCCTCAACACGCCGCACAATCCGACCGGGGGCATGCTGCAGCCCGACGATCTCGATGCGATCGCGGACATCCTCTCGCGCCATCCGCAGGTCTGGGTTTTCGCCGACGAGATCTACTCGCGCCTCGCCTACGCCGGCGCGTTCGATTCGCTCGCGAGGCACCCGGGAATGCTCGAGCGCACGGTCGTCGGGGACGGCGCCTCGAAGACGTGGGCGATGACGGGCTGGAGAATCGGCTTCGTCGCGAGCCGCGCGCTCGCTCCGGTGTTCACGCGCTGGGTCACCAACACCGATTCGTGCGCTGCGCAGATCTCGCAGTGGGCGGCCGTCGAGGCGATCACAGGGCCGCAGGACGCCGCCGACGCGATGCGCGCGAGCTTCCTCGAGCGGCGCGACTTGATCGTCGGCCTGCTGAACAAGGTGCCGGGTATCACCTGCCGCAATCCGGGTGGCGCCTTCTACGCGTGGCCGAACGTCACCGAAGCGTGCCGGATCACCGGGTGCGCCGACTCGGAGGCATTCCGCAAGCGCCTCCTTGCCGATGCGGGCGTCGCGGTGCTCTCCGACATCCACTTCGGGCGGCGCGTCCCGAACGAGGGCCAGCACATCCGGTTCTCGTATGCAGCCTCGCCGGCGGCGATCACGAAGGGCGTCGAGCGGATCGACGCGTTCGTCCGCCGTCACAAGAAGTAGGAGTCCCGATGCCGAGCTCGCTCGCCGCCAACCGCGCCGCTCGCGACGCCGTCCTCGGGCGCGTCCGCAGCGCGCTCGGCAAGAAGGGCGATCGCGGTGACGCGCGCGCCGCAGCCGGAGCGTATGTCGCCGCCCATGCGCAAGGGCCGCGGCCCGCCATGCCGGGAGACCTCGTCGGGCGCTTTCTCACCCGGGCAACCGACATGGAGAGCACCGTCGAGCAGATCGATGATCGCGCGGCGATCCCGGCAGCGGTTGCGCGCTACATCGACGCGTTGACGCTGGCGCCCGAGCTCGAGTTGCAGCGCTCGAAGGCGGGCGTCTGCTGGCCCGAGTTCGCCGACCTCGACTGGCCGGCGGCGGGCCTCGCGATCGAGGCGCGGCCGACGGCCGGCGGCGACCGGCTCGGGATCACCGGGACGTTCTGCGCGGTCGCGGAGACCGGCACGCTCGTCGTCCTCGCGGGCGCGCAAACGCCCACGGCGAGCGCATTGCTCGTCGACACGCATGTCGCGGTCGTGCGCGGCGATCGGATCGTCTCGGGAATGGAAGAGGCGTTCGCGCTGATCCGCAGCGAGCAGGGCCGCCTGCCGCGGGCGGTCAACTTCATCTCCGGCCCCTCGCGCACCGGGGATATCGAGCAGACGATCGTGCTCGGCGCGCACGGACCGTTCCGCGTGCACATTCTGGTGCTCGACTGAAGCACGGGTTCGAGCGCGGTCCTCGGGCCGACCTTCGGAACCCGGCCGCTGCGCCGACCTTGCAGGCAGCCTAAAGCCAGATCAGCGCAACGAGAGCGAGCAGCGGCAGCATCGCCGCGAGTGCGTAGCCGGAGTACGCGAAGAAGCTCGGCATCGCTACACCGCGGTCCTCGGCGATCGCCCTGATCATGAAGTTCGGCGCATTCCCGATGTAGGTGAGCGCTCCGAAATACACGGCACCCATCGAGATCGCGGCGAGCGTCTGCGCGCCGGGCCCCATCAGCTGCTGCGCATTGCCGCCGGCCAGGTTGAAGAAGACCAAGTAGGTCGGCGCGTTGTCGAGCAGCGCAGAGAGGAGGCCGGTCATCCAGTACACGACGGAATTGCGCGGATTGCCCGCGCCGTCGCCGACGATCTCGATCAGGCCGGAGAGCGCGCCGTTTCTTCCCGCCTCGAGGATCGCGAGCACGGGAAAGATCGTGACGAAGATCGCCGCGAAGATCTTCGCCACTTCGACGATCGGCCCCCAGTGGAACTGGTTGTGCGCGCGCACTCCCGCCGGGGTGATTGCGATCGACAAGGCGCCGAGCAGAACGAATGCAACGTCGCGGACGACGCTCTGCAGCGGCCTGTTCACGCCGGCGACGTCGAATTCGACGCCCGGCGTCCAGAGACCGGACATCAGTGCGACGGCCACCACGCCCCCGAGCAGTGCGAAATTCCGCAGGCCCTCGATGGAGATTGCGCGCTCGTCCTCCGGTGCGGGCGGGCGCGGCGGTTCCCTCCTGCAGAGAAGCGAGTCGAGCGCGAAGAACATTGCGAGGAGCACACCGGCGATCAGGAGCGTCGGCAGCGCGAGAGCCCGAGTCGTCCAGAAGAAGTCGACGCCCTTGAGAAAGCCGATGAAGAGCGGCGGGTCGCCGAGAGGCGACAGCGCGCCGCCGACGTTACCCGCGAGCAGAACGAAGAAGACGACGGTGTGCACCCGGTACCGCCGCGATGCGTTGGCGGAGAGCAGCGGACGGATCAGCAGCATCGAGGCGCCCGTCGTCCCCATCAGGCTCGCGAGCGCGGTCCCTAACGCGAGCAGTCCCGTGTTCGCGAGCGGGGTTCCGGCGAGCGCTCCGCGAACGCAGATCCCCCCCGCGATCGTGAACAGCGAAAACAGAATCGCGAGGAACGGCACGTAATCGCGCAGAATCGCATCGGCGACGAGGTGGAGGACCTGGGGGGTGCCGTACGCGGCCGCGAACGGCGCCAGCAGCGCCAACGCCCAGCAGAAGGCGACTTTCCCGTAGTGCGCATGCCAGAGGCGCGGCGCGACGAGCGGGCCGACGGCGATCGACAGCAGCAGGCCGGCGAAGGGCAACCCCCAGCCCAGGGGCAGCGCAGAGGCGTCGAGCGGATCGACCATGGCTACCACACTTCTTTCATCGCCCACGGGAGTGAGGCGCGGGCCTCGGGAATCGGCCCCCCGCTACGGAGGGGGGCACCACCTGCGGTCGCAGTATAATTTGCGTGGCTTTCCCTCCCCGAGTCCCGACATGAAAATCCTCGTTTCCGCCAAACGCGTCGTCGATTACAACGTCAAGGTCCGCGTGAAGCCCGACGGCAGCGGCGTCGACACCGCCAACGTCAAGATGTCGATGAATCCCTTCGACGAGATCGCCGTCGAGGAGGCCGTTCGCCTCAAGGAGCGCGGGGCCGCGACCGAGATCGTCGCCGTATCCTGCGGCCCTGCTGCGTGCCAGGAGACGCTGCGCACGGCGCTCGCGCTCGGCGCCGATCGCGCGATCCTCGTCGAGACCGACGCCGATCTGCAGCCGCTCGCCGTCGCCAAGCTGCTCAAGGCGATCGTCGCCAAGGAGCAGCCGAAGCTCGTGATCATGGGCAAGCAGGCGATCGACGACGATTCCAACCAGACGGGACAGATGCTCGCGGCGTTGCTCGGCTGGCCGCAGGCGACCTACGCGTCCAAGGTCGAGATCGCCGGCGAGCGCGCGACGGTCAAGCGTGAGGTCGACGGCGGCCTGGAGACCGTCGAGACCGGGCTCCCGGCCGTGGTCACGACCGACCTGCGGCTGAACGAGCCGCGCTACGCGACGCTGCCGAACATCATGAAGGCGAAGAAGAAGCCGCTCGAGACGACGACGCCAGCGGCGCTCGGAGTCGACGTGCAGCCGCGGATCACGACGCTCAAGGTCGTCGAGCCGCCGAAACGCAAAGGCGGCGGCAAGGTCGCCGACGCCGCCGAGCTCGTCGCCAAGCTCCGCAACGAAGCCAAGGTGATCTGATCATGACGACGCTCATCATCGCCGATCACGGCGGCGCAGCGCTGCATGCCGCCACCCTCAACACCGTCACCGCTGCACAGAAGATCGGCGGCGACATCCACGTGCTCGTCGCGGGCAGCAACGCGGGAGGCGCGGCACAGGCCGCGGCAAAGATCGCCGGCGTCGCGAAGGTTTTGCACGCCGACGCGCCACAGCTCGCGGGCGCAACGGCCGAGAATCTGGCGGCTACGATCGTACCGATCGTCAAGGCGGGCGGATACTCGCACGTGCTCGCGCCTGCCACCGGCTTCGGCAAGAACGTGCTGCCACGCGTCGCGGCGATGCTCGACGTCGCGCAGATCTCCGAGATCGTCGCCGTCGAGGGCGCCGACACGTTCGTGCGGCCGATCTACGCAGGCAGCGCGCTGGCGACGGTCCGCTCGGCGGATCCGGTCAAGGTGATCACCGTGCGCGCGACGGGATTCGACGCCGCTGCCGCCGAGGGCGGCAGCGCGGCGGTCGAGTCCGCGGCTGCGGCTGCCGATACAGGGCTCACGAAGGTCACCGGCCAGGAGCTCTCCAAATCGGAGCGTCCGGAATTGACCAGCGCGCGCATCGTGATCTCGGGCGGGAGGGGCCTCGGCAGTGCCGAGAACTTCAAGCTCCTCGAGGCGTTGGCTGCGAAGCTCAACGCCGCGCTCGGCGCGTCGCGCGCCGCAGTCGACGCCGGGTACGTTCCGAACGACTTTCAGGTGGGACAGACGGGCAAGATCGTCGCCCCTGAGCTCTACATCGCCGTCGGCATCTCGGGAGCGATACAGCACCTCGCCGGGATGAAGGACAGCAAGGTGATCGTGGCGATCAACAAGGATCCCGAGGCACCGATCTTCCAGGTCGCCGACTACGGCCTCGTCGGCGATCTCTTCAAGATCATCCCGGAGCTCCAGAGCGCGCTCGGTTGACGGCTTGCCGGAGCGGTTCTTCGTCCACTCTCGCCTCCTGTCCCTGACGACCTCCCGATGAGCACCTATCGCGCGCCTCTCGCCGAAATGCACTTCGTGCTGACCGAGCTCGCGGGGCTCGCGGAGGTCTCGAAGCTTCCGGGCTTCGAGGAAGCCGCGCCCGACGTCGTCGCGGCGATCCTCGACGAAGCGGCGAAGTTCGCGACCGAGGTCCTCGATCCGCTCAATGCCCCGGGCGACCACGAAGGCTCGCGGCGCCTCGACGACGGCACGGTGAAAACGCCCGCCGGGTTCAAGGATGCGTATCTGGCGTTCTGCGAGAACGGCTGGAACGGGCTGACGAAATCGACCGAGTACGGCGGACAGGGGCTGCCGCACCTCGTCGGCACCGCGGTCGACGAAATGTGGCATTCGGCGAACCTCGCGTTCGACCTCTGTCCGTTGCTCACTCAAGGCGCGATCGAGGCGATCGAGCTCCGTGGCACGCAGGCGCTCAAGGACACGTACCTGCCGAAGATGGTCGCCGGCACGTGGACGGGCACGATGAACCTGACCGAGCCGCAGGCAGGATCGGACCTGGCGGCCGTGCGCACCCGCGCGGTCCCGCAGGGCGACGGCACGTACAAGCTCTACGGGCAGAAGATCTTCATCACGTACGGCGAGCACGACTACACCGACAACATCATTCACCTCGTGCTCGCGCGCACACCGGACGCGCCCGAGGGCGTCAGGGGGATCTCGCTGTTCGTCGTGCCCAAGTTCATCGTGCGGCCCGACGGAAGCCTCGGCGCCCGCAACGACGTCCACTGCGTGTCGATCGAGCACAAGCTGGGCATCCACGCGAGCCCGACGGCGGTGCTGGCGTACGGCGACCATGGCGGTGCGATCGGCTATCTGGTGGGTGAGGAGAACCGCGGGCTCGAGTACATGTTCATCATGATGAACATCGCGCGCTTCGCCGTCGGCATGGAAGGCGTGGGTCTCGCCGAGCGAGCCTATCAGCGCGCGGTCGCGTACGCGAAAGAGCGCGTCCAGGGCAAGCCGATCGGCGCCGCGACGGGCAAGGAGCCGATCATCGGGCATCCCGACATCCGGCGGATGCTGATGACGATGCGCGCACAGACCGAGGCGATGCGCGCGGTCGCCTACGTGACGAGTGCGGCGCTGGACAGCGCGCATCGCGATCCCGACGTCGAGGCGCGCAGGCGGCACCAGGCGTTCGTCGATTTCATGATCCCGATCGTCAAGGGCTGGAGCACGGAAACAGGACAGGAAGTCGCGTCGCTCGGCATCCAGGTGCACGGCGGCATGGGCTTCATCGAAGAGACGGGCGCCGCGCAGTATCTGCGCGATGCTCGGATCACGACGATCTACGAAGGGACGACCGGCATCCAGGCGAACGACTTCATCGGTCGCAAGACCGCACGCGACGGCGGCGGGCAGGCCCGCCTCGTTGCCGACGAGATCGACAAAGTCGCCGCCGAGCTGGAGCGCAGTGGCGATCCCGCGCTCGAATCCATCGGCACGCGGCTTGCCGAGGCGGTTCGCGCAGTGCGCGAAGCGACCGGATGGATGGTTTCGGCCACCGGCGCCAAACCCGCTGCGGCACATGCAGTCGCCGTTCCCTATCTGCGGCTATGGGGGCTCGCGGTGGGCGGATGGCAGCTCGGGCGCAGCGCGTTGATCGCGGCGAAGCGGCGCGCGGAGGGCGCCGGCGACCCGCAGTTCATGCAGGCCAAGATTGCAACCGCCCGGTTCTATGCCGAAGCGCTCCTCCCGGAGGTACCGGCGCTCGCGCGCGCGGTGACCGCGAGCGGAGAGTCGACGCTGGCGCTTGCCGTCGAGCAGTTCTGACGAGCGCTCCTCGACCTCGGGCCCGAGGCCGGCCATGCAGCGAAGACTCACGGCGATCCTCTCGGCCGACGTTGCCGGCTACAGCGGGCTCATGGAAGCCGACGAGACCAGCACGCTCGAGCGGCTGAAGGATAACCGCCGCCGCGTCTTCGATCCTTGTATCGCGGCGCACGGAGGGCGGATCGTGAAGCTGATGGGCGATGGCGCGCTCGCGGAATTCGCGAGCGCCGTCGCTGCCCTCGAATGCGCGCTCGCGATCCAGCACGGAACCGAGCGGGAGGCGAACGACGCGAGCGACGAGGCGCGGATTCGCTATCGGATCGGAGTCAACATCGGCGAGGTCATCGTCGACGGCGACGACATCTACGGCGAAGGCGTCAACGTCGCAGCACGGCTGCAGGCACTCGCCCCGGTCGGCACAGTCGCCATTCCGCTTGCCGTCCGCGACCAGGTCGCGGGCAAGCTCCGCTGTGCGTTCGAGGACTTGGGCGAGCATCGGTTGAAGAACATCCAGCGTTCGGCGCACGTCTTCCTCGTTCACTCGTCCGCGGATTCGGCCGGAGGCGGCGACGCGAAAGCGGAGCCACCGCGACTCGCGATCTGCGTGCTTCCGTTCTCCAATATGAGCGGCGACCCCGAGCAGGAGTACTTCTCCGACGGGATCAGCGAAGACATCATCACCGACCTCTCCAAGGTCTCGGCGCTGTGGGTCGCTGCGCGCAACACGTCGTTCACCTTCAAGGGCAAGCAACTCGACGCGCGTGACATCGCGCGCCAGCTCAAGGTGAGCCATCTGCTCGAAGGTAGCGTGCGCAAGGCGGGCGGCAGGGTGCGGATCACCGCGCAGCTGATCGACGGCGCGACGGGCGGCCATGTCTGGGCGGAGCGCTACGACCGCGATCTGAACGACATCTTCGCGCTGCAGGACGAGATCTCGCAGGCGATCGTCGCGGCGCTCAGGCTGAAGCTGCTGCCCGAAGAGAAGAAGGCGATCGGCGAGCGCGGGACGGCGAACCTTGAAGCCTACAGGCTCTATCTGATGGCGCGTGAGTTCCACGTGAGCGGCAATCTCGGCTCGGCGCGCCGCAGCGAGGCGATCATCCGCCTCTGTCGACGCGCAACCGAGATCGATCCCGGCTATGCGCGACCCTGGGCGCTGATGGCCGCCGCGCAGAACAGCCTGCGCTTCTTTCTGGGCCGGGAGGGCGAGGACGGCCTCGCCGCGGCGGAACGGGCTATCGAACTCGATGCGAACCTCGCGGACGCGCACGCCGCGAAGGCGCGCGTGCTGATGCAGCAGGCACGTTTCGACGAGTCGCTGCGCGAAGTCGAGACCTCGCTGCGCCTCGATCCCGAGTCGTACGACGCGAACGCTACCGCGGCCCGATGGCACTACCTCACGCGGCGCTTCGACGAGGCGATCCGCTATTGGGAAAAGGCCGCTTCTCTGGTCGAATCCGAGTACATGGCGGCCGGGATGCTGGTGAGCTGCTACAACGCGGTGGGCGATCGCGAGGGCGCACGCCGCGCTGCCCAGCGTGCGCTTGCGCGCGCAGAGAAGATCGTCGCCACCGAGCCCGACAACGGATCGGCGATGGCTCAGGGGTTCGGCGCACTCGCCGCACTGGGCGAAGTCGAGCGCGCGAAGGAGTGGGGCGAACGTGCGATGCTGCTCGATCCCGCGAATCTGAACCTGCACTACAACATCGCCTGTGCGCTCGTCGCGATGCTGGGCGACCAGGAAGGCGCGCTCGACATCCTGGAGCCGCTGTTCGAGCAGATGAAGATCGAAGCCGTCCGCTGGGCGCGGACGGATCCCGATCTCGATCCGATCCGCGAGCATCCTCGCTTCAAGGCGATGCTCGAAAAGGCCGCGGCACGCGACACCGAGGCGTGAGCGGCGCCGCGTGAGGCCGGCGTCGGGCGGAGGCTAACGCGCGCCGGCGCGCGCCGTCACGACCACCGCCTGGATCGGTGCGCGAAACGGGGCGTCGCCGCCGACATCCGCGAGCGCTGCAGCGAGCGCGTCCACGACCGCATGGGCATCGATGCCGTGCTCGACGATCGGGATGATCACCGGATTGCCCATTACGAGGCCCAGCGCGAGCGACCGTGCGGACGCGCTGACCGCCTCCGATGGCACGTGCTCGACAGTCACGTCGACGAATCCGTTCGCCGCGAGCAGGCGTTGCAGCAGCGCGGGATCGTTGAGCCCGAAAGGCACCCGGTAGAACGTCGGCGGATCGCTGCGAAAGAAGCTGCCGATCACGTCGTGCGCGATTCGACCGAACGAGTTGTGCGCGAAACCGTCCCACACGTTGAACGCGAACAGGCCGCCGCCGGCGAGGACACGGCGCGCTTCCCGGAACGCCGCGTCCTTGTCGGGGACGAACATCAATCCGAACTGGCAGACAACGCCGCCGAACGCCCGGTCCGGAAACGGCAGCGCTGCCGCGTCCGCGGTCCGCCATTCGATCGGGTCGGCAGCCTTCACCCTGGAGCGAGCGTGATCGATCATCGGCTGATTGAGGTCGGTCGCGACGAGATGGACGTCGGAAGGCAGGCGCTTGCGCAGCTGCTCGGTGAGGACTCCCGTGCCGCACGCGATCTCGAGCAGCGATCCCCGTGGCGGCACACGAACCCTGCGGGCGAGGTCGGCCGCGTAAGGCGCGAAGATCACCGGGCACAGGTGACGATCGTAGAACTCCGGAATCGAGCCTTGAAACCTCGTGTTGACGTCGGCCGCCGCATTACCCGAATCGGTCAAAGGTGGCGATCCTCGAGCTTGCGCAGCAGTTGATAGACGCCGATCAGGAAGCCGAAGCCGAAATACAGACCGACGAGCGCGACGAGCATCAGCTTCGCCACCGTGAAGGTCATCACCTCCATCGCCGCCAGGACGACGATCGTCGCGGCCAGCGCAACGAACGAACCGCCGACTGCGGCAGCCGTGAGCGCGGGCCTGAGCCTGCTCATCGCTCACCTACTCCGCGCCGCGACCTCGGACAGGAGCGCAAGCGGGTTGCCGTCGGGGTCGGCGAATTCTGCAAGCCACAGTTCGGACTTCGGCGTTCGATTTACGACGTGCGGGGCGGCGCGGAACTCGACGCCCGCGGCCACGAGCGTCGAATGAACGTCCTGAATGTCGGCGACCTGGAAATAGATCGCCGAGCCGCGCTGCGCCTTCTCTCCGGCCGGAAGGACGCCGACGAGCAGTCGTATGGCACCGCTCTTGAAGAAGGCCATCATCGGAGGCGCGGTGAAGAGCAGCGGAATGCCGAGCGTGTCGCGGTAGAATGCGATCGCCCCCTCGAGGTCATCGACGGGAATCATGACCTGGGTGACCGCGGCGTCCGACAGGTTCACGACGGCCTCCGTGCGGGCGCACCGAACCGGGCGAACCGGATCGGCGAGGCGCATAGTGTAGACCAGGATTGAGAGCGGGCCGCAACTCGCGGCATCTCGGGAAGGGAGGGCTCCATGGATTTGAGCGAGAAGCTGGTACGCGTCAAGCCCGCGGGCATGGAAGCCGCCGAGTGGGAGGTGAGGTTGCGGCTCGCGGCGCTCTATCGCGTCTTCGACTCGATGGGTTGGACCGAGCTGATCTTCAATCACATCACTGCGCGCGTTCCGGGGTCGGAGCGTCACTACCTGATCAACCCGTATGGCCTTTGGTACAACGAGGTGACGGCGTCGAACCTCGTCAAGGTGAATCTCGCCGGCGACGTCGTCGACGGATCGAAGTTTCCGATCAATCGCGCGGGATTCGTGATCCACAGCGCGATTCACGGCGCACGCGAGGACGCACAGTGCGTCATTCATACGCATTCGACCGCCGGCAGCGCGGTCGCATGCAAGAAGGAAGGCCTGCGCTACGATAACTTCTACAGCGCGATTCTCCACGGCCACGTCGCCTACCACGATTTCGAAGGTCTCACGACGGATCCCTCGGAGTGCCCGCGCCTCGTCGCGAGTCTCGGCGAGAAGCCGGCATTGATTCTTCGCAATCACGGCCTGCTGGTCGTCGGCGACGACATTCCCGGCGCGTTTTCGACGTATTGGACGCTGCAGCGGGCCTGTGAAATCCAGGCGGCGACGGACGCGATGGCCGGCGACAACTTGCCGATCACGGACGCGGTGCTCGCGGCCACACCCGACCGGCGGCGTGTCTTCCGAGCCGGCGGAAAGCCGGACGCGATGCTTTTCGACGCCGTGCTGCGTCGCGCCGGAATTAGTTACGACGATCTCGCGTGAGGTGCCGCTGACGCTCTTCGGCGGCATTCGCTCCCAGGAAGGCGGGGGAGTGCTGCGCGACGTCGCCGCCGGCGTCACGCTCGCATCGCTCAGCATTCCTCAGGTCCTCGGCTATACGCGGATCGCCGGGACGCCGATCGTCAGCGGTCTCTATACGCTGATGCTGCCGCTCGTCGCGTTCGCGGTCTTCGGCTCGTCGCGCCACCTGGTGGTCGCTGCCGACTCCGCGACGGCGGCGATCCTCGCTAGCGGATTGTCCGATCTGGCTCCGCCCGCAAGCGAGCGTTACATGGCGTTCGTCGCCACGCTTGCGCTGCTTACCGCCGTGCTCCTGGTCGTCGCGCGAGCGTTCAAGCTCGGGTTCCTCGCCGATTTCCTGTCGCGCACGGTGCTCGTCGGCTTCCTCGCCGGCGTCGGCGTCCAAGTCGGCGTCGCGGTGCTGGGCGAGATGCTCGGTGTTGCGCTGACGACGCACGCGACCGTCGACCAGTTGCGCGAGGTCGCGAGCAGGCTGGGAGATGTGCATTGGCCGACGGTCGCTCTTTCGGCAGTCGTCGGCGCGGCGATCCTCGTCGGTCGCCGCCTGGTCCCGCGCCTGCCGGTGTCGCTCGTTGCCGTGATCTCGGGAATCGCCGCAAGCCGGGCTTGCGACTTCGCCGGGCGCGGCATCGAGGTCATCGGTCCCGTGGCGGGCGGTTTGCCGGCGCTGCGCCTGCCGATGCCGACCTGGCACGAGCTGCGCGTGCTGCTGCCGGTCGCGGCATCGTGCTTCGCGATCATCATCGCGCAGAGCGCCGCGGCGGCACGCATCTTCGCGCAACGGCACGGCGAGCGTCTCGACGAGAACGCCGACATTCTCGGCCTGGCGGCGGCGAACGCCGCGGCATCCGTGAGCGGCGCCTTCGTCGTCAACGGCAGCCTCACCCAGACTGCGATGGGCGAGCGGGCCGGCGCCCGCTCACAGGTAGCGCAACTCGCGGCGGCGGCGGTCGTCGTCGCGATCCTGCTGTTCGCGACCGGGCCGCTCCAATACCTGCCGCGTTGCGTGCTTGCCGCGATCGTGTTCGCGATCGCGGTGGGCCTCGTCGACGTCGCGAGCCTTCGCGACATTCTCGCGGAGAGTCCTGGCGAGTTCACGCTCGCGATGGTGACGGCGGCCGCCGTCGCGATCTTCGGCGTCGAGCAAGGCATCCTGCTCGCCGTCGCGCTGTCGCTGCTGCGGCACGTACGCCACAGCTATCTGCCGCACACGATGGTGCTCGCCCCCGACCCGACCGGACACTGGATCCCGGTGCCGGCCACGCCGGGCGTGCAGACCGAGCCCGGTCTCGTCGTCTACCGCTTCGGCGCCGATCTCTTCTACGCGAACGAGCAGCGCTTCGCCGACGAGGTGCGCAACCTCGTCGCGCACGCGCCGGCGCCGGTACGCTGGCTCGTCGTCGACGCGGGAGCGGTCACCGACCTCGACTACTCGGCGGCGCGGATGCTTCGTGATCTGGATGGGGAGCTCGCGCAGTCCGGCGTCGAGCTCATGTTCGCGCGCGTGAGTCCCTATCTTCGCGCCGACATGGAACGGCACCAGATCGCGGCGGCGTTCGGCAGCACACGGATCTTTGCGACGCTGCACGACGCGGTGGACTCGGTGCGCGGCCCGGGGAAGGACGGTATCCGGAGTCCCGACAGCTGAGAGCGCTAGCGCATCGTGTCGATCGGTACGGCGAAATCGCGCCACATGTGGACCTTCGACACGTAGTCGCCGCGAATCATCACCGCATACGGCTCGACGCCGAAGGCGACGAAGCCGAATCGCTCGTAGAGACGCCGCGCAGCGGCATTGCCTTCCGTGACGGTGAGCTGGACGATCCTCACGCCGGGACGAGCGCGCGCCGCGGCGAGCGCCGCTTCGACGAGCATGTGCCCGAGGCCGCTTCCTCTGAAGCCGGAAAGCACGAACATCCCGAAGAGCGTCGCCTTGTGCCGTGCCTTCTCGCGCGACTCGAACTCGATCCCGGCCGCGCCGGCCAGGACGCCATCGCGCAAGGCGCCGACGACGAGCTCGCGCGGCTCGGCGCCGGTGGCGAGTCGCGCCTCCCAGAACGACCGGGGCAGCGCCGCACGCTCGGCGAGGCTCGACGTGAAGGCCTCCGGATGATGCTCGTAGGCCTCGAGCATCAGCGTGCGGTAGATCGACGCATCGGCGGGGACGAGCCGCCGAACGACGACATTCGATGCAGCGAATCCGGGGCGCACGGTCGTGGAATTCACCGGCTCGTCAGGGGACGGCGCATCCTACATCGGGTGTGGGTCGCCGCAAAATCCGACGTCGGCCGAAGGGCTCGCCCACCCAACCGGCGAGGCCGCGGCGGCAACGCGCATTCGATGGTAGATTGGCGAGGGGGTGTGTCCACGTCTTTACGGAGGCCGCGATCGCCAACGACGACCGCAACGTGCTCGGAGGCCGGCTCGAGCCCTGTTCGACGGAGCCGCTCACGGGTTTCTATCGCGACGGCTGCTGCAACACCGGCCCGGAGGATCGCGGCCTGCACGTCGTTTGCACGCGCGTGACGCGGGAGTTTCTCGACTTCGCCCGCGCGCAGGGCAACGACCTGATCTCCCCCGCGCCGGAGTTCGGCTTTCCGGGTCTGAAGTCGGGCGATCGGTGGTGCGTTTGCGCAGCGACGTGGCGCCAGGCGTTCGAGGCGGGAGTCGCATCGCCGGTCGTGCTGGCGGCGACTCACGAGGAGACGCTCGCGGTCATCCCTCTCGATGCGCTGAAGAAGCACGCGCTCGACTTGCAGTAGCCGGCGCGATGCGTGCGCTGCGGTTCGATCGTTACGGTTCGAGCGACGTGCTGCGGGTCGAGGAGATCGGCGACCCCATCCCGCGCGCCGGACAGGCAAAGGTCCGCATTCGCGCCGTTGGGCTCAATCCGCTCGACTGGAAAATCCGCTCGGGCGAGCTGCGGCTGGTTCCGCTCGCCAAGGGTCCGCCGCGCGGGCTCGGCTGCGATTTCTCCGGTGAGGTGGTCGCAATCGGCGGCGGAGCGACCGAGCGCCACGTCGGCGAGCGCGTTTTCGGCTCGTTGCTGCCGTTTGCGCGTGACGGTGCATTGGCCGAATCTTTGGTCGTCGGATACGACCGGATCCTGCCGCTTCCGGAAGGCGTCGACGACGCCGTCGCCGCGGCCCTGCCGATTGCCGGAGGAACGGCGCTGCAAGGGCTCGCCGACGAGGCGCGCGTCGCAGCCGGCCAGCGAGTGCTCGTCACCGGCGCTGCTGGCGGCGTCGGGCATTTCGCCGTGCAGATCGCCAAGCACGTGGGAGCGCGCGTCGTGGGCGTCTGCAGCGCGGCAAATGTGGAGTTCGTGCTCAAGCTGGGCGCCGACGACGCGGTCGACTACGCGCGCGAGGACTTCACGAAGCGCGGCGAGCGGTTCGACGTCGTTTTCGACGCTGCATGCGCGTCGTCGTTCGAGGCGTCGAGGCGCGTGCTGACGGAGTCCGGATGCTATCTCAACACGAGCGGCACGCTTGCGGCGATCGCGTCGACCGCCATGAGCGCGATCGTCGCCCGGCTCACGTCGCGCCGCCGTGCGATCCCGCTCGCGCTGCGCAACGGCGCGCCGATGTGGCGGCGGCTGCTCCAGCTCCTCGTGAGCGGCGCGATGCGGCCGCATGTCGAACGAACGATTGCGCTCGAGGACGTCCCGGCTGCGCTTCGCGACATGGAGACGGGGCACGGGCGCGGCAAGGTCGTCGTGCGCCTGTGCTAGGCGCTGCGCCGCTCCATCCTCGGGCCCCGTGTGCCGCTAGCGGGCGGCCACGGTGCGGCTCGGCGCGGGGCCTCAGCGCGCCATCTTTCTCGCGCGCTTCGCCTTGCGTGCAGATTTCTTCGCCGGCTTGGCCTTGCGCGCGGCCGCAGGACTCTTCTTCGCGGGCTTGGCCTTGCCCTTCGCCGCGGTGCGCTCTTTGGCCCGCCTGGGCGCGCCGAGCCTCACTACGGCGCTACCGGATATCGGATCGGTGACGCCGAGGCCGCCCCCCAGGTCCTCGAGCATCGCGCGCGTCTGGTCGAGCATTTTGATCATCTCGGGTCGCGCGTTGACGATGCTCCGGAACGTTTTCCACTGGCCGACCATGCAGAACGTGTCGTCACCGGTCCTGACCAGCCAGCCGCCGCTGAATCCCTTGAACATCGGGCGTTTCAGCCTGCGGTGTGCGTCGATGAAGTTGTCGGCCTCTCCCGGCTTCACCCGGAATCGCACGATGTTGAACGCTGCCATGTTCGTCGTCCTCCGCTCGATGAGCCCCCGCGCTAGATTAAACGCATCGGTCAGGCACTGCCAAGTTCGCAATCTGCGAGCGGAATAAGCGGTGGCGGCGAATGGTTAGCAGGGCGCCGGTCCTCGCGCTCCTGCCCGAGGCCGCGAATGGTCGCCGTCGTGGACCGCTCACCGCTGGAGGTGTCGTGACTTCGGATCGCTGGAAGCGAGTCTTCCCCATCGTGCTGGCGGCAGTGACGCTCGCCGCGGCGCTCGACGCGTCCGCGGTCGCGGTGATCACGGTCTCCGATCCGTGGGTGCGAGTCGCGCCGAGCGGCAAGTCCGCAGAGGCCTTCATGGAGATCACGAGCTCCGAAGGCGGGGCGATCGTCCACGTGGATAGCGACGTCTGCGCCCAGGTCCCGATGCAGCGGCCGGGATCGAAGCGCGCTGTCGCGGGCAAGATCGCGCTGCCGGCGCGCGCCCATGTCAAGCTTGCTCCGGGCGGCTACCGCTTGCTGCTCCCGAAGCTCGAGCGGCGGCTCGAGCTCGGCGACCGGGTTGCGCTCAGCCTGATCATCGAGGCGTCCGATGGCCGCCGGCAGACGATTCCGGTCAATGCGGAAGTGCGGCGGCGCTCGGCGTACGACGACCATTTGCACCCGTTGTCGCCGCATTCACATTGAGTGGCGTCGCGCGTCGTACGGTCGCAAACCATCCCAAAGCTACAAGCGGCGCGTTGTCAGGAGATGATCTCGCCGGCTAGCACCTGCTGCGAGGGTGGCACGTTTACCCCAAGCAGCGCGGCGGTTTTCATGTTGACGGTCAGCTCGAATCTGGACGGCTGCTCTACGGACAAGTCAGCCGGCCTGGCTCCACGCAGGATCTTGTCGACGTAACTTGCCGCGCGAACATAGAGATCCGTGAGCTTCGGGCCATACGACATGAGCAACCCTTCGCGCGCGTATTCGCCGAGGGTGCAGATAGCAGGAAGGCGATGCTTGAGGGTGAGGTCCGCGATCGGCTTCCGGAGCAGGTAGGTGAGTGGCCCGACGACGACCACCACGGCCTCGACGCGCCTGTTGACCATCGCGGCGAAGGCGCTCTCGAGGTCTTCGGGCGCCTTCAAGTCGCCAATTTCCAGCGCGATGCCGAGTTGGCGCGAAGCCGATTCGAGCTCGGCGAATCCGAATCGTGCGGATACTTGACCGAGCGCCCCCACGCGCGACAGTCCGGGGACAATTTCTCTCATCAGCGCAAGGTACTTGGCCCATAGGTCCGGACCCGCGTCCGCACTCAAGCCCGTAACGTTTCCACCGGGTCGCGCAAGGTTTGCCACGAAGCCCGCACCTACCGGATCGGCCGTGAACACCATGACAATGGGCACGGTCGTTGTTACTTGCCTTACCGCGGCAACATGGATGTTCGTTCCGGTGACGATCACCTCGACTCGCGCGCGCAACAACTCCGCCGCCAGATCGGGTAACCGCTCCATTCTTCCGTTCCCGTAGCGAGCCTCGAGGATCAGGTTCCGGCCTTCCTCGTAGCCGCGGTCGCGCAATCCTTCGTTGAGCGCGTTGTACAACGATGCCACCGACTCCGCAGTGGCGCCGAGGAGAAAGCCCACGCGATTGACCTTGCCCCGCGGCTGGCCGTCGGTGCAGGCGGCCGGCAGAACGAGACTGCCCGCGCAAACACTCAAAAATACGCGCCGATCCATCGCCGCACTGTTTTGAGCTGCGCGTCGCTCGAAGACGGCGAGGCGCGCCGCTACGTGCGTGCTTCTAAGGAAGCGCTACGGTGGACGCGCCGGGAAACGGACGCGCAACGAGCGCGCGAAGTATTGTGCTCATGCGATTTCCCCTTGACGGAAATGTCGAGCGACCCCGTCCCCCGGCGGGTGCCACCGGCAGCCAGTATCATGCACCCACCTGCACAAGGGCAAGCCTCGCGCACCGGAGCCTGGCTCGATACGCCTGCATTATCGACCGAGACGCATTGATGGCTCGAATAGGCGCGTGCGACGCCGCCTGGGGAGAAACCCGCTCCGATGCGGGTGGCCGTAGCGGCTTGCACTGTTCGATAGCGGCGCGGGGTGCTCGCGTCCAACTTAGGGATTGATCCGCGGTTCCCTGGGGCCGCTCTCGAAAGCGACCTCGGCCACACATCGCCCCGATCGCGTCTCTCTGCGGGCGGATCAGGCAGCGGTGCCGCCGAGCCCGGAGAGGGGTAGTGCAGTGGCGGCGCGTCGTCCCAGCCGCCGCGGCCCGACGACGAGCTGGATCAATCCGATCACCGCGACCATAAGGACGATCAGAACCGAGCAATACGCAATCGCCACGCCGTAGTCGCCGTTCACCACGCGATTGATGATGTAGGTCGTCGCCCACTCGTACTGGGCGGACACTAGGAAGATGACCGCGGAGAGCGTCGTCACCGCGCGGACGAAGCTGTAGACGAGCGCGGCGAGGACCGCGGGTTTCGCGAGCGGCAGCAGCACCCTCGAGAACGTCGTGAAGCCGCGCGCGCCGAGCGTCGCGGACGCTTCGTCGAGGCTCGGATCGATCTGGCTCATCGCGGCGATCCCCGCGCGCACGCCCACCGGCATGTTGCGGAACACGTTGCAGGCGACGAGGATCAGCGCGGTGCCGGTGATCTCGATCGGCGGGACATTGAACGCAAGGATGTACGAGACACCGATCACCGTCCCGGGGATCGCGAACGACAGCATCGTTGCGAATTCGAACGCGCCCTGCCCGGCGAAGCGTTGGCGCGTGACGAGGTAGGCGACCAGGATTCCGATGCCGGCGGTGATCGGCGCCGCGATCGCGGAGAGCTTGACCGTCGTCCAGAGCGAGCTCCACGCTGCGCCCGTCCAGAGGACTCCGTATGCCGTCCATTCGACGCCGAAGGCCCTGACGTAGTGGCGCAGCGTGAACGAATAGTCGCGTCCCCAGAGCTCGGCGAAGCCGCCGACGAGTGCCATCGCGTAGATGACCAGCGTGAGCGCGAGCCAGGGAAGCGCGACTGCGTAACAAGCGCGGCGGACCGAATCGGGAAGCGGCACGGGCAGTCCGCCGTCGCCCTTGCCGGTCATCGCCGTGTATGCCTTGCCGGCGATGAGCCGGCGCTGTAGGACAAATGCCCCGAGCGCGATCGCGAGAAGCACGAGCCCGAGCGTCGCGGCTCGCCCCTGGTCGAGCTGCGCGCCGACCACCGAATAGAAGATCTCGGTCGACAGCACCGAATAGTTGCCGCCGAGCAGGATCGGGTTGCCGAAGTCGGCGATCGACTCGATGAACGAGACGAGAAACGCGTTCGCGAGACCCGGGCGCATCAACGGCAGCGACACGTCGGCGAAGACGCGCCAGCGGTCGGCCCGCAGCGTCTGTGCCGCTTCCTCGAAGGTCGGCGACACACCTTCGACGACGCCGATCAGCACGAGGAAAGCGATCGGCGTGAACGCGAAGACTTGCGCGAGCAGCACGCCCGGAAGGCCGTAGATCCAGCGTCCGGGCTGCCATCCGACCGCGAGCTCGAGGACGTGATTGACGAGCCCCGAGCGGCCGAAGATCAGGATCAGCCCAAGCCCGATCACGAACGGCGGCGTGATGATCGGCAGGATCGCGAGCGCGCGGAGGAGTTTCACGCGCGCGAAAGGCGTCCGTGTCGCGATCAGCGCGAACGCGAGCCCGAGGGCCGTGCATCCCGCCGCGCAGCAGAACGCGAGCGCGAGCGTGTTCCAGACGTCGCCGCAGCGTCCTGCACCCGCCAGGCAGCCCAGGCCCCAGAGCTTCTCGGCGAACAGTCGGTCGGGGAGTGCGGCGGGCGCGAAAGCGCCGTCGCGGTCTTGCACGGCGGAGATCAGGACGCGAGCGACCGGGAAGAGCGTGAACAGCGCGACCAGCAGCACGACGCCGACCACGCTCGCGGCGACGAAGCCGTCACCCTTGAAGCAGCCGCGGCCGGCGAGCCCCAGCCCGGTGAGCATCGCGAACGATGCCCCGACGAGCGACGCGCCGAGTCCCATGCTGCGCTGGCCGAGGGCGAGTGCTGGAAGCGCCCGAGCAAGCCCGGCGGACGACTCCACGGCGGGACCGATCGCGAATCCCTGTCCGAGCGTGTACGCGAGGCCCGCGATGCCGGCGAGCGCGAGTCCGAGCGCGCCGGCTCGCTGGGCATGCATCGTCTGGCACCCGAGGGCGGCGGCAAGGAAGGCCGCGATCGGCCACAGCCACGCGCGCCCGAACCACAACGCGTGAAGTGCCGCCGGCGCGGTCTGCTCGGTGACGCCGTCGACCAGCCATGACAGCAGTCCGGAGGATCGCGCGTCCGCGTACCACGGGACGAGCACGAATCCGGCGACTCCGACGACGACCCAGAACAATCCGGCGCGACGCGAGTCCCCCGCGTCGCGCGGCGGCGTCGCGGGTTTCATCTCACCGACGCGTTGATGTCCTTCTCCCAACGCTCGAGCAACCGCTTGCGCGTGTCGCTCGCACCGTACTTCGCGAAGTCGTAGCGGATGACCTTGACCTCGCTCAGATTCGGCACCATCGGCGGCAGCGCCACGCTGCGATTGGTCGGGATCGCGTATTCCTTGATGTCGAGACCGATCTTCTGCGCTTCCGCGGTGAGCGCCCAGTCGACGAACTTCTTCGCGTTGGCGAGGTTGCGCGCCCCCTTGATGATCGCCATCGATCCCACTTCGTATCCGACGCCTTCGCAGGGCAGCACCGGCTTCACCGGATAGCCGGCGACGATTTCATTGATCACGCCGTGCAGCACGGTGCTGCCTATGTAGACCTCGCCCTGCTTGACCGCCGTCATCGGGCCGATCCCGGAGCGCGCATACGAGGTTACGTTCGCATTCAAGGCCTTCATGTAGCGAAATGCCTCGTCTTCGCCGAACACCTGCACGAGCGACGCGAGCATCAGGTACGCGGTGCCGGACGAGTTGGGATTCGCGAGCATCACCTCGCCCCTGTAGGCGGGATCGAGCAGGTCTTTCCAGCAACGCGGCACGGGAAGCTTCCTCTTCTGCTGCAGCTCGGTGTTGTAGCCGAGCGCGAGGATTCCGCCATAGACGCCCGAAACGCGGAATTGCGACACCTCCGACACGTGCCGCGCCCATTCGTGAAGCTCCCCGAGATTGGGCGATCGATACGCTTCGAGCAGGCCTTCGTCGGCTGCCTGCAGATATGAGTCCGCTGGGCCCGCCCACCAGACGTCACCTTTGGGATTCGCCCTCTCGGCCTTCACCTGCGCGAGCATTTCGCCGGTCGCCTTTTGCACGACCGCGACCCGGACTCCGGACACCTTCTCGAAGCCGACGGCCACCCCCTGGCACCATGCGGTGTTCGGCGAGCTGCAGTACAGGTTGAGCTGGGCTGCCGCCGAGATCGCAGCGCAACACCCCGCCGCGGCGCCGACAACGCAAAGCAGCCGTCGGATCGGCGCCGTTCCGATGCGACAGGCGTTGCCGCGTGGGCGCGTGCGCGGCGGTAGAACCCCGGCCCGCCTCACCGAGCCGCAGGGGCGAATTCTCTCGACCACCGATCGGTCAAACGCGCGCGCGCTGCCGACTTTTCGTACGTGGCGGCGTCGTAGTCGATGAACTTGATCTCGCTCCACTTCGGCGCGAGCGGCGAGCTAGGCACCGCCGCATTCGCCGGGTATGCATGACCCGCTTTTGCGATGAGCGCCTGCGCCTTCGGACCGAGCGCCCAGTCGACGAATTTACGCGCATTGTCGAGGTTCGGCGCGCCCTTGATGACCGACAGCGCGCCGATCTCGTAGACGGTTCCTTCGCAAGGCGCAACCGCCTTGATCGGAGCGCCGCCCTCGGCCTCGGCGACGATATCGCCGATGAAGCCGATGCCCGCGAGCGCGCTTCCGACGGGCGACGCGGCGGGGGCTTCCATCGGCCCCGTGCCCGTCTTGGCGTTACTTCCTCCCTTGCCCTTCGTTGCGCTCATCAAGGCGCCGGGGCTGCCCTTACCGACGACCGCCGGCGGAACGCCCTTGGGGATCGCCGCCCCGGCGTCGGCTGCCGCCCGTCCCCGTTTTGCGGCAGCAGCCTGAGGCATGTACATCGCCTTCAGATAGTTGAATGCCTGGTCCTCGCCGAAGATCTGCGACATCGCGGCGATCGCGAAGTAGGCCGGGCCGGATGTCTTGGGATCGCCGATGCGGACCTGGCCCGCGTATCCGGGCTTCGCCAGATCCTTCCAGCACGCCGGCGCGGCCAGCTTCTTCTGCGTGACGAGCGCTGAGTTGTATCCGATTCCCACCACGCGCGCAAAGACGCCGACGCTCCGCGACTTCGATTGCTCGACGACCTTTTGTGCCCAGGGCTGCAGCTCCTTGGCGGCCGGCGGCGCGTACTCGTCGAGCAGAGCGAACTTGGTAGCCCGGTAGTGCGTTGCGGCCGATCCGCCGAACCACACGTCGCTCTGCGGCTTGCCCTTTTGGTCGGCGATCGTTGGGAACGCGGCGCGTCCCTCCGGCGTGGCGGACAGCAGCGCCTTGATGCCCGTGTCCTTGTTGAACTCGTCGACGAGAAGCTTGCACAGCTCCGCCGTGGCCGAGCACATCACGTTGAGCTGAGCGTGAGCGACCGTCGGCAACGCGCCGAGGAGCGCGACCGTGGAAATGGCGGCGAGACTACGAAGCGGCTGCACGAGGTGCCTCCTTGACCGCGGAGAATCCGAGCGACGCGGTAATATTCAATGATGCCACGAAGTCACCCCCTAAGGGCGCGCCGCGCGCCGCGAAAGTAGCGATTGCAGCCGCCGCTGCGCTTCGGCATCGACTTGGGCGGGACGAAGATCGAGATCGTCGCGCTCGCTCCCGACGGCGAGGAACTCCTGCGCCGGCGCATTGTCACGCCGCGTGACGACTATCGCGCCACGCTGGCCGCGGTCGCCCACTTGATTCGGGAAGCAGAGCGCGACCTTCGAGCCGCAGGTCATGTCGGCATCGGAACACCGGGGTCTCTGTCGCGCGCGACGGGCCTGTTGCGGGGGTCGAACTCCACGTGCCTCAACGGCCAGCCCATCAAGCGCGACCTCGAGGCGGTGCTCGCTCGCGAAGTGCGCATCAGCAACGACGCGAACTGCTTCGCGCTCTCGGAGGCGGTGGACGGTGCCGGCCGCGGAGCGCACGTCGTCTTCGGCGCGATCCTTGGCACGGGTGTGGGCGCCGGGATCGTCGTCGACGGGCGGGTCCTCGACGGCGCCAACGCCATCGCCGGAGAATGGGGGCACAACCCGCTGCCGTGGCCACGCGACGACGAGAGGCCGGGTGCAACGTGCTTTTGCGGCCGCGCCGGCTGCATCGAGACATGGCTCGCCGGGCCGGGCCTCGCGCGGGATCACGAGCGGGCGACCGGCGAGCGGCTATCCGCCGCGGAGATCGCCGCTCGTGCGGCGCGCGGCGACCGGGACTCCGATGCGACGCTCGCGCGTTACGAGGAACGCCTCGCGCGCGCGCTCGCGCACGTCATCAACCTTCTCGATCCGGACGCGATCGTCCTCGGCGGCGGGCTGTCGAACATCGACCGGCTTTACGCGAACATCCCGCGCCTCTGGGGGGCGTGGGTGTTCTCGGATCGCGTCGACACGCGCCTTGCGCGCAACGTCCATGGCGACTCGAGCGGCGTGCGCGGCGCAGCATGGCTCTGGGGGGGTAACTGAGCACGCGGGAGGATTTGCGCTTCTCCGTGTAGCGCCCGCGCGCACGGTTGCACGGGTCGGTGCGTTGAGGCGCGCGCTCGAGGCGAACTCGGAAGCGAGCGCTTCGCTTGAACAACCGCTGCGCAAGTGCGAAAGTATCGTGCGGCCGTTCGGCGGAGCGGGTGCATGCGCCGGACGAAGCGCCGCCTTTTCCCGCCGGAGATTTCGGTGAAAGGGTCGAGACTGACGTCGCGCACGATCGTGCTCGTGTATTTCACGTGCTTCGCGCTGGCGTGGCTCGCGCTCGCCGCATCGCAGGTTGCTGCGCCGTCGCCGGAGATCGCCCATGGGTGGCTGCAGGCCGATCGCGCATCGGGGGGGCACGTCGGATTGCTCTTCACGCTCGCGATTCACGCTGCAGTGGTATCTGCAACGGCGCGGCAGGCGCCGCACTGGTTCTTCGACCACGGCCCGCTTGCGGTCGTCGCGAGCGGGGCGCCGCTCGTCGCATTGCTGGCGCATCTGTGGTTCGTGCCGGCCTTCTTCTACTTGATCGCGGTGCTGCATGTCTGGCTTGCGTGCCGCCACGAGTCGATCGGCAAGCTGCAGTCGACGCGCTCGCCGTCGATGGAGAACGGCGGGTCCTGACGGCCGGCAGGCGACCTTGATGAAGCGCAGCGGCGCTCGCTCTGCGGGCGGATGCCTCACCCTAAGGCCGCGGAGCAAGCGCCGCTGCGCTCCACGCGGCAGGTGTTCCGCTACATCCCCGGGTAATTCGGCCCGCCGCCCCCTTCCGGCGTGACCCAATGGATGTTCTGCAGCGGATCCTTGATGTCGCAGGTTTTGCAGTGGACGCAGTTCGCCGCGTTGATCTGCAGCCGTTTCGCAGGGGCCGAACCGGCTGCTGAGGCGTCGGCCTCGACGTCGACGAATTCGTAAACGCCCGCGGGGCAATAGCGCTGCTCGGGGCCGTCGTAGCGCGCGAGGTTGATCGTGACCGGCACGTCCGGGTTGCGGAGCTGCAGGTGCACCGGCTGATCCTCCTCGTGGCTCGTGTTCGATACGAACACGGACGAGAGCTTGTCGAATGTGAGCACGCCGTCGCATTTCGGGTAGTCGATCTTCGGCATCTCGGCAGCCGGCTTCAGCGACGCACTGTCGGGCTTGTCGTGGCGCAGCGTCCAGGGCACGAGCGCGCCGAGGCCGAGGTCGTTCAGCCACATGTGAACACCGCCGTGGATCGTCCCGGCCCACATTCCCCAGTTGAGTCCGGGCTTCACGTTGCGGACCTTGTAGAGATCCTCGTACACCCAGGACCGCCGGAACGCCTCGGGGTACGTGGTCAGCGCGTCGTGCTGACGCCCGGCGCTGATCGCAGCGAACGCGGCCTCGGCGCCGAGCATCCCGGTTTTCATCGCGTTGTGCGAGCCCTTGATCCTCGGGAGGTTGACGAATCCCGCGGCACAGCCGATCAGCGCGCCGCCGGGAAAGACGAGATTCGGCACCGACTGCAGGCCGCCCTCGTTGATCGCGCGCGCGCCGTAGGCGATTCGCTTGCCGCCTTCGAACGTCCCGCGGATCGCCGGATGCGTCTTGAAGCGCTGGAACTCGTCGAACGGCGACAGGTACGGGTTCTCGTAGTTCAGGTGCACCACGAAGCCGACGGATACGAGACCTTCGCCGAAGTGATAGAGGAACGAGCCGCCGCCAGTGCGCGAATCGAGCGGCCAGCCCTGGCTGTGCAGCACGAGCCCCGTCTTGTGCTTGTCCGGTGCGACCTGCCACAGCTCCTTGATGCCGATCCCGTATTTCTGCGGGTCGACGCCGTCGCGCAGGTTGAATCGCTGCATGAGCTCCTGCGAGAGCGATCCGCGGCAGCCCTCGGCGAACAGCGTGTACTTCGCCACGAGCTCCATCCCGGGCTGGTATTCGCCTTTGTGGGTGCCGTCGCGCGCCACACCCATGTCGCCGGTTGCGACACCGCGCACTGCGCCGCTCTCAGAGTAGAGGACCTCGGCTGCCGGAAATCCGGGATAGATCTCGACCTCGAGCGCTTCCGCCTGCTGCGCGAGCCACCGGCAGACGTTGCCGAGGCTCACGATATACATCCCGTGATTGCTCATGAGGCGCGGCAGCGCCCATTCGGGAATCCGATACGACTTCTCGCGCGTGAGCACGAGGAAGCGATCCTCGGTCACGGTCGTTTCGATCGGAGCTCCCTGCGCCTTCCAATCCGGCAGCAGCTCGTTCAACGCGCGCGGGTCGATGATCGCGCCCGACAGGATGTGCGCGCCCGGCTCGGAACCCTTCTCGATCACGCAGACCGTGAGCTGCTTGGCCGCACTCGCTGCGAGTTGCTTCAGGCGGATCGCCGCAGCGAGACCTGCGGGGCCTGCGCCGACGATCACGACGTCGAATTCCATGGATTCGCGTTGCACGCTGGTGACTCCTCTGACGGAAGACGGCAAGCGCGGGCGTCGCGCGAAGGACGGAATTGTATAATGCGTCGAGAATGACGCATAAGCCGCGGCTTCTCGTGCATACGTCGCGCCAACCGATTCGCTGGGGTGACATGGACATGCTCGGCCATGTCAACAACACCGTGTTCTTCCGCTATTGCGAGCAGGCGCGGATCGAATGGACGTACGGGCTGCACCCGGACGGCGACGCGTACGCGGGAACGGGTCCGGTCATCGTCAACGCGAGCTGCACGTTCCTGCAGCCGCTCGTCTACCCGGGTGAGATCGAAGTGCGGATGTATCTTGGCGACCCGGGCCGCACCAGCGTGGGCACGTACTACGAGATCCTCAAGAACGGGACGAAGTACGCCGAGGGCGCGGCGAAGATGGTCTGGATCAATCTCGCGACCGGTCGCAGCGTTCCGCTTCCCGACGTCGTGACCGCGCCGCTGCACGCGCAGGAATCGGCGGAGGGCGAAGCCGCGCAGCGCGGATAGGCCGCGCGCCGCACGGCTGCGCGGGAACGGAGGACCCCGACGATGACCACCAGCGCCATGTTGTGGAAGCCGTCGCGCGAGCGCGTGGCGCGCGCGAACATCACGGAATTCGCGCTGAAGCATGCGGCGGCGGGAAAGAACGCCGACTATGCCGCGCTGTGGCGCTGGTCAAACGCCGAGCGCGAGGCGTTCTGGCGCGCGGTGTGGGACTACGCGGGCGTCATCGGCGAGCGCGGCGAGCGCACTCTGGTCGATGCCGCGAAGATGCCGGGCGCGAAGTGGTTTCCCGACGCTCGGCTCAACTTCGCCGAGAATCTGCTGGCACGCCGCGCCCCCGACGATACCGGCGACGCGCTCGTCTTCCGCGGCGAGGACAAGCTCCGGCGCCGGATCTCCCACGCGGAGCTCGTCGCGACGGTATCGCGGATCGCCGCCGCATTGAAGGCCCAGCGGATCGGTGCGGGCGATCGAATCGCCGCCTACATTCCGAACATGCCCGAGGCGATCGTCGCGATGCTGGGCGCGACCAGCCTCGGCGCCGTGTGGTCGTCGTGTTCCCCGGACTTCGGCGTGCAGGGCGTGCTCGACCGCTTCGGCCAGATCGAGCCGCGCGTGCTGTTCACGGTCGACGGCTACTGGTACAACGGCAGGGCGCTGCCGATTCTCGACAAGGTTGCCGAGATCGCCGAGAGGCTCCCTTCGGTCGAGCGCGTCGTCGTCATCCCCTACCTCGAGGCGAGTGGGCAGGGCACGGCAAACCTCGCCGCGGTTCGCGCTGCGACCCCTTGGGGGGACTTCATCGGCCCGTTCAGCGCGGGGCCGATCGACTACGCGCGCCTTACGTTCGACCACCCGCTCTACATCCTCTACTCCTCCGGAACGACGGGCGTGCCGAAATGCATCGTGCACGGTGCGGGCGGCACGCTGCTCCAGCATCTGAAGGAGCACATGCTACACGGCGATCTCAAGGCGGGAGACCGGCTGTTCTACTTCACGACCTGCGGCTGGATGATGTGGAACTGGCTCGCCTCGGGTCTCGCCCTGGGGGCGACGCTGCTTCTCTACGACGGGTCGCCGTTCATCGACCGCGGCAAGGTCCTGTGGGATTTCGCCGACGCCGAGCGCAACACCCACTTCGGAACCTCGGCGAAGTACGTCGATCACGCGAAGAAGATCTGCGTGGTGCCGCGCAAGGACTACGCGCTCGCGCATCTGCGGACGCTCTTCTCGACGGGAAGCCCGCTCGCGCCCGAGAGCTTCGACTACGTCTACCAGTGCGTGAAGGACGATCTGTGCCTCTCGTCGATCTCCGGCGGCACGGACATCGTGTCATGCTTCGCGCTCGGCTGCCCGACACTGCCCGTGTGGCGCGGTGAGCTGCAATGCCGCGGCCTCGGCATGGCGGTCGACGTCTACGACGAAGAGGGCCGGCACATTCCGCCCGGCACGGGCGAGCGCGGCGAGCTGGTCTGCACGGCACCGTTCCCGTCGATGCCGATCGGCTTCTGGAATGATCCGGACGGTGCGAAGTACCGCGCCGCGTACTTCGAGCGCTTCCCCGGCGTCTGGTGCCACGGCGATTACGTCGAGCTGACCGAGCACGACGGCATGATCTTCCACGGCCGTTCGGACGCGACGCTCAATCCGGGCGGCGTGCGCATCGGCACCGCGGAAATCTATCGTCAGGTCGAGCAGCTTCCCGAGGTGATGGAAAGTCTCGTGATTGGCCAGGACTGGCCGCCGGGCGAAGTCGGAGACGTGCGCGTGATCCTGTTCGTGCGTCTCGCCGACGGTCTGACGCTCGACCAGGCGTTGACCGAAAGGATCCGCCAGCACATCCGCACGAACACGACACCGCGGCACGTTCCGGCGAAGGTTGTTCAGGTCACCGATATTCCGCGGACGAAGAGCAACAAGATCGTCGAGCTCGCGGTGCGCAACGTCGTCCACGGGATGCCCGTGAAGAACATCGAGGCGCTCGCGAACCCCGAAGCGCTCGAGCAGTTCCGCGACCGCGAAGAGCTGAAGACGTGAGCCCGCCGGGCCGTTCCCAACGGCGAACAAGCCCCGAAGCGCGAAGCGCGAAGGGCAGGCCGATAGGCCCGCCGGGCCGTTCCCAAGGGCGAACAAGCCCCGAAGCGCGAAGCGCGAAGGGCAGGCCGATATGCCCGCCGGGCGGCCCCGATGGCGAACACCGGAGCGCTCAGCGCGAAGGCAGTCCATGACCGCGCTGCCGTCGATCGCGGCGGCACGCGGCGAGGGGCCCGAGCGAGCTGCCCCGCGTTGCCGCGCCGCCGGCGTGCGTGCCCTGGACCGATGAACCTGCTCGCCATTCTCTGCGCGCTCGGGCTCGAGCAGTGGCGTGCGTTCCGCTGGCGCGCGAGCGCAGAGCGCGCTTTCGTCGCCTACCTGCGCGCGATCGAGCGCAGGCTGAACGGCGGCACCGCGCAACAGGGGACGATCGCGGCGGTGATCGCGATCGTGCCGCCCGTCGCGGCGGCGGCGGCGGTCTTCTTCGCGCTCGCGGCGATCCACCCGCTCCTTGGCCTCGCATGGAACGCGCTGGTGCTCTACTTTCTGATGGGATTTCGGCGCTTCAGTCACGCGTTTACCGACGTGAGGGAGGCATTGGCAGCAGGCAATCTCGGAGCCGCGCGGCGTGCGCTCGCCGCCTGGCGCGGCGTCGACGCCGGCGAGCTCTCCGCCTCTGACGTCGCGAAGCTCGCGATCGAGCGCGGTCTCGTGGATTCGTACCGGCAGGTTTTCGCGACGCTGTTCTGGTTTACCCTGCTTCCCGGTCCCGCCGGGGCCGTGCTCTATCGCGCCGCCGTGCTGCTCGCCGCCGAATGGCGGGCCCCGGCCGCAGGCACCGACCCGACGCCGATCGGGCTTGCGCGGGCTGTCTTCGGCGGGCCCGCACGGGCGCTGCTCTTCGCCATCGACTGGATTCCGGTGCGGCTGACGGCGCTCTCCTTCGCCATCGTCGGCGATTTCGAGGACGCCGCGCTGTGCTGGCGAACGCAGGCGAGGGACTGGGCTGCTCAGGAGGGCGGCGAGCACGCCGGCATCGTCCTCGCAAGCGGCGCGGGAGCACTCGGCATCAAGCTGGGCGGACCCTTGCCGGAGGCCGGTGACAAGGTGGAGCTGCGTCCCGATCTCGGGCTTGGCGACGACCCCGACGCGCAGCTTCTTCCGAGCGCCGTCGGTTTGGTCTGGCGCGCGCTCGTACTCTGGCTGCTGCTGATCCTGCTGCTGACGCTCGCGAACTGGGCACCTTAGGACGGCGCGGCGGCGTCTCTCCGCGCGCGGTCCAGCGCTCGTCGCGCCTGGCCGCTCCGTTTTCCTCTCGACGCTCATCGTGGGACATGTCCTTGGACAGCGCGAGACATTTTGCAAGTCTGCCAGCCGAACCCTCGAGGGGCGCTCAGGGGCGTCGGATAGCTAACGTGCGGCTGCACGCCGCGCCTCGCCTTCTTTAACCAGCCGATGCAGCAGTGCGACGCGATGCGCCGCGATCTGGCCACGTGCGACGGCCTCCTGTACCGCACAGCCGGGCTCTCGATCATGGCGGCAATCGCGAAAGCGACAGCGACCGATGAGCGGGCGGATCTCGACGAACGCGCCGGCAAGCGCTTCCGCCGCGACGTGCGCCAGCCCGAACGCCTTGAGGCCGGGCGAATCGACGATCCAGCCGGCGTCGATCGCGCGGTCCAGCGGATAGAGCGTCGATTCCGACGTCGTGTGCCGGCCCGCTGCCAGCGCCTCGGAAACTTCCGCAGTTCTGGCGTTCGCTCCCGGCACGACGGCATTGAGGATCGTCGACTTTCCCATGCCCGATTGTCCGATAAGTGCGGTACGTTCGCCGGCGAGGAGGGGGGCGAGCGGCGCGGCATCGTGCTTCGCCGCCATCGCCACGACCGAGTAACCCAGCTTTGCGATCCTCTCCAGCCGCGCGAGGAGTCCGGTGAAGCCCGGCTCATCGGCCTTGTTTGCGACGAGCACGAAGCGGCAGCCTTCGGCTTCTGCGGCAACGATCCAGCGATCGACCAGCTCGAGGTCGACGCCGATGCCGGGAGCCACCACGCCGACCACCTGCGTGACGTTCGCCGCGATCAGCTTCTCGTTGAAGGCGTCGGAGCGGTAGAAGAGCGTCGAGCGCGGTACGACTTCCGCGATCGCACCGCCTCCGGCCACGCCCGCGACGCGTACACGGTCGCCGCAGGCGACGATCGTCCGCCGGCCCCTGAGCACGCATTCGACCAATTCGCCGTCCTCGAGGCGCACCGTGTAGCGCCTGCGGCGGTGGGCGATGACGAGCCCCTCGACGAGCGCCGCATCGGCCGCACCGGAATCATGTGCCGCGCGGCTCACGCGTGGCTGCCGACCGTCACGGCCCGAACTTGTAGAACTCGAGGTTGAGGTAGGCGGCGATGTGCTCCTCCTCCTCGGGGAAGTAGCCCTTCCCGAGTTCGACGTTGCATGCCTGAACTTGGGCGAGAAGCTGCGCCGGAGTCCTGACGCGCCGGTCCGCGCGCCGGTAGATCTGGTCTGCATCGCCGGCGTAGCGCTGCGCGTGACAGCCGACGCAATCGCGGTCGACGATCGTCCTGCCATCGGCGACCTTGCCGGCGGCGAACGGCGCTGGCTGCGCCTGCGAGAACGCGAGAGCGGCGACCCAGCACAGGCCGAGCGCGAGCGTCGAGGCGACCGTGCGCGAAGTCGCGTGGACGCTCACTCGCGGATCTCCGGCTACGCGCCCTCGAGTCGCGCGACACGCAGCGCGGCAGGCGGGTGCGAGTCGTGGAACGCCGAATAGTACGGATCGGGCGTGAGCGTGGCCGCGTTGTCCTCGAACAGCTTGACGAGCGCGCGGACGAGCGAGGCGGCCGACGCATGCTGCGCCGCGAACGCATCGGCCTCGAACTCGTGGCGGCGGGAATAGAGCGCGGAAAGCGGTGCGAACACGAACGTGAACGCCGGGAGCGCGAGGAAGAACAGAATCAGCGCGACGCCCGGACGATCGGGTGCGGGAGGCACGCCCAGCCCTTCGTAGAACCACGCGGAGGCGGCGAGCCATGCGAGCAGCGCGAGAAAGCCGAGCGACAGCGCCGCCGACCACAGCATGCGCTTGAGCACGTGCTTCAAGCGGAAGTGGCCGAGCTCGTGCGCGAGCACCGCTTCGATCTCGTCGGGCGCCAGCCGCTCGAGCAGCGTGTCGAAGAACACGATCCGCTTCGCGCGTCCGAAGCCGGTGAAGAAGGCGTTGCCGTGCGCGGAGCGCTTCGAGCCGTCCATCACATAGAGGCCCTTGTTCTCGAACCCGCAGCGGGCCAGCAGGCGCTCGATTGCATCGCGCGCCGAGCCAGCCGGCAACGGGGAGAATCTGTTGAAGAGCGGCGCGATGACCGTCGGGTAGAGCGCGAGCACGAGAAGCTGGAACGTGACCCACGCAACCCACGCCCAGATCCACCACAGCGTGCCCGCGGCCGCCATCAGCCATAGCACGAGCGCGGCGAGCGGCAATCCCAGGGCTGCGCCGACGGCGACCCCCTTCGCGAGATCGGCGAGCCACAGCGCGCGCGTCATCCGGTTGAATCCGAACTTCGCTTCGGTGCCGAACGTGCTCGCGTACGAGAGCGGCAGACCGACGATGCCGGCGATCAGCGCGACCGCGACGATCAGCGCGAGGTCGCGCGCCAGTCCAGGCAGAGG
The DNA here is from genome assembly GCA_035541655.1 of Casimicrobiaceae bacterium. GTDB lineage: Bacteria > Pseudomonadota > Gammaproteobacteria > Burkholderiales > Casimicrobiaceae > CAIWHR01. Next base: position 3,970 of record DATKMY010000035.1, on the reverse strand, counting down.
CAGATCACTGGTCCACGCGACGAGCGCGGCCAGTCCTCCGCCCACGGTGAGGGCGAGAAGCAGCACGGTCTCGACGGTCGCCTCGACCATACCGAGACGGGTGCGCGCGACCGTGTAATCGGCGGCCTTTTGATGCGCGGGCAGGCGCACGCGGTCGGCGAACGCGGCGGGAACCGCGTCGCGGTGGCTGGCGACATGCAGCGCATGCCGGCGCGCGAGCCAGAGCTGCAGCGCGAGCGATGCGGTGACCAGTGCCACGAAGGCGACGGTGAGGGCGGACGGTGTCACTGCGGCGCGGCGGCGGCTCGGGGCCGAGAGCGAGTGTGCGAGAATGCGTGAACCATTTTACGCAGAAATCGCTCGATGCCCCAGGACGCGAACCGCTTGATCTGGATCGACATGGAGATGACGGGGCTCAGGCCCGAGTCGGACCGGATCATCGAAGTCGCGCTCGTCCTGACCGACGGCGATCTCGATACCGTGGCGGAGGCTCCCGTCTGGGTCGTTCGCCAGCCCGACGATGTTCTCGACGCGATGGACGCGTGGAACCAGGGGACGCACGGGCGCTCGGGGCTCATCGGCAAGGTCAAGGCGTCGCACCACTCGGAGGCGAGCGTCGAGGCGGAGGCGCTCGCCTTCCTGCGCGAGCACGTTCCGCCCAAGGCATCGCCGATGTGCGGCAACTCGATCTGCCAGGATCGGCGCTTCCTCGCGCGCTGGATGCCGGCGCTCGAAGACTATTTCCACTACCGCAATCTCGACGTCTCGACGCTGAAGGAACTCGTGCGCCGCTGGAAGCCCGATCTGATGAAGGGCGTGCCGAAGGAGGGCAAGCACGAAGCGCTCGCCGACGTCTACGAGTCGATCGCCGAGCTCCGGTACTACCGCGAGCAGTTCATCCGCACGTAGCGAGGGTTTCAGAGCTTGCGCGCGAGCATCACGCCGTCGCCGAGGCTCACGAGGCACGCGTCGACACGGGGGTCGTCGCGGATCTTCGCGGTGATCGCGCGCAATGCCACCGTGTCGGGACGCTTGTCCTTCGGATCGGCGACGCTTCCGCTCCAGAGCACGTTGTCGAGCGCGATCAATCCGCCGGCGCGTACGAGCTCGAGGCACGCTTCGTAGTACGCGTCGTAGCCGGTCTTGTCGGCGTCGATGAACGCGAAATCGTACGATCCGGTCCCGTCGCGCTTCCTGAGTTCGGCGAGCGTTTCGCGCGCCGGCGCGAGCCGCAGCTCGATCCGCCCGGCGACGCCGGCCTCGGCCCAGTAGCGGCGGGCGATCGCCGTCCATTGCGCGCTCACGTCGCAGCAGACGAGGCGCCCGTCGGCAGGAAGCGCGCTCGCGACCGAGAGCGCGCTGTAGCCAGTGAACGTTCCGATCTCGATCGCGCGGCGCGCGCCGACGAGACGAGCGAGAAACGCGAGGAACACGCCCTGGTCGGCGCCGATCTGCATCGCGGCCTCGGGGAGCTTCGACGTCTCCTCGCGCAGGCGCTTCTGCAGCGGCGTCTCGTGGACGACGACGGTGCCGAGGTAGCGGTCGACGCCTTCGGTCAGCAGCGAGCGATGGGCCATGTTGTGCGCTCCGGTGGTCGTGACCCCCGCGTTTCCGCCGGGATGTGCGCCGGCCGATCGTCAGGGAACGGCAAGTCTACAAGACCGACGCCGCGCCTACGCTCCGCACTCCCCAATTCGCGCGCCGTTGGCGTATTCTCGAAACCATGGAATCAGGGACGCCCGGCACGCCGATCAAGCGCCGGCTGACCGCGATCCTCGCCGCGGACGCCGTCGGCTACAGCCGCCAGATGAGCGAGAATGAGGAGCGCACGCTCCAGACTCTCGCGGCGCAGCGAGCGATCATCGATCGTATCATCGCCGCGCATGGCGGCCGCATCGTCGGCACGGCCGGCGACAGTGTCCTCGCCGAATTCCAGAGCTCCGTCGAGGCCGTTCGCTGCGCCGTCGAGGTCCAGGAAGGCCTCGAGACGCGCAACGCGAGCCTGCCCGAGCCCGAGCGGCTGCTCTTTCGCATCGGCGTCAACCTGGGCGACGTGATGGTCGACGGCGCCGACATCCTCGGCGATGGCGTCAACGTCGCCGCGCGCCTCGAAGGGATCGCCGATCCCGGGGGCATCTGCATCTCTTCGTCGGTCTACGACCAGATCGCGGGGAAGCTGAACCTCGGCTTCGTCGACATCGGCGAGAAGTCGCTGAAAAACATCTCGCGACCGATTCGCGTCTACCGCTTCGACCGCGGCGGCGAGCTCGCGGCCACGCCGCGGCGCGCACCTTCGCACGCGCGGCCGCTGTGGATCGGCGCCGGGGCTGCCGCCGTGGTCGCGATCGCGGCGGTGGCAATATGGCGCAGCGGCATGCTCGAACGGGCTGCGTCGCCTCCGTCGCCACCCTCGACTGCTGCGACAGCGCCCGCTGCGACAGCGCCTACGCCGCCCGCTGCGCCGCTGCCGGAAGTAGCGTCCGAGGAGACCAAGCTCAAGCTGAAGATCGCCGAGGCGGAGCGCGCGAAGGCCGAAGCCGACCTCGCTCGATCGCGTGCCGACGCCGAGGCTGCCAAGGCGCGCGCACGCACCGAGCACAAGGAAACAGCGTCGCCGGCTGCCGCAGCGGCAGCACCGGCGTCCAAGGCATCGCCAGCGGGCGCAGCGCCCTCGAGCGAGCCTGCCGGCGCAGTTCCGGTCGCCGCGTCGCCATCGATGGCCGCCGCTGCGCCGGCCGCATCGGCGAAGGTTTCGTCACCGACCACGCAACCAGGGTCGCCCGCGACGCTCGGCAGCGCGCGCGGGACCGCCGTGCGGTTCTGCGACGCCTGGGAGGAGTTGAAGGCGTTCAACGATGTGATCCCGGCACGCATAGCCGAAGGCGAGATCGTCATCGAGCGCGGCGTGCCAGGACAGCCCGGATTCCTGAAAATGACTGGCCGGCCTGCTGCCGACGGACGACTGTCGCTGTTCGGAAGCATGCTACCGACGGTCGAGCGGCTGAAGGGGAGGGAGATACTGTTGCGCTTCGAGGGCACGTATGCGAACGGCCAGTACTCGATGAGCGGGCATCAGGGACAGCGCAACTGCACGATGATCGTCCGCCTCGACACTCAGCAATAGCAGCGCGCGGAACGGGGGCGGGATGGCGCAGCCGGCATTGACTTCCGCCGTGTCGCCGGCGGAGCGGCAGCAGCAGCTGCTGGCGGATGCCGGCCGCTATATCGCCGGCGGTGGTCTCGGACTGTTCGTCATTCCGCCCGAGCTGAACCTGGTGATCGCGCGCGGCGAGGGAAGCCGCGTATGGGACGTCGCCGGGCGCGAGTACATCGACTACCACATGAGCTCGGGACCGGCGCTGCTTGGTCATGCGCATCCCGCGATTACCGCCGCAGTCGCGGCACAGCTCGGCAAAGGCACGACGTTCTACTTCCTGAACGAGCCCGAGATCGCGCTCGCGCAGCGTCTCGTCGAGGCGGTCCCTTGCGCGGACGTCGTCCACTACACGGGATCGGGAACCGAAGCGACGTTCTATGCACTGCGCATCGCCCGCGCTTACACGCGGCGCAACAAGGTGCTCAAGTTCGAAGGCGCGTGGCACGGGATGCACGATTACGGGTTGTGGGGAACGGTTCCCAGCGCGCCGTCCGAGTATCCGCACGCGCTTCCCGATTCGGTCGGCGTTCCGCCGCAGGCGGGAGAAACGGTGCTCGTCACTCCGTTCAACGAGACCGCGCAAGCCGTCGCGATGATCGAGCGGCACGCGCACACGCTGGCGGCGGTCATCGTCGAGCCGTTGCAGCGCGTGCTGCTCCCCGAACCGGGGTTCCTCGAGGCATTGCGCGAAGTGACGCACCTGCACGGGATCGTGCTGATCTACGACGAGATCGTGACGGGATTCAGGGTCGCCTGGGGCGGAGCCCAGGAGCGCTACGGTGTCGTTCCCGATCTGGCGTGCTACGGCAAGGC
>DATKMY010000034.1:0-32379 GCA_035541655.1 Casimicrobiaceae bacterium | reverse complement strand
GAGCGCGGTGGTGGGCTCGTCGGCGATCAGCAGCCGCGGCTTGCACGCGAGCGCCATCGCAATCATCACGCGCTGGCGCATGCCGCCGGAAAGCCGGTGCGGATATTCGTTGAGTCGCGAGGCCGCGGACGGAATGCGCACGCGCTCGAGGATGCGCAACGTCTCGGCCTCGGCACCCCTGCGATCGAGTCCGCGATGGTAAATCAGCGCCTCGGCGATCTGGAACCCGAGCGTGAGCACCGGATTCAGGCTCGTCATGGGTTCCTGGAAGATCATCGAGATCCGGTTGCCGCGAACCTTGCGCATCTCCTCTTCGGGGAGCTTCAGGAGATCGCGCCCCTCGAGCAGGATCTCGCCGGTTGCGCGACTGTTCGCCGCCGGGAGGAGCCGCATGATCGACAGCGCCGTCACGCTTTTGCCCGAGCCGGACTCGCCGACGATTGCCACCGTTTCGCGCGCCCCGATCTCGAACGAAATCCCCTTGACGACGGTGATCCATTGCTCGCCGACGCGAAACGCCGTCGTCAGGTTGCGAACCGAGAGAACGGGCGTGCCGGCCATCAGCGCTCGCCTACGAGCATCGGGATCGGCTCCCGCAGCGCGAGGCGACCTCGAGCATCAGGTCTCGCCCCTGAGCTTCGGATCGATCGCATCGCGCAGACCGTCACCGAGTAGGTTAAGCGCGAAGATCACGATCAGGATCGCAACCCCCGGGACCATCGCGAGCCAGTAGCTGTCGAGGATGTTTTCAAAGCCCTCGCGGATCATCCCGCCCCAGGTCGCGATCGGCGGCTTGACGCCCAAGCCGACGAACGCGAGCGAAGCCTCGGTGCGTATCGCGTTCGCGAGCCACAGCGAGCCCATCACGAGGATCTCCGGCAGGATGTTAGGCAGGATGTGACCGGCCAGGATTCGCGCATCGGAATAGCCGAGCGCGCGGCCTGCGTCGATGAACTCGCGCTCCTTCACGGCGATCGTCGGCGCGCGCGCTATTCGCGCGAACGGCGGGATCGACGTGAGCGCGATCGCGATGATGATGTTCACCATCGACGGCCCCAGCATCGCGACGAGGATCAGCCCCAGGATCAGCGACGGGAACGCGAGCAGCACGTCCATCGTCTGCATCGTCACCGTGTCGACGCGACCGCCGTGCCAGCCGGCGAGCAGCCCGATCGCGGTGCCGACGACCATTGCCGCGATCGTCGACGCGATGCCGATGACGAGCGATATGCGCGCGCCGTAGAGCACGCGCGAGAGCGTGTCACGGCCGAAGCTGTCGGTGCCGAGCCAATGTTCGGCGGAGGGCGGCCGCAGCTTCTCGAGGATGTTCTGGTCGGTCGGGTCGTACGGCGCCAGCACCGGCGCGAGGATCGCGATGAAGACGACGATCAGGAAGACCGCGAGGCCGATCCACGACGTCTTGTTCGCGTTGAACGCCTGCAGCGTCGCCCGCGCGAAGTAGGCGAACGGCGTCGGCGCGCCGGCGCGCGTTTCGACGTTCGCCTCGGGGCTCGCTCGACTCACTTGAGCTTGACCCGCGGATCGACGAATCCGTACGTCAGATCGGTGACGAGATTGACGAGCACGACGACGAGCGTGTAGATCACCATCATTCCCTGCAGCATCGGGTAGTCGCGCTGGTTGAGCGCGCCGATCAGGAGCTTCCCGAGACCCGGCCGGCTGAACACGATCTCGGTCAGCACCGAGTTGCCGATCAGGATTCCCAGATAGAGGCCGACGACGGTGATGATCGGAATCAGCGCATTGCGCAGCGCGTGCCGCCAGACAACCTTGTTCCACGGCACGCCTTTCGCACGCGCGGTGCGGACGTAGTCCTCGGAGAGCACCTCCAGCATCGCGGAGCGCGTCACGCGCGTGACGTACGCGGCGGTGATTAGGCCGAGGCTCACCGCGGGGAGCGTGATCGACTGGTACCACGCGGCCAGGCTCCCCGAGCGCGCGCTGATCACCGGGAACCACGGGAGCGCGATCGCGAACGCGAGCAGCAGGATGATCGCGGCGACGAACGGCGGGAACGAAAGGCCCAGCAGCGACGAGATCCGCACGGCGTAGTCGACGAAGCGGTTGCGATGGATCGCCGCATAGACGCCCGCCGGAACGCCGATCGCGACACCGAGGATCAGCGACACGACCGTGAGCTCGATCGTCCACGGCAGCACGCGCAGCACTTCGCCGATCACCGGCTGGCCGGTCACCATCGACACGCCCCAGTCGCCGCGGAGCGCGCCGGTCAGGAACACGACGTACTGCTGCGTGATCGGGACGTCGAGGCCGAGGCGGTGGCGCAGCGCCTCGATCGCCTCGCGGCTCGCCTGGTCGCCGAGGATCAACTGCGCCGGATCGCCGGGGACGATCCGCACCAGCACGAAGACCAGCGTCAGTACCGCGAACAGCGTGACGCCGGCGAAGGCGAGGCGACGGATCAGGAACGCGGTCATTCCCGACCCCGCCCGCTGGCTTACTTCGTGAAGTGCGCCTTCTCCGTGACCGGCGGCGACAGGTTCAGCGAGCCCTTGATCGGATAGCCCAGATCGAGCGTGTCCTTCCACGCCCAGAGCTGGAGCTGCTCGTAGATCGGGACGCCGCAGACCGCCTTGATGATCTTCTCCTGCGCGGTCTTCCACAGCGCCTTCTGCTTCGCCGCGTCCGGCTCGACGCGCGCGGCGCGAATCTCGGCGTCGGCGACGTTGCAGTGGCTGAAATTCGTCACCGCGGTCGGCGTGTTGACGATCGACGCCGAATCGAAGAACTGCGTCAGGTACACGTCGGCGACCGGGAAGCGCCCCGCCTGGTAGTGGACGATCGGCGAGAGGTCCTTGCGGATCTGCGCGTGGAACGTCGCGTGCTCGACCAGCTCGATGTCCAGATCGATTCCGACCTTCTTGAGCTGCGCCTGCACGGCTTCGATCAGCGTCTGCATGCCAGTCAACGTCGTATGGATCGTCTTGATCGTGAGGCCGTTCGGATAGCCGGCTTCGGCAAGGAGCGCCTTCGCCTTCACCGGATCGTACGGATAGAGCGGTGCCTTCTCGTCGGTGCCGAGGTAGCCCGAGGGCACGACCGACACGGCTTCGCGCGACGAGCCCGCGCCCTTGAACGCGACGATCGCCTTGCGGTCGATCGCGTAGGCGATTGCCTGTCGCACGCGGATGTCGTCGAGCGGCTTCACCGTGATGTTGAGCGAAAGCACCGAAAGCTCGGCGGGCTCCATCGCCACCACCTTGACGCCCGGAAGCTTCGCCGTGCGGTCCATCCACGTCTGGTCCTGCTTGCCGTAGATCATGTCGAGCTCGCCCGACTGGAACGCGAGGTCGCGGCTCGAGTCGGCGGGAATGTAGCGAAACGTGATCTCGTCGAGCAGCGGCACATCGCGGAAATACTGCTTGTTGGCGACGAGCTTCACGTATTGCTGCGGCTGGTACTCAGAGAACATGAACGGGCCGGTGCCGATCGGCTTCTTCGCGAAGTTCTCGCCCATTTCCTCGACGGCCTTCTTGCAGACTTGCTGACCACCGTTGACGTTGGCGACGTAGCCCAGGAACCCCGCGACCGGATTCTTCAGCGTGATCTTCACCGTGTACTTGTCGACCGCCTCGACCTTGTCGATCGCGGAATAGTCGTTCGAGTACGACGAGGTCGCCTTGTTGGCTGCGCGCTTGAGCGAGAAGACGGCGTCGTCGGCTGTGAACTCGCCGTAGCCGTGATGGCACTGGACGCCTTTCCGCAGCTTGAACGTCCATTCGGTGCCTGCCGGATTCGACGTCCAGCTCTCGGCGAGATCGGGCTCGATGAACTCGGGGCTGATCTGGCCCGGACGGATCCGGACGAGGCCGTTGAACATCCACGCGAGCAATCCCTTGTCGGGCGTGGTCGACGCGATGTGCGGATCGAGCTTGCCGGCGTCCGCGGTGCCCGAGCCGACGACGAGCGTCTTCTTCTGCGCGAACGCGAGCGGCGCCGAAAAGAGCGCCAGCGTAACGACGGCGACGATGAGTTTCTTCATTGGTCTCCCCCTATGAATGTGACCTGGATTGTGACCGCAGCCGTCGCAGCGCGCAAGCGCTCGCACGCTCGGCAAAGAGTCAGCCGTGCAACGTCAGCTCGGCGGCTGCGATCGACCTTTCCGTGAAGCGTCCGAGGCGGAACGCGGAAAGGTCGAGGCGCGGGCGTCGCGCGAGCGCGAGGTCGGCGCACAGCGAGCCGCTGATCGGACCGAGGCAGAAGCCGTGCCCCGAAAATCCCGCGGCGACGACGAGACCCGCGACGGACTCGGGTGCGTCGATCACCGGCAACGCGTCCGGGGTGAGGTCGATCAGGCCGCGCCACGTGCGCGCGATCGCTGCGTGGCCGGCGACGGGTAGTACATGCGCGACGACCGCGACGACATCGCGGACGTCGTTCGCGGACGGCGCGAGCGTATCGGCTGTCCATCGCGCCACATCGAGTCCCCACGGACCCAAGCCGCCGGTGAACCGCAGCCGCCCGTCCGCCTCCTGACGGCCGGCGCAATCGGCGTTGGCAACGCCGAAGACCGGGTCGAGGCACGGCGCGAGCGGCTCGCTCTGTACCACGGTGACGATCTCGATCGACAACGGAAAATCGAGGCCAAGGGGGCGCAGCAGCTCCGCCGTATTGACGCCCGCCGCGACGATCACGCGATCGGCGGGCATGAACGCGCCGTCGGTTTCGACGCCGGCTACCCGATTTTGCGAGATGCGTATCGCGCGCGCCGGGACGCCCTCGAAGATCGTGGCGCCATGGCGGCGCGCCGAATCGGCAAACGCGTGCGTCGTCTTGATCGGATTGGCATGGCCGTCGCTCGGGCAGAACGAGGCCGCAAGGATGTCCGGGGACAGTGCGGGAGCGATCGTCCGCACGGCGCCGCCGTTCGGCAGGAAATCGATGTCGAGACCGAGTTCCCGCTGGCTCGCGACGAGCGCGCGGATCGCGTCGACTTCGGCTGGCGTGCGCGCGAGCCGCAGATTGCCATTGCGGCGATACTCGACATCGACGCCCAGCGTGTCGCCCAACTCCGCCCACAGCGCGACCGCCGCGCGCGCGAGAGGCAGTTCGGCGGGATCGCGCCCGGATTGCCGCACCCCTCCGAGCGTCCAGCCCGAGGCCATCGCGGCGATGCGCCTCGCTTCGAGCAGCGCGACCGCGTGACCTTCGCGCGCCAGCGCGTCGGCCGCCGCGACGCCGGTTATCCCGCCTCCGATGACGACGACGTCCGGCATCGCGTGAATGTCTCCTCAACCCGGGGCCCGATCATGATGGTGTCGCGCGATCGCGTGTGCAAGCCGCGGGTCATGTCGGGCCGGGCGTCGACACTTGATAAAATCGGGGCGGGGAGGCGCATGGCATCGCAAAGGACCGCTTTCGGGAAGCCCTACTGGTGGGAGGCGGTGCCGCGCGAAGCGCCGAGGGCAGTCGAGCTGCCGGCAAAATGCGATGTCGCGATCATCGGTGCCGGGTACACGGGACTCTCCGCTGCGCTGACGCTCGCCCGCGCGGGCCGCAGCGTCGTCGTCCTCGACTCGGAGGCACCCGGCCAGGGCGCCTCCAGCCGATCGGGCGGAATGATCGGTCATGGTCACCGTCTTTCGTACGTCGAGCTGATCGGACGCTTCGGCGCCGAGAAAGCGAAGGCCCTCGTTCGCGAGGGGATCGCTTCGCTCGATTTCCTGAAGTCGCTGATCGCCGACGAGAAGATCGACGCGAAGCTTCAGCTCACGGGACGGCTTCGCGGCGCGTGGACGGAGGCCGCACTGGCATCGATGCGGCGCGACGCCGCCGCGCTGCGGCGCGACTTCGACATGCCGATCGACGATCTCGCCAAGGCGGACGTCCAGCGCGAGATGGCGGCGGACATCTACCAGGGCGCGGTCCTCTTTCGCGCGCATGGCGCCGTGCACCCGGCGTTGCTACACCAGGGCCTGCTCGAACGGGCGCGCGAAGCCGGCGTCGTCGTCGCGGGATTCACCACAGTGACTGCGGTCGACCGCGAAGCGAATCCCGTGGTCGTGCGCACGGTGCGCGGCGACATCGCGGCTGGCGAAGTCGTCGCGACGACCAACGGCTACTCGGGACGGACGCTGCCCGCACTCGCGCGGCGCATCGTCGCGATCCCGAGCTTCATGATCGCGACGGAGTCGCTGGGTGAGGCGCGGGTCCGGAGCCTGATCCCGAACGGCAGGATGATCGTGGAGACGCGCTCGACGCACCGCTACTATCGTCCCTCGCCCGACGGAACGCGCCTCGTGATCGGCGGGCGCGCCGCACTGCATCCGATTCATCTCGACATCGCGGCGCGCTGGCTGATGAGCGAGCTGCGCGCGATATTTCCGTCGCTGCGCGATGTGCGCGTGGCCCATGCGTGGACGGGCAACGTTGCGATGACGCGGAGCGACCTCCCGGGGATCGGACAGCGCGACGGCATCTGGTACGCGCTCGGCTGCAACGGTGGGGGTGTCGCGATGATGCCGCACCTCGGCCGCAAGCTCGCGCTCAAGATCCTCGGACGTCCCGAAGGCAGGACGGCGTTCGACGACATCCCGATGCCCGCCGTGCCGCTCTACAACGGGACGGCGTGGTTCCGGCCGCTGATGACGTGGTGGTTCCGCGCGTCGGATAAACTGCGCGGCAACTGAAAAGTGGGGTCGGAGACGATTTCCTTGGTTTCCGTGGCGATACTCCGAAAGACTGCCAGAAATCGTCTCTGACCCCATTTTTATGACCCAGGCCGTCTTCCTGAGCTATGCGTCGGAGGACGCCGAGCCGGCGCGGCGCATCAGCGAAACGCTTCGCGCCGCAGGACTCGAGGTATGGTTCGACCAGAGCGAGCTGCGCGGCGGTGACGCGTGGGACGCCTCGATCCGCCAGAGGATCAAGGAGTGCGCGCTCTTCGTCCCGATCATCTCGAGGAACACGCAGGCGCGCAGCGAAGGCTACTTCCGGCTCGAATGGAAGCTCGCGGTCGACCGCTCGCACCTGATGGCCGATGACCAGCCGTTCCTGCTGCCGGTGGTGATCGACGAGACGCCCGATGCTTCCGCGAGGGTGCCCGACAGATTTCGCGAACGGCAATGGTCGCGTTTGCCCGCGGGCGAGAACGCAGAAGCGTTCGCGGAGCGGGCGCGAAGGCTGCTGGCGAGCGATCCAGCGGGCTCCTCAGCCGCACCGGAAGCCGCCGTCACTCGGCGCGCTTCGCCGCCGGCTCACGGAAGGTCGCGCCTCCTTACGTGGCTCGTCGCCGGGCTCGGTGCGGTGGTCGTCGCGCTCTCCGCCTTCATAGCCCTCCGCGCCCCTATCAAAGAACCTGCCGTGGTCGCGACGACCAACTCGGCGACGGAGGCGGTTGTTGTCCCCGCTGCGCGGAAACCCGAACCGAACTCGGTCGCCGTGCTGCCGTTCACGAACTTGAGCGACGACAAGGAAAACGAGTACTTCTCGGATGGAATCAGCGAGGAGTTGCTTTCGGTGCTCCAGCAGATCCCGGACTTGCGCGTCGCGGCGCGCCTGTCGTCGTTTTCGTTCAAGGGGAAGAATACGACGGCACAGGAGATCGGCGAGAAGCTCGGGGTCGAGAATCTCGTCGAGGGCAGCGTGCGGAAATCCGGCAAGAGCGTACGCATCACCGTGCGGCTGACGCGCGCGGCGACCGGCGTGCAAGTCTAGTCCGAAAGTTACACCCGCAACCTGAAGGACATGTTCGCGGTGCAGAGCGAGCTGGCGCAGACGGTTGTCGAGCAGCTGCGCGGGCAATTGGGCGGCGCGATGAACGCGTCGACCAGGGAGGAAATACGGGCGCAGGTGCAGGCGGCGGCAAAAGGCGGCACGAAGAATGCCGAGGCCTACCAGCTTTACCTTCAGGGAAAGTCCTTCCTGAACCAATTCTCGCCAGACTCGGCCGCGCGGGCCGCTGACTTCCTGCAGCGTGCGGTCGCGCTGGATCCTACGTTTGCGCTCGCGTGGGCGGCCATGTCGCGGGCGGGTTCGGTTCGCGGTGGCTACGCGCTCACCCGACACGACCAGGATGAAGGGTTCGTCCTCGCGCGGCGGGCTGCGGAGCGCGCAGTCGCCCTCGAGCCCAAGCTGCCCGCAGCGCAGCTGGCCAGGATGAGGGTGCAGACGTGGTCCGACTTCGATTGGAAGGGGGCCGCCGAGTCCTTGCGTCTCGCACAGAAGGTCGCGCCGACGGATGCCGACGTCCTCGCTGCCGCGGGGGAGCTAGCCTATGCCTTCGGCGAAAAGGAAAAGGCCGTCGAGTTCGGTCGGCAGGCGGTGGCGCGCGACCCGGTGAATGCCGAGATTCGGGTGTGGTTCGGCTTTGCGCTGGAAAGCGTGGGCCGCTACAACGAGGCCGAGGCGGAGTTTCGGCGAGTCATCGAACTGAGTCCGAGCGCCCCCTGGGGACACGCCGCCGTGGGCGATGTCTTCCTGCACCAGGAACGATTCGAGGAAGCAGTTCACGAAGCGGACCGCGAATCCGACGAGTGGTCGCGACTCACCGTGCAGGCGCAGGCGCTGTGGGCTCTCAACAGGAAGGCGGAGTCCGATGCAGCCCTCGCCCGCCTCATCGCCACTACCGCTGACATTGCCGCCTTCCAGATCGCACAGGTCTACGCCTATCGGCGCGACTACGACCATGCGTTCGAGTGGCTCGAACGCGCGCTGCGCCAGCGCGACCCGGGTCTGATGTGGCTCCGATCAGACTTGTCCATTGCGCGACTCTACGGCGACCGACGCTGGCCGGCGTTCCTCAAGAAGATCGGGCTCGCCGATGAGCAGTTGAAGTGACGCCGTAGGGCGAGCTGCCGATCTGCGGCCGCCGGTACCGTAGAATTGCGCCACTCTCCCGCCGCCGAATCCAGCCGCTCGAGAACGGCAACGCATGACCGCGCCCAACAAGACTCGGATCGTCATCATCGGCGGCGGCGTGATCGGCTGCAGCATCGCCTATCACCTCGCGAAGCGCGGCGAGCGCGACGTCGTGCTACTCGAGCGGCTGCAGCTGACGCACGGCGCAACGTGGCACGCGGCGGGTCTTGTCGGACAGCTACGGAGCAGCAGCAACCTGACGCGCCTGATGCGCTACTCGGCCGAGCTCTACGCGAAGCTCGAAGCCGAGACGAGCCAGGCGACCGGATGGCACGGCGTCGGGAGCTTGCGTCTCGCGTCGTCGCCCGCGCGCTGGCAGGAGCTCAAGCGCTCGGCGACAATGGCGAAGGGCTTCGGCTTTCATGTCGATCTGGTAGGCCCGCGCGAAGCGCGCGAGCTCTTCCCGCTGATCGAGCTGGACGACGTCGTCGGCGCCGCCTGGATCGCAGGCGACGGCTACGTCGATCCGACGAGCCTCACGAGCGCGTACGCCGCCGGTGCGCGCGCGGGCGGCATCAAGCTGCTGCAGGGCGTGCGCGTCACAGCGATGAAGAAGCGCGGCCGGCGCGTGACCACGGTCGTCACCGACCAGGGCGAGATCGAAGCCGAGTGCGTGATCGACGCCGCCGGCATGTGGGGCCGCGAAATCGCCGCAATGGTCGGAACGCGCGTTCCCGCGTGCGCGGTCGAGCACCAGTATTTCGTCACGGAGAAGTCCGCGCGCATCCCGGACAACCTGCCGACGCTGCGCGATCCCGACGGGAACTGGTATCTGAAGCCCGAGCCCGGCGCGCTCGCCGTCGGCGGCTGGGAGCCCAACACGCCGCCGTGGGGCGCGAATGGCATTCGCGCCGACTTCGGACCCGAACTGCTGGAATCGAACTTCGAGCGCTTCGCGCCGCTGGCCGAGGCGGCGAGCGCCAGAGTCCCGGTGCTCAACGAAATCGGCATCCGCCAGTTGATCAACGGACCGATCCCGATCAGCGCCGACGGCGAGCCGATCATCGGGCTCTCGCCGGACCTCGACAACTTCTATCTCTGCTGCGGATTCACGTCGGGAATCGCGGCCTCGGGCGGCGCCGGCTGGGTGATGGCGAACTGGATCGTCGACGGCGATCCGGGGCTCGACCTGTGGCCGTTCGACATCCGCCGCTTCGGCGCACCGCACTCGGTCAAGCAGTACATGTACGAGCGCGCGGTCGAGGCCTACGGGCGCTACTATCACATCGCGTGGCCGAACTACGAAGCCGACGCCGCGCGCGGCGCACGCCGCAGCCCGCTCTATCAGCGCCTCGCGGATGCCGGCGCCGTCTGCGGCAGCAAATTCGGGTGGGAGCGCCCGAACTGGTTCGCGCCTCCGGGAACGCCGCCGGTCGAGACCCCGTCGTTCGATCGCGGCCCGGCGTTCGACGCGATCGGCGCCGAGCATCGGGCGGTGCGCGAGCGCGTCGCACTGATCGACATGAGCTCGTTCTCGAAATACGAAGTCCGCGGACCCGGCGCGCTCGCGCTCTTGCAAAAGCTCGCCGCCAACGACGTCGACCGTCCGATCGGCACGATCGTCTACACGCAGCTCTGCAACGAGCGCGGCGGAATCGAAGCCGACGTGACGATCACGCGGCTCGCGGAGGACCGCTTCTACTTCGTCACCGGCAGCGCGCTCGGCGTGCGCGATCGCTCGACGATCGAGCGGCACATGCCCGCCGACGGAAGCGTCGGGATCGTCGAGCACACGTCAGCGAAGGCCGTGATCAACGTCTGCGGTCCCCGCTCGCGGGATGTCCTCGCGCAGCTGACCGACGCGCCGCTCGACAACGCGGACTTCCCGTACATGAGCGCGCGCGAGCTCGACCTGGCCTACACACCGGCACTGGCGCTGCGCGTCACGTACCTCGGCGAGCTGGGCTACGAGCTGCACGTGCCCGTCGAATACGCTTTGCAGCTCTACGATCGCCTGTGGGCGGCCGGCGAACCCTACGGCATCGCGAACGCCGGCTACCGCGCGATCAACAGCCTGCGCCTAGAGAAGCACTATCTCGTCTGGGGCGCGGATCTGACGCCGGACTACAATCCGTTCGAGGCGGGTCTCGGATTCTGCGTCGCCCTCGACAAGGGCGAGTTTCTCGCCCGCGACGCGCTTCGCCAGGTGAAGACGAGCGGACCCAGGCAGAAGCTCACGTGGTTCGACGCGCCGGCGGAATTGAATCTCTTCGGCGGCGAGATCGTAACCGCGGGCGAGCGCGTGCTCGGGCGCGTGACGAGCGGCGGCTATGGCTACACGGTAGGCCGAAACCTCTGTTGCGCGTACATCGCCGCATCCGAGCCCGCGCATCCCGAATACACGATCGAGGTGATGGGCTCACGCTATCCGCTGCGGCGCCACGGCAAGGCGCCCTACGATCCCGAGCGCAAGGCGATTCTCGCGTGAACGCGATCGCGACTTCGCGCACGAGGGCGCGACCGACACTCGTCCGCTTTCCACGCCATTCAGCCTGACAGGCTTACCGCACGTTCGAGGACATCATGGCCAATCCCACCACGCCGCTCGCTCCCGAGCTCGACGCGCTGCTCGCCACGCGGCGCGAGGGCTTTGGCCTCCCGCGCCCCTTCTATCACACCGACGCACTCTACGAAGCCGAGGTCCGAAAGATCTGGTACGACGGATGGCTCTTCGCGGGGTTCACGTTCGAGATTCCCAACCCGGGCGACTACCTCACGTTCGAGGTCGACCGCTCGTCGGTGCTCGTGATGCGCGACGACCACGGCGGGGTCGGCGCGTTCCACAACGTCTGCCGCCACCGCGGCACGCAGCTGTGCCGCGACGAGTCCGGCCACCTGCAGAGCATCGTCTGCCCGTATCACAGCTGGACGTACTCGCGCAGCGGCGCGCTGGTCTCGTGCCACGGGATGCAGGAAGGCATCGACAAGTCGAGCCTCGGGCTCAGGCGCATTCACGCCGAGGTCGTCGCCGGCCTCATCTACATTTCGCTCGCGGAGAACCCGCCGGCATTCGACGGCCTGCGCGCGGAGTTCGGCGCTGCGGCAAAGCCTCAGGGCTTCGACCGCGCGCGGATCGCCAAAGCGATCGACTACGAGGTCGAAGGCAACTGGAAGCTCGTCTGGGAGAACAACCGCGAGTGCTTCCACTGCCCGAGCTGCCATCCGCAATACATCAAGGCGAACTTCGACATCTACGAAGAGGAATATGCTTCTCCGGCGATTCGCGCGCAGATGGCGGCAGCGGTCGCCCGCACGCACGACAAGTGGGCCGCCGAAGGCCTGACGATCACGCATGCGCGGGGTGGCCTCGCCCGCTTTCCCGATCCCGACCTGGACCTGTGGTACGCGGCCTCCCGCACGGTAATGGTCGAAGGTTTCGAGACCGAGTCGATGGACGGCAGGCGCGTCGCGCCGCTGATGGGCGACTACCAGGATTCGAACGTCGGCGTGCTGCGGATGCGCAGCATGGCGAACTTCTGGGTGCACGGGAGCTGCGATCACGCGGTTGCCGCTCGGCTCTCGCCCGCCGGCCCGCGCAAGACCAAGGTTCGCGGCTACTGGCTCGTCGATCAGTTCGCAGAGGAAGGCGCCGACTACGATCTCGAGAGGCTGTTGCCATTCTGGCACCTCACCAACCAGCAGGACTGGGAGATCTCGAAGTGGCAGCAGAAGGGCGTCGACTCGATCGGCTACGAGCCGGGGCCGCTCTCCGAGCGGAAGGAATACAACGTCGACGCCTTCATCCGCTGGTATTTGAAGCAGATGCGCGCCGGCGGTGTCTCGGGGGGCGAGGCCGTGCCGTCGACGCGCGTCGCGTAGGTGCATCGCGCAGCTTTGCCCGCGGCCGGCGATGCGGCCAGCCACTCGCGACAATCGGCCGCGTGGCACATAAAGTGCATCTGCTGGGAGGACCCCCAGCTCAACGCACAACAACATGAAGCCTACACTTGCAATGATCCTCGCGGCGCTTGCGATCGCGTCACCCGCATCGGCGCAAACGATGTATCGCTGCTACGACCAAGGCCGGACCATCTACTCCGACCAGCCGTGCCTCAACGGCGACGAGGTGAGGCAGATTGCGCCGAACGGCAATCCCACGGCGGAGTACCTCGCGCGCGTGCGCATGAAGGAGCGCGCGGACGAGCAGCGGTCCATCGCGGCGGCGCGTGCCGCCAAGCGCGATGCGGAGGCCGGGAAGGACGCGAAGTGCGCCAAAGGCGTGGCCGCTCCGGGCTGCGAGCAGTAGCCGACGACTTGCGGCAGGTCAGCCAACCTGGCGCGCGACGTTGCAGTCGACGACCGTCAGCGCCGTCATGTTGACGATCCGCCGCACGGTCGCCGACGGCGTCAGGACGTGGATCGGCTTCGCCACACCGAGGAGGATCGGTCCAAGCGTCACGTTGTCGCCGGAGGCGACCTTCAGCAGGTTGAACGAGATGTTCGCCGCGTCGAGCGTCGGCATGATCAGCAGGTTCGCCTCGCCCTGAAGCCGCGAATTCGCGAGCGCCCTCTTGCGCACGTCGGCGGAGAGCGCCGCGTCGCCGTGCATCTCACCGTCGACCTCGAGGCCGGGCGCGCGCTCGTTGATCAGCGCGAGCGCGTCGCGCATCTTCCTCGCCTGCGGGTGCTCGCTCGTGCCGAAGCTCGAATGCGACAGCAGCGCCACTTTCGGCGTGATGCCGAAGCGGCTGATCTCCTCGGCGGCGAGCAGCGTGATCTCCGCGATCTCCTCGGCGGTCGGGTCGACGTTGACGTAGGTGTCGGCGATGAACAACGTTCGATTGGGGAGAATCACTCCGTTCATCGCGGCGAACTTCTTCACGCCCTTGCGTAAGCCGACCGTCTGCTCGACGAACTTGAGATGCATCTTGTGCGTTCCGAACATCCCGCACAGCATGCCGTCGGCGTCGCCCATGTGCACGAGCATCGCGCCGATCAGCGTCGAGCGCCGGCGGACCTCGAGCTGCGCGTAGGTCTCCGAGATCCCCTTGCGCTGCGTGAGCCGGTAGTACTCGGTCCAGTACGTCTTGTAACGCGGATCGGCATCGGGGTTGATGATCTCGAAGTGCTGGCCCGCCCTGATGCGCAGGCCGTAGCGCTGCACGCGCTGCTCGATCACCGGAGGCCGTCCGATGAGGATCGGCTTCGCGAGTCCCTCGTCGACGACGACCTGCACGGCGCGCAGCACGCGCTCGTCCTCGCCGTCGGCGTAGGCGATCCGCTTCGGATCCTTCTTCGCCGCGGTGAACAGCGGCTTCATCAGCAGGCCCGAGTGATAGACGAACTGCGTCAACCGGTCGCGGTACGCGTCGAAATCGGCGACCGGCCGGGTCGCGACACCCGAGTCCATTGCCGCTTTGGCGACGGCCGGCGCGATGTTCACGATGAGGCGCGGATCGAACGGCTTGGGGATCAGGTACTCGGGCCCGAAGCGCAGGTCGCGATCGCCGTATGCGGCGTTGACGATGTCGGACTGCTCGGCCATCGCGAGGTCGGCGATTGCGCGCACCGCGGCGAGCTTCATCGCCTCGTTGATCGTCGTCGCGCCAGCGTCGAGCGCGCCGCGGAAGATGAACGGGAAGCAGAGCACGTTGTTGACCTGGTTCGGGAAGTCCGAGCGGCCGGTCGCGATCACCGCGTCGGGCCGCGCCTGCTTCGCGAGGTCGGGCATGATCTCCGGCTCGGGATTGGCGAGCGCAAGGATCAGCGGCTTGTCCGCCATCTTCGCCAGCCATTCGGGCTTGAGCACCCGCGCCGCCGACAATCCGAGGAAGACGTCGGCGCCCGCCAGGATGTCGGCGAGCTTGCGCGCGTCCGTCGGCTGTGCGTAACGCGCCTTGTTGTCGTCCATCTCCTCCTTGCGGCCGTGATAGACGACGCCGGCGATGTCGGCGACCCAGATGTTCTTCCGCGGGATGCCGAGCGAGACGAGCAGATCGAGGCACGCGAGCGCGGCCGCCCCGGCGCCCGAGCAGACGAGCTTGACCTTGCCGATATCCTTGCCAACGACGCGAAGCCCGTTGGTGATCGCCGCTCCGACGATGATCGCCGTGCCGTGCTGGTCGTCGTGAAACACCGGAATCTTCATGCGCTCGCGGAGCTTGCGCTCGACGTAGAAGCATTCGGGCGCCTTGATGTCCTCGAGGTTGATGCCGCCGAACGTCGGCTCGAGCGCGGCGATGATGTCGACGAGCTTGTCCGGATCGTGCTCGTTCACCTCGATGTCGAAGCAATCGAGGCCGGCGAACTTCTTGAACAACACGGCTTTGCCTTCCATCACCGGCTTGCCGGCGAGCGGGCCGATGTTGCCCAAGCCGAGAACCGCCGTGCCGTTGGTGACGACCGCGACGAGATTCCCGCGCGCGGTGAGATTGCGCGCTTCGGCGGGGTCCCGGACGATCTCGTCGCACGCCGCGGCCACACCGGGCGTGTAGGCGAGCGCGAGATCGCGCTGGTTGGTCAGCTGCTTCGTCGCCTGGACCGAGATTTTTCCGGGCGGATAGTGCCTGTGATATTCGAGCGAGGCGGAGCGAACGTCGGTATCCGACATGAGAACCTCGGAGCGTGTGGGGAG
Organism: Casimicrobiaceae bacterium; assembly: GCA_035541655.1. Classification (GTDB taxonomy): domain Bacteria; phylum Pseudomonadota; class Gammaproteobacteria; order Burkholderiales; family Casimicrobiaceae; genus CAIWHR01. Next base: position 16,904 of record DATKMY010000034.1, on the reverse strand, counting down.
GCGGGCGATCATCATACCCCTGACGAGAGCGAGGGACTCCCGGGCCTGCGAACGGTGTGCCTCGCCCGAGGGGCCCGGGGGCGAAGCGCGTGCACCTTGGCCATCCCGGGTGCGGGCGCCCGGCGTCGCTGGACCCCTCCGGGAGACGGGTTTCGGCATCGACGTTTGATTCGCCGCAAGAAGTCGCCGCAGGGGCGTCCGTTATAATTTGCGGCAACTTTCACCCTCGCCACCCGCCCGTTCGGCGGCGCCGGAGGCCTCTCCGACCGCGCCGCAGGCCTTGATAATCGAATGCTGGAAGCGCAGAAGCTCGCCGCGCGTCGCGGATTCGCAACCCTGTTCAGCGGGCTGACGTTCCGCGTCGGCGCCGGCGAGGCTATCGTCGTCTCCGGTGCGAACGGCACCGGGAAGACGACGCTGCTACGGATCGTCGCGGGCTTGACCACACCTGCCGAAGGGGTGCTCGCGTGGAACGGCGAAGCCGTCAAGCCGCTCGATCCCGAGTTCCGCGGGGCCGTCGCGTACGGCGGGCACTTGCCGGCGCTCAAGGACGAGCTCTCGGCTGAGGAAAACCTCGCGTCGCTGCTCGCTCTCGACGGCGAAGCGATCACGGGCGACGCGCTGCGCTCGGCGCTCGACGACGTCGCGCTCGTCCGCCAGCGCGCGTTGCCGGCACGAGTTCTCTCGCAAGGGCAGCGCCGGCGGATCGGACTCGCGCGCCTGATGCTGATGCCGCGGCCGCTGTGGATCCTCGACGAGCCGACGACCGCGCTCGACGCTTCCGGGATCGAGCTGCTCGGCAGGGTGCTCGGGCGGCATCTCGCGGCCGGCGGCATCCTGATCGCAGCGACGCACGCGGCGCTCGGACTCCCCCGGGCACGCGTGAAGAGTGTCGCGCTCGGATGATGGCGTCACATGCTTGCAGCTCGCAGCGCTACCCCGCACCCGAAGAGGCACAGCGAGCGCCCCTGGGCGCTCCTGCGGCCCTCACCTGATCGGCCGATGACCACCGCCGCCGCCACGATGAACCCGATGGCAACGGACGCCCCCTGGCCCGCGATCCGGTGGGCGGTCGCGCGCGACCTGCGGCTCGCGCTGCGCTCGCGGACGGAACTCGCCGTCCAGCTTCTGTTCTACGTAATCGTGGTTTCGCTCTTCCCTCTCGCGACATCGCCCGAGAAGAACCTGCTGTCAACGATGGGACCCGGTGTCCTCTGGGTCGCGGCGCTGCTCGCGTCGCTGCTGTCGCTGCCGCGGCTCTTCGCTGCCGATTTCGCCGACGGCACGCTCGAGCAGATCGCGCTCTCTCCGTACCCGCTCGTCGCGCTCGTCTTCGGCAAGATCGTCGCGCACTGGCTGACGACCGGGTTGCCGATCGCCGCGCTCGCGCCGCTCCTGGGCCTCCAGTACGCGATGGATGGCGAAGCGACGGTCGTGCTGACTGCGGCACTCGCTCTCGGCACGCCGATCCTTTCGCTGCTTGGCGCGATCGGCGCGGCGCTGACGCTCGGACTGCGCGCGAGCGGCGGGCTGCTCGCGCTGCTGATTCTGCCGCTCTACGTTCCGGTGCTGATCTTCGGCGCCGGCGCGGTCGACGCAGCGCACGCGGGCCTCGGCGCCGACGCGAATCTGTCGCTGCTCGGCGCAGGGCTCATTCTCGCGATCCTCGGCGCGCCGTTCGCGGCTGCGGCTGCCGTGCGCGTCGCGCTCGACTGAGATGAACGGCCCCCACGCTCACGTTGTTCGCTGCCCCCGGAGGGGGCAGTCAGCGCCCTTCGGGCGGCCGGGGGGGCGCTGATGGCGATCAACTGGTTCCGCTTTTCGTCCCCCGCGACGTTCTACCCGCTCGCGGGAAAGCTCGTCCCGTGGTTCGCGACCGGAGCGGCCGCGCTGGCCGCGATCGGTCTCTATGTCGGCCTCGTCGTCGCGCCGACCGACTTCCAGCAGAGCGACGCGTACCGGATCATCTTCCTGCACGTGCCCGCGGCGTGGATGAGCATGTTCCTCTATGTCGTGATGGCCGGCTGGAGCGCTATTGCGCTCGGCTACAACACCCGCCTCTCGGCGATGATGGCGCAGGCGATCGCGCCCACCGGCGCGCTGATGACGCTCATCGCGCTCACGAGCGGCGCCTTCTGGGGCCGGCCGACCTGGGGGGCGTATTGGGCATGGGATGCGCGGATGACCTCGGAGCTGATCCTGCTCTTTCTCTACCTCGGCGTGATCGCGCTGCGGAACGCGATCGACGACCCGCGGCGCGCCGACCGCGCGTGCGGCGTGCTGGCGCTGACCGGCGTCGTCAACATCCCGATCATCTACTTCTCGGTGCAGTGGTGGAACACGCTGCACCAGGGCGCGACGGTGAGTCTCACCAAGGCGCCGGCGATGGCATCGATCATGCTCACGGGGATGCTGATCATGTCGCTCGCCGCGTGGCTCTACGCGATCGCCGCGGTGCTCGCGCGCGTGCGTACGATCATGGTGGAGCGCGAGCGCGGCGCTGCGTGGATCGCGGCGCTCCCCGAAGTGCGCAGCGCATGACGAGAGGTCCGACATGAGCGCTTTCCTGGCGATGAACGGCTACGGCTTCTACATCTGGAGCGCGTACGGCATTGCGGCGCTCGCGGTCGTCGTCGAAATCCTGCTGATCCGCTCGCACCGCAAGGCCGTGCTCGCGCAGGCGCGCTCGACAGTCTCCGGGCCGGCGCCTCGTTCGGCGGTGGTCACCGAATGAAGCCCCGGCATCGTCGCTTCGCCTGGATCGGCGCGGGCGTCCTGCTGCTCGCGGCTGCAGCGGGACTCGTGCTGAACGCATTCCAGTCGAATCTCGTCTTCTTCTTCTCGCCGAGCGACGTCGCCGAGAACCGCGCTCCCCAGGGACGCGCGTTCCGGATCGGCGGAATGGTCGTCGAGAAGAGCCTCTCCCGCGCTTCCGACGGCCTCACGGTGCGCTTCGCCGTCACCGACACGATGAAGACCGTTCCGGTCGTCTACACGGGAATCCTTCCCGACTTGTTCAAGGAAGGGAAAGGCGTGGTTGCTCAGGGCAAGATCGGCCCCGATGGCGTGTTCCATGCAACCGAAGTTCTGGCGAAGCACGACGAGAACTACATGCCGCCCGAAGCCGCCGCGGCGATCGACCAGGCGCACAGCCGCGCGGCGTTGGAAAAGGCCGCGAAGACGCTGCAACACTGAAGCTGAGGACCGCCCATGATCCCGGAGCTCGGACAATTCTCGCTGATCCTCGCGCTGCTGCTCTCGGCGCTCCTCGGGACGCTTCCGATCGCCGGCGCACAGCGCCGCGTCGGGTCGTGGACGGCGCTCGCGCGGCCGCTCGCCGCCGGACAGTTCGTCTTCATCGCGTTCGCGTTCGGCTGCCTTGCGGCCTCTTTCGTCAACAACGATTTCTCGGTGCTGAACGTCGCGACCAACTCGAACTCGCAGCTCCCGCTCCACTACCGGATCGCCGCCACATGGGGCTCGCACGAGGGCTCGATGCTGCTGTGGCTGCTGATGCTCGGCTCGTGGACCGCCGCCGTCGCGGCGCGCAGCCGCCACCTTCCCGACGAGATGGTTGCGCGCGTGCTCGGCGTCATGGGCCTGATCGCATTCGGCTTCCTGCTCTTCATTCTGCTCACGTCGAATCCTTTCGAGCGGCTCTTCCCGCCGGCCCCCGATGGCCGCGACTTGAATCCGCTGCTGCAGGACCCGGGAATGGTCTTTCACCCGCCGCTCCTCTACATGGGCTACGTCGGCTTCTCGGTCGCGTTCGCGTTCGCGCTCGCCGCGCTGATCGGCGGCCGGCTCGACGCGACATGGGCGCGCTGGTCGCGGCCGTGGACGACACTCGCATGGACCTTCCTCACCTGCGGGATCATGCTCGGCAGCGGCTGGGCCTACTACGTGCTCGGCTGGGGCGGCTGGTGGTTCTGGGATCCCGTCGAGAACGCCTCCTTCATGCCCTGGCTCGTCGGCACGGCGCTCATCCACTCGCTCGCCGTCACCGAGAAGCGCGGGACGTTCAAGGCGTGGACGGTGCTGCTCGCGATCTGCGCATTCTCGCTATCGCTGCTCGGGACGTTCCTCGTGCGCTCGGGCGTGCTCACTTCTGTGCATGCCTTCGCCACCGATCCGCGGCGCGGCATCTTCATCCTCACCTTCCTCGCGGTCGTCATCGGCGGCTCGCTCGCGCTATTCGCGCTGCGCGCACCCAAGGTCGGCGGTGGCGGCCGCTTCGACACGATCTCGCGCGAGACGATGCTGCTCGCGAACAACGTTCTGCTGATCGCGGCCGCGGGCTCGGTGCTGCTCGGCACGCTCTACCCGCTGTTCCTCGACGCGCTCAACCTCGGCAAGATCTCGGTCGGCCCGCCGTATTTCGACGCGGTCTTCGTCCCGCTGATGACGCCGCTCGTCTTCCTGATGGGTGTCGGTCCGCTCGCCCGCTGGAAACACTCGCCGCTTCCCGAGCTGTGGCGGCAGCTGCGCTGGGCGGTCGCGGTGAGCATCGTCACGGCGCTGGTCCTGCCGTTCGCCGCCGGAAAGTGGACGCCCGGCGTAAGCTTCGGGCTGCTGCTCGCGTTCTGGATCGCCGCATCGACCGTCGTCAATCTGCTCGATCGCGGCCGAGGCGTGCGCGGCGGCGTCGTCGTGCAGCTCGCCCGCCAGCCCCGCAGCTACTGGGGGATGATCGTCGCGCATCTCGGGATTGCGGTGTTCATCGTCGGCGTGACGATGGTGAAGGGCTACGAGATCGAGCGCGACGTTCGCATGGCGGTCGGCGACACGATCACGGTGAACGGTTACACGCTGCGCTTCGACGGGACGACCGACGTTCGCGGTCCCAACTACCGAGCGATGCGCGGAGCGTTCGACGTGAGCCGCGACGGCGCACCGTTCACCGTGCTCAGCCCGGAGAAGCGCTTGTACAACGCGGGCGGACAGCCGATGACCGACGCGGCGATCAAGAAGATGGTGACCGGCGATCTCTACGTGTCGCTCGGCGAGTCCGTCGAAGGCGGCGCGTGGAGCGTCCGCGTCTATCACAAGCCGTTCGTCACCTGGATCTGGGCCGGATGCCTGGTGATGGCGATCGGCGGCCTGCTCGCGTTGTCGGATCGGCGCTACCGCGTAGCGATGCGGCGCGAAGAATCCGCGCTGCCGGGCGGCGCAGCCGTGGGCAACTAGGAATCCGCGGAGAGACGATCCGTACAAAAAATGACCAAGAAGCTGCTGATACCGCTCGTCGTCTTCGTCGCGCTCGTCGGATTCCTGTTCGTCGGGCTCTTCCGTGATCCGCGGGAAGTTCCTTCGCCGCTGATCGGCAGGCCCGCGCCCGAGTTCACGCTCGCGCAGCTGCAGAACCCCGCGAAGACGCTCGGCCCGACGGATCTCAAGGGCCAGGTGTGGCTGCTCAACGTCTGGGCGTCGTGGTGCGTGTCTTGCCGCGAAGAGCATCCGCTCCTGGTCGAGCTCGGGCGCGAGAAGATCGTTCCGATTGTCGGGCTCAACTACAAGGACGAGCCGGCGGCCGGCCTCAAGTGGCTCGCGCAGAACGGCGACCCGTACAACGTGTCGGTCGTCGACCGCGACGGGCGCGTCGGGATCGACTGGGGCGTCTACGGCGTTCCCGAGACCTTCGTCGTCGACAAGACGGGCGCGATCCGCTACAAGCAGATCGGGCCCATCACCGTCGAAGCGCTGCAGACGAAGATCCTGCCGCTCGTGCGGGAGCTGCAGAAATCGTGAGCGCCCGCGGGCCGTTGCCGGACACCCGGCCGACAGGTGGTGACGCTGCGCGCGTGGGGGCGCTCGTGCGGATTGTTCCGCTTCTCGTCGCCCTCGCGCTCTCGCCGATCGCGCTTCTCGCCGCCGATGCGGTGCCCACCGAAAAGGACCCGGTTGCCTCCGCGCGCGCGGTCGCGCTCTCGGAGAAGCTGCGCTGCCTCGTCTGCCAGAACCAGACGATTCTCGAATCCAACGCGGAGCTCGCGCAGGACCTGCGCAAGCAGATCCGCGAGCAGATCGCCGCCGGCAAGTCCGACAAGGAGATCGTCGATTACATGGTCGCGCGCTACGGCGACTTCGTTCTCTACCAGCCGCCGGTCAAATCAACGACGCTCCTGCTCTGGGCCGGACCTGCGCTGCTCGTTGGCATCGGGTTCCTCGTCCTCGCGCGCACGGTTCGTTTGCGCCGCGCGCGCTCGGAGGAGCCCGCGCTCAGCGCCGAGGAGCGCGAGCGGGTCGCACGACTCCTCGGCGGCGACGCCGCGAAGGACACCCAGTGATCGCGTTCGTAGTGGTCGCAGCGGTAATGATCGCGATCGCGATCGCGTGCATCCTCGTGCCGCTCCTGCGCGGCGGCAAGCCGGCGGGTGTGGCGCGCGAGGCGTCAAACGTCGAGATCCTGCGCGATCAGCTTGCCGAGTTGGACGCCGATCTCGCGTCCGGCACGATGCCGCGCGAGCGCTACGAGGAAGCCCGGCGCGAGCTCGAGCAGCGCGTGCTCGAAGATTCGAAGGCCGCAGCGGCCGCCGGCGCGCCGTCGACGCAATCCGCGGCGTGGACGGCGGCGATCCTCGCCGGAACGGTCCCGGTCGCGGCGCTCGTGCTCTACGTCGTGCTCGGCAACCTCGATGCGTTCGCGCCGGCCGCAGCACGCGTCGCAAAGGAAGCCGGCGGGGAGCACGAGGTCACACGCGAGCAGATCGACGCGATGGCGGCGAACCTCGCCGCGAAGCTCGAGCGCGAGCCCGACAACCCCGAAGGCTGGGCGATGCTCGCGCGCACCTACTACGCGCTCAACCGCTACAGCGACGCCGTCCCAGCGTTCGAGCGGGCGACGACATTGATCCCCAACGACGCGAAGTTGCTCGCCGACTACGCCGACGCCGTCGGCGCCGCCGAGGGTGGATTGAACGGCAAGGCGGAGGCGCTGATCGCCCGCGCCCTCGCCGCGGATCCGACGCATTGGAAGGCGCTGGCGCTCGCGGGTACCGCAGCGTTCGAACACAAGGAGTACGCAAAGGCGGCGGAGTACTGGGAGAAGACCAAGGCGAACGTTCCGCCAGACTCGCCGATCGCGCAATCGATCGATTCGAGCATCGCCGAGGCGCGGCAACTGGGCGGTCCCCCGCCGGCCGGTGGCTCGCCGCGGGCGGAGGTCGCTGCCGCGGCTCCGCGCGAAGGAGCGGCGAAGGCCGTCCCCGCGCCGCCAGCGTCGCCGCCGACGAGCGCATCGGCGACCAGCGCGGGAACGGCGGCGAACGCTACCGTCGCGGGAACGGTGAGTCTCGCGCCGGCGCTCGCGGCGAAGGTCGCGCCGACGGACACCGTCTTCATCTTCGCGCGCGCGGCCGAGGGACCGAAGATGCCGCTCGCGATCCTCCGCAAGCAGGTCAAGGATCTTCCCGCCGCGTTCACGCTCGACGACTCGATGGCGATGGCACCGAACTTCGCGCTGTCGAAATTTCCGGCGGTGGTGGTCGGAGCGCGCGTATCGAAATCGGGAAACGCTGCTCCGCAGGCCGGCGACCTCGAGGGCCTCTCGCCCGCGGTCAAGATCGGCGCCAGCGGCCTGGCCGTCGTCATCGACCGCGCGCTCCCCTGACCACGGGCGCGCTCGCGCCCGGCACGCGGGCGCCGCTGGCCCGCGCATCTCCCGCGCGGCGAATTTGATGCCGATCAACGGGCACGCACGATCCGCTTTCGCAGCGCTCGATCGCGCTGCTAAACTCCCGCCGCGCCGAAGTTCATCCGACGGGGAGACAAGAATGAAGCTCGCGCACATTCGCGTTGTCGCGGCCGCGGCCAGCGCTTTGATGGTAATGGCGTTGGCGACTCCCGCATCGGCGCAGGCGCCACAGCCTGCCGCGCCGGCAAAATCCGCGGCGGCGAAACCGCCGGCAGCGAAATCCGCGGCATTCGACGCAGCGCCCTGCCTCGGCTGCCATGCGCAGGTCAAGTCGCTCTACGATTCCGGGAAGCACAAGGGCCTCGCCTGCAGCCAGTGCCACGAGGGTACCGCGGCGCACCTCGTAGAATCGTCGAAGCGGCCGTCGACGAAGACCGATCTCGCGAACTGCGGCGGCTGCCACCAGAACCAGTACAAGACGTACGCGCAGATGGACTGGCACCGCATCGCGCGCTTCGAGAAGAAGCAGTACAACGGACCGGCTCCCGACCCCTCGTACGACCTGCTGATGTCGCCGCACGGCTTCACGAAGGAGCACAACCTGCCGCGCAGCCACACCTTCGCGCTGCTCGACCAGTTTGTCGTCGACCGCGCGTTCGGCGGCCGCTTCGCCCCGAAGGAGGGTTGGCGCTATCTCGCGGGCTCCGGCGACTTCGACGTCTGGGACGTCACGGTCGATCTCTACCCCGACAACACCGAGCAGAAGGTGTTCAAGCCCGGCACGGCTGCGGCGGCGAACCCCGTGTGCCTTTCGTGCAAGACGCAGGACCACATCCTCGACTGGGCGTACATGGGTGATCCCGCCCCCAACGCGAAATGGAGCCGCACGTCGAAGGTCGTCGAGCTCGCGAAGGCGTCGAACCACGCACTGAACTGCATCTTCTGCCACGACCCGCATGCGGCGAAACCGCGGATCGTTCGCGACGCGCTGATCGAAGCGGTGACGCGCACCGGAGACCCGCCGACGCTCTACGCGCAGGATCCGCGCAGGACCAAGGTCGACGTCATCGACATGGGCATGCGCGGCTTCACGCGCAAGATCGGGCTGCTGGAACGCTACGACGGAAAACTGCAGTGCGGCCAGTGCCACGTCGAATACAACTGCAATCCAGGCTTCAATCCGAACACCGGAGAAGCGATCACGATGGCCGACAAGCGGACGAACTTCTTCCCATTCGTCGACGTGAACAACGTCCTCAAGGCGTACGACGCGATCCAGTTTCGCGATTTCCGCAATCAGTTCACCGGAGCGGCACTGTGGAAGGCGCAGCATCCGGACGTCGAGACGTACTACAACTCGACGCACGACAAGCTCGGCATCGACTGCGCCACCTGCCACATGCCGAAGGTGAAGGACCCGAAGACCGGTAAGTACTGGACGTCGCATTGGCAGACGAACCCGAAGAACTACCTGAAGGAGACGTGCCTGCAGTGCCACAACCAGTGGAGCGAGACGCAGGCACGGTACGTGATCGAGTCGCTGTACGCGCACTACGAGGGCAAAGTGCGCAACGCCGAGTTCTGGCTCGCGCAGCTCATCAACAAGTTCGGCCAGGCGCAGCTCGTCGGCGTGTCGGAGGACGCGCTGAAGGCCGCGCGAGCGAAGCACGGCGACGCGCACGCCAACTGGGAATGGTGGACGGCGGCAAACGGCGCGTCGTTCCACAATCCGGCACTGTGGAAGGTGTCGCTCGCGAACTCCGTCGCGGCATCGCAGGATGGCATCAAGATCCTCGACGACGCGATCAAAGCGAAGCAGGCGAACGCGCCCGCCCCCACGGCTGCGGCACCCCCGAAATAGCGCGCGGGAACCGCGCGGGGGCGCGACGCGCGCGCCTCGCCATCCGCACCGGCGGCGCGCGATAATCGCAGGCGGACGCGCAGCTGGATCGATGGCGGCGGGACGCCGCCACCCGCGTCACCGAAAGCCATGAGTGCACTCGACGAGTCCCTCTTCTGGGTGATTGCCGCCGCGATGGCCGGGGCCGCACTCGCGTTCGTCGTGCCGTCGCTGCGCGCACGGCGGAGCGCAGCGTCGCCGGCCCGCCGCGAATCGGCGGTCGCCGCTATCTATCGCAGCCAGCTCGCCGAGCTCGAGCGCGAGCACGGCGCAGGGCGAATGCGAGACAGCGAGTACGCGCAAGCGCGCGCGGAAACCGAGCGGAGGCTGCTCGGCGAAGCGGCCGGCGGCACCGATTCGGCGCCTTCGGTCGCTACGTCCCGCACGGCGAAGGTTACGATGGCGATCGTGGCCGTCGCGCTTCCCGCACTCGCCTTCGGCCTTTATGCGCTCTTTGGCGAGCCCGGGGCGTTGCAGCGTGCGGCGAGCGCCGAGGCGACCGCGCCGGATCCCGCATCGAGCGCATCGATCGGTCGCGACGACCTCGTCGCCCACCTGGCGCACAACCCGCGCGACGGCCGCGGCTGGGTCCTGCTCGCGCGGCTCGACTTCGCTGCCGACCACTTTTCCGCGGCGGCCGAATCGTATCGGAAGGGGCTTTCCGCGTCGCCGAAGATCGCCGCCGACGCCAACGTATGGTGCGAGTACGCCGACGCGCTCGGAATGGCGCAGGGCGGACTTCTCGGCGGCGTGCCGCGCGAGCATGTGATGCGCGCGCTCGCGCTCGATCCGCAGAATCCCAAAGCGCTCGAGATGGCGGGAAGCGCAGCGTTCGAGCAGGGCGAATTCGCCTCGGCGGTGCACTATTGGCGAACGCTGCTCGCGCAACTCGCGCCCCACTCGACCGAGCACCGCGAACTCTCTGCGGCGATCGCGCGCGCCGACGCGCTCGCGCCGAACGCGACCGGCGACCGCGCCCGATGAGCGCGGGCGCTCGACACGACGCCGACGTCGTCGTCATCGGCGGCGGGCTCTCGGGTCTCGCCGCGGCGTTCGGACTGAAGCGGCGCGGCGCATCGGTCGAGGTGCTCGAAGCCGCGCCGCGGCCCGGCGGCACGATCGGCACGCTGCGTCGCGAGGGCGCGCTGTACGAGACGGGACCCAACAGCGCGCTCGATACGTCCCCACTGATCGACGCGCTGCTCGAAGCGACAGGATCGCGCGGCGAGCGCATCGAGGCTTCGCCGGCCGCGGCGAGGCGCTTCATCGTACGCGACGGGAGGCTCGTCGCTCTGCCCGCCTCTCCGCCCGCGCTCCTTGCGACGCGTGCGTTTTCGCTTTCCGCCAAGCTGCGGCTCGCCGCGGAACCGCTGATCGCGCGTGCACCCGCTGACGCGGAAGAGTCGGTCGCAGCCTTCGTCCGCCGGCGGCTCGGCACCGAGTTTCTCGACTATGCCGTCGATCCGTTCGTCGCCGGAGTTTACGCAGGCGACCCGGAGCGGCTGTCGCTGCCGGCCGCGTTTCCGCGCCTCCATGCGCTCGAGCAGCGCTACGGCAGCCTCATTCGCGGCCAGATCGCCGGCGCCGGCGAACGCAAGCGCAATCGCGAGAAGGCGAAGAACGTTGCGCGAAGCTTTTCGTTCCGCAGCGGTATGCAGACGCTCACCGACGCGCTCGCGCGCTCGCTCGGCCGCGTCGAAACGGGCGTTCGCGTCGAGCGCGTCGAGCGCGACGCCGCCGGCGACTGGGTCGTCAGTGCGAGGCGCGGAGGCGAATCGATCATGCGCAGCGCGCGAGCGGCAATCGTCGCCGTTCCGGCGGCGGAAGCCGCCGCGCTGGTCCGCGACCTCGCGCCCACCGCCGCGCAAGGACTCGCCGCCATCGACTATGCAGCGGTCGCCAGCGTGGCAACCGCGTACCGGCGCGCCGAGGTCGCCGATCCGCTCGCGGGCTTCGGCTTTCTCGTTCCGCGCAGGGAAAATCGGCGGATCCTGGGCTCGCTCTTCTCGAGCAGCATGTTCGAGAATCGAGCGCCATCGGGTACGGTCCTGTTGACCACGTTCGTGGGGGGCTTGCGCAATCCCGATCTGGCGCGACGTCCCGACGACGAGATCGCGGCGATCGTCGCCGCCGAGCTTCGCGCGCTCGTCGGTGCACGCGCCGATCCGCTGTGGGCTGCGGTCACGCACTGGCCGCGGGCGATCCCGCAGTACGATCTCGGACACCGCGAGCGCCTGCGCGGTGTCGATGCCGCCGAGCGCGCCCTCCCCGGGCTCTACTTCTGCGCCAACTATCGCGGCGGAATCTCGGTCGGCGATTGCGTCAAGTCGGCCGACGCGACGGCAACCGCGGCCGCCGACTTCCTCAGGGGGCGCGGCTCGCTCGACGCGTGAGCTCAGATCGCCGCGCCGCAGTTCCAGCAAAGGTCGAAGTTGGCCGGCGAATCCTCGTTGCATGCGGCGCAATGGCGCGTGCCGACGGTTGCAGCGTCGGCCTCCATTCTCCGAAGCAGCGTCTGCGCCCGCTCGCGATCGGCCTCGCGCTCGAGCCACACCTGCGGCTGCGCGATGTCGGGCGGAACCTCGCCGACGATGCTCGAAGTGTGCTCGTTGAACACATGCGCACGGATCCCCGCCTGCTTGAGCCGATCGGCGAGCAGGTACGCGTCGTAGCGCTGGCGTGCGATATAGAACCGGAACACGCCCGCCTCACCCCTGTCGCCACGCAAGGAGCGCACCGACGAGGCGCTCGAGCACTGCGACGAGCGGCGCCGCCCGTCGCGCATCCCAAGGGTACGGGAAATTCTCGTCCATGTAGGATGCCTGGCCTATCTCGAGCTGAAGCGCGTGGATGCCGCGATCCGGGTCGCCGTAATGGCGTGTCACGTAACCTCCCTTGAAGCGGCCGTTTACCACCGACGTGAATGCTGCGGTGCCGGCGAGCACCATTTCAGCCGCTTCCTGGACCGGCGCCGCGCAGCTCGCGCCGTCGGCGGTCCCCAGATTGAGGTCCGGCAGCTTTCCCGCGAAAAACCTCGGGACCTCGCTGCGGATCGAATGGCCGTCGAGCAGGATCGCGTACCCATGACGCGCTCGAACGCGCTCGATTTCGGCGCCGAGCCGGGCGTGATAGGGATCGAAATACGCGGCGCGGCGCGCGGCGATCTCGCGTGCGTCCGGGGCACGGCCATCGGCGTACACCGGCTCGTTCGCGAACGTGCGGGTCGGGCAAAGCTCGGTGTTGTCCGCCCCGGGGTAGAGGGCGGCTCCGGAGGGGTTGCGATTGAGATCAACGACGTAGCGCGAGTGCGTCGCGACGAAGAGCGTGACGCCGGCCCCGCGAGCGAACGCATAGAGCTTCTCGACATGCCAGTCGGTATCGGGCACCGCGCGCGCGGCGGGCGTCAACCGTTGCGCGATCTCCGGAGGCACATGCGTTCCCGCATGCGGAACGTCGATGACGAGCGGCGCGTCGCCGGGCGCGAGATCGCAGAGATTCATCCGCTAGCCCGTTCGATGATGTTTCCGGCGCGCACGATTCCGATGCATGGATTGCCTCCGACCCGGTAGGCGAGCTCTGCCGGCGCCGTGATGTCCCATAGCGCGACGTCGGCGCGCCGACCCGGCGCGAGCGTGCCGCGATCCGCGCATCCGAGAGCGCGCGCCGCATGCCGCGTCGCTCCGGCAAGAGCTTCCTCGGGCTTGAGCCCGAACAGAATACACGCCATGTTGAGCATCAGCAGCAGCGAAGTGACCGGCGATGTTCCCGGATTGCAGTCGGTCGCGATCGCGATCGGAACGCCGGCGGCGCGCAGCGCTGCGACCGGCGGCACGCGCGTCTCGCGCAGCGCATAGAACGCGCCGGGCAGCAACACTGCGACCGTGCCCGCGCGCGCCATCGCCGCGATGCCGGCCGCGCTCGTGTACTCGAGATGGTCGGCGGACAAGGCCTGGAATTCCGCAGCGAGCGCGGCGCCGCCGCAATCGGAGAGCTGATCGGCGTGGAGCTTGACCGGCAGGCCACTTGCGCGCGCCGCGGCGAAGACGCGCCGTGTCTGCTCGACCGTGAAGCCGATCGTCTCACAGAATGCGTCGATGGCGTCGGCGAGGCCGGCGTCCGCCGCTGCGGGGATCGTCTCGTTGCATACGAGGTCGATATAGTCGTCGGCGCGACCCGCGTATTCGACCGGCACGGCGTGCGCAGCGAGCAGCGCGGTGCGGACGTCGACGCCGACCTCGTCGGCCACGCGGCGTGCCGCGCGCAGCTGCCGGCATTCGCTCGCCGTGTCGAGCCCGTAGCCCGACTTGATCTCGACCGTGGTGACCCCTTCGGCAGCGAGCGCAGCCAGCCGCGATCGGCTCGCCGCGACGAGCTCCCCATCGGTCGCCGCGCGCGTCGCGCGCACCGTCGCGTTGATCCCGCCACCCGCGCGCGCGATCTCGGCATACGTCGCGCCGCGTTGCCGGGCCTCGAACTCGTTCGCGCGATTTCCTGCATAGACGAGATGCGTGTGGCAATCGACGAGCCCGGGCGTTGCCCACGCGCCGGGAACGTGGAGCAGCCGATGCGTCGACGCGTCCCCCGGCAGATCGCGCTCCGCACCGATCCACGCAATCCGTCCGTCGGCGATCCCGAGCGCGCCCTCGCGGATCGTGCCGTAGCCATCGGCGCCCCGGTCGGTCATCGTCGCGAGGTGGGTGCCGGTCACGAGCACGTCGAACATCGGCTCGCGCGCACGCTTCATCGCGAAATCTCCGCGATCGCGCTGCGATAGCTGCGCAGGACCGGCTCTTCGTCTGCGTGACGGCCATCGCGCACGACCCAGCGTCCGCCGACCATGACGTCGCGCACGGGCTTGCGGCACGGTCCGAAGATCGCGGCATCGAGCATCGTGTCGGCGCCGTGCCCGGCAAGCGCCGGATCCGTCGCGTCGAGCACGACGAGGTCCGCACGGCACCCTGGCGCTATCGCGCCAGCGGCGACACCCGCGGCTCGCGCGCCGCCGCGGGCCGCCGCGGCGTAGAGCGCCAGGCCGACCGGCGCGTCCGCGGTTGCCGTCGCGAGGACGTTGCGCGAACGGTGAGCCAGGCGCTGCGACCATTCGAGCTGGCGAAGCTCGGCGTACGGATCGACGATCGTGTTCGAATCGCTGCCGACACCGAACGCGCCGCCCGCGCCCAGATAGTCGCGTGCCGCGAACGTGCCGTCGCCGAGATCCGCCTCGGTCGTCGGTGCGAGGCCGGCGACCGCTGCGCTCGCGGCTAGCCCGCGCGTTTCGTCGGCCGTCATGTGCGTCGCGTGCACGACGCACCAGCGCGAGTCGACGCCCGCATGGTCGAGGAGCCAGGCGATCGGCCGTTCGCCGCTCCACGCGACGCAATCGTCGACCTCCCCCTGCTGCTCGGCGGCGTGAATGTGGATCGGCGTGCGCTGCGGCACGAGCGCGACGATCGCCGCGAGCTCGTCGGGTGTCACCGCGCGCAGGCTGTGCGGCGCCACGCCAAGATTCCAGCCGTCGCGCGCAGCGTCCTTCGCGAGCGCCTCGATGACGCGCGCGTAGGTGGCAACCGAATGGACGAAGCGGCGCTGCCCGGCGACGGCGGGCGTGCCGCCAAACCCGGCGTGCGCGTAGAACACCGGAAGCAGCGTGAGCGCGATGCCCGTCGCCGTCGCGGCAGCGACGATTCGGCGGGCGAGCTCCGCAGGGTCGGCGTACGGTTTGCCGCCGGGATCGTGATGAACGTAGTGAAACTCGGCCACGCGGGTGTAACCCGCTTTCAGCATCTCGACGTAGGCCTGGGCGGCGATCGCCGCGAACGCGTCCGCATCGACACGATCGAGGAACGCATACATCGCCGCGCGCCACGTCCAGAACGAGTCGCCGCCGGAAGCGGCCCTGCCCGTGCGCCCGGCGATCGCACGCTGGAACGCATGCGAATGGAGGTTCGGCATTCCGGGGATCAACGGACCGGCGGCGTGCTCGGCACCCTGGCCGCTCGCGCCGTCATGCACCGCGGCGATCGTCCCTTGCGCCTCGATGTCGATGCGGACGTCGCGCCGCCAGCCTTCGGGCGTCAATGCGTTCGCAGCGAAGAGGCTCAGCGCCATTCGATCCGTACGGCGAGTGCGACGCCGCCCGCTTCGAGCGGACGAACGGCGAGCGGCGATGCACCGGCCCCCGAGGTCTGCTCGACGACGAGCGTGTGCTGTTGCGCGATATCGATCGGCGTCTCGCCGCCCTGCGCGCATTCGAACGCGCCGATCGCGGCGAAGACGATCCGGAAATCCGCCGCGGCGATCGATGCGCCCGCCCGGATTGCAGCGACTTCTCCGCGCGCGCGGTCACGCCGCACCATCGCGTTGAAATCGCGGACTGGACCCGAGACGAGCTTGCAATCGACCGGATGGTCGCCGTCGAACGCATACGGCTCGAATCGCGTTCGCAGGACGACGTGCACGTCCCCATGCGAAAGCCGCATTCCGGCGCCTTCGATCAGCGCGATCGTCCGGTCGATTCCGGGAAAGCGCGAAAACGGGCCGTCCCGCGCCACTTCTGCGATGCTGACCCGCCAGTCGAAACCGCCGAGGGCGGCGCGCTCAGGATAAGCAACGATTTCTTCCGTGAACCCCCCGCCGTTCTTCCAGGGCATTCGGCGATAGTGCGACGGGGCTAGGATGCGGAACACGGCTGCGGGCGTCGAAAGGCTGTGTGATCGATTGTAGAGGCAACGTTTCCCTGTCGCCATCGAGGTCGCATGAGCCCGATTTGTAACAAAGTCCGCGAAATGACCACCGATTCGCCCGGTTGGGCGTTACAGGCGCATGTGCCCATCCTTCCGCGTCGGCCGCTTCCCGGACTCGACCGGCAGGGCACTCGATAGAGGAGACAAGCCATGCCCAAGAAGGCTTTGATCGTCGTGATGTTGGGGACGGCGCTCGGCGCGGGAACGGTTTCGACGAGCGCTTCGGCGCAAGGTGATCCGCTGCTGGGTGCGCTCATCGGCGGGGGTATCGGAGCCGCGATCGGCCATTCGGTGAACGGCGTGAACGGTGCGTGGGTGGGCGGCGCGCTGGGCGCCGTCACTGGCGCCAGCATCGCGAGCGTGCCGTACTACAGCGGCGGCTATTACGGTCCGTCGGGCGCGTACGTCGCCCCGGCGCCGGCACCCGCCTATATCGGCCCTGCACCGTACTTTCGCCCCGCGCCGGTCTATTACGCCCCTCCGGTCGTCTACCGGCCAAGGCCCGTGGTCTATGCGCGTCCCTACTACGCGCCCCGCTACGTCGCCTACGGCGGATATGGCTACAGGTACGGCGGCTACCGCCACGGCGCGCCGTACGCTTACCAGGGGCACTAGCCGCCGCCCCCTG
>DATKMY010000033.1:0-5810 GCA_035541655.1 Casimicrobiaceae bacterium | reverse complement strand
GACGGCGAATCCGGCCGGTTCGCCGCGGCCGCCGCCATCGCGCTGCTCGCGGGCGTCGTGTTCTGGGCGCCGTTCCATCGCAAGCACGTCAACGTCCGTAGCCGCGACGGCTTTTTGATCGTCGGCGTGATGTGGACCGGCATGAGCGCGCTCGGCGCCGTGCCCTTCATACTCTCGCTCGGCGTGAGCTTCGCCGATGGCTTCTTCGAGTCCGCGGCCGGGTACACGACCACGGCCGCGACCGCGCTCGTGTACCTCGACCGGCTGCCGCCGTCGATTCTCTTGTACCGTCAGGAAATCCAATGGCTCGGTGGGCTCGGCGTGATCGTGCTCGCGATCGCGCTGCTGCCGATGCTCGGAATCGGCGGGATGCAGCTCTACAAGGCCGACACGCCGGGACCGTTCAAGGACGAGAGATTGACTCCGCGGATCACGCGGACCGCGCGCAATGTCTGCGGCCTGTACGTGTTGCTCACGGCGCTCTGCGCGCTCGCGTTCTGGCTCGCCGGCATGGGCGCATTCGACGCGATCGCGCACAGCTTCAGCACGCTGTCGACCGGCGGCTACTCGACGCACGACGCGAACCTCGCTTTCTTCGATAGCCCCGCGATCGAGGCTGTCGCCATCGTGTTCATGCTGATCGGCGGCATCAGCTTCAACGCGCATTTCGTCGCTTGGCGAACGTTTCAGCTGCATCGCTACGGACAGGACACGCAGACGCGCGCGTTCGTTATCACCGTGCTCTGCGCGACGGCGGCGGCGACGTTCGTGCTCGCGAGCACGCGGACTTACGACACCGTCATCGAGTCGCTGCGCTACGCGCTATTCGAAGTCGCGAGCGTCGTCACGACCACCGGCTATTCGGTCGCCGACTTCTCGGTTTGGCCGCTCGCGCTGCCGGCATTGATGATCTTCTTGAGTTTCGTAGGCGGCTGCGCGGGCTCGACGTCCGGCGGGCTGAAGATCGTGCGCTTCCTCGTGCTCGGCAAGCAGGCGGGCGTGCACATCCACAAGCTGATCCATCCGCAGGCCGTGCGTCGAATCAAGGTCGATGGGCAAGTCGTGCCCGACTCGGTCGTCGAGAGCGTCGGCGGATTCCTCGTGCTCTACGTCGCCGTGTTCGCCGGCTTCATGATCATCGCGATGATGGACGGCATGGATCAGTCCACGGCCTTCGGCGCCGTCGCGACCTGCATCAACAACACCGGGCTAGGGCTCGGCAGCCACTCGACGACGTTCGCGACGCTCGGCGGGCACGGGAAGATCGTGTTCGCGTTCGCGATGCTGATCGGGCGACTCGAGATCTTCACGTTTCTCGTGCTGCTGACGCCGGCATTCTGGCGCCGCTGACCCCGGCGGATCGCGGCGCTGGAGGCCGCGGCCTCCGGCGCGGCTGCCGGCGCGGTGCTGAGCGGCGGGGGTTAGCTGCGCGCGTCGGCGGTCGTGCGGGGCGCGATGCGTGTCGGCGCGGCGAGCTCGGGGGAGCGCATCGCGGCCACTGCGATCGCCGCGACCGCGAGCGGGAGCGCGAACAGAAGAAACGTGCCCGTCATTCCGAGTCCGCTCGCGACGAGGTAGCCCGCAATCGAAGGGCCGAGCACGGCCCCGAGCCGCCCGATGCCGGCCGCCCAACCGATGCCCGTCACGCGATTCGCGGCGGGATAGATCTTTGCGCCGACCGCATACAGCCCGAGGAAGCCGCCCTGCATCACGCCGAGCGTGCCGAGTCCGATGAGCATCGCCGCGGTGCTCTGTAGATAAGAGAAGCCGAGCAGCACGATCGCGCCCGCGCCGAGGTACGTTGCGATCGAGCGGCGCAGTCCGAACCGGTCGCCGAACCAGCCGACCGACGCGTTACCGATGAACAGGCCGAGGTTCAGGATCGTGCCGGACAAGAACGCGAGCGACGTCGGGAGCCCGGCGTTCGACGTGAGCTGCGGCACCCAGCTCTGCAGGAAGTAAAGGGTCAGCAGCGACGCTGGGAACGCGATCCAGAGCAGCAGAGTCGCGCTCAGGTAGCGCGGCGCGAGCAACCCGACGAGCCCTGCCACGACTTGCTCGAGGCGCGGCCGCGTGTCGGCGGCCGTCTTCGGCGGCAACGCCGCGAGCGGCGGCTGGCGCAGCGCGCGCAGCGACGCGTTGATTCGCTCGAGCGCGTGCGGCGGCTGCCTGCCGAGCAGGAACTCTAACGATTCCGGCAGGAACAGCAGCACGAGCGGCAAAGCGATGACGGTGAGACCGCCGCCGAGCACGAACAGCGACTGCCAACCCCAGTGCGGCACCATCCAGAGCGCCGCGAGCCCGGTGAGCGCGGAGCCGAGCGAATAGCCGGACGACACGGCGGTGACGGCGAACGCGCGGCTCCTTTGCGGCGACAGCTCGGCCGCGAACGTGGCCATCGTCGGCACCACGCCGCCGAGCCCCAAGCCCGTGATGAAGCGCAGCACGAGCAGCGTCGGGAGCGAGCCCGCCACCATCACGCCGAGCATGCCGACGGCGATCAGCGTGAGCGACAAAGTGAGCAGCTTGCGCCGGCCGACCGCGTCGCCGAACGGCGCGATCAGCATCGAGCCCGCCATCATTCCCGCGAGCGCGGCGGAGGCCACGACGCCGAACGTCTTGGGATCGATGCCCCATTGGCTCGATAGCACCGGCCCCGCGAACGAGATCGATCCGACGTCGACGCCGTCGAGCACGTTCAAAAAGAAGCACAGAGAAACGGCGCGCAGCTGCGAGCCGGTGAATGGCCCGTGATCGATGGCCTGACGAACGTCCACGCAAATCCCCCGAAAGCTCGAGTGCTGGCTGCCGCACAGTAGCACTCGCCGCCGAAGGTTGGCGAGCGAGCACGGGGAGCCTAGTCGTGGGGCCGGCTCAGCGGCGCTCGAGCAGAAACAGCTGGTCCGTGATGTTGAGCAGGCGAAGTAGATCGGGATCGTCGAACAATGGCTCGTGAGCGGCGATGCGGTAGCCGGCCTGCTCGAGCAAAGGGAAGAAATCCTTGCGCGTGCGGTCGCTCTCCGTGGAGATGAAGCGCGTGTCGGTGTTCGGCACGATGAACAGATACGGAACAGCGAGCTCCTGCAGCCGTTCGATCCACCACCGGATCGCCGCATAGCTGCACTCGGAGAAGCTATGGACATTGATCGCGAGATCGAATCGACCTAGCGCAGGTGCGCCTGTTGTCACGAGCTCGTCCAGCGGCACGACGCGCACGCGGTCGCGCAAACCGCGGAACTCGGTGTAGTACTCCGCCAAGAACGTCGATTCCGGTATCGCGTCGACGCACGCGTAGTCCGCGACCTGCGCCCCGGCTTCGCACGTGCGGTGAGCCAGGCGGCCGTAGCCGGCGCCAATGTCGAGCACACGCAGCTGCGGCCGCGTAAGGATCTGCAGATGGCGGTCGAGGAAGTCGAGCTCTATCGCCGAATCGAGACGGTCGCGGCTCACGCGGCCGGCGACTTCGAAGTCGTAGCATATTGCGCCGAAGGCGCCGTCTTCGTGGAGCCGCGCGAGCACTTGCGGCGCCTTGGATTTCGCGTATTGCGAGTACAGAAAGTACTTCATCTGCGTCGGCCGCGAGAGCTCCATATAGCCCCAGACATAGGCGCTGTGGGCGCGGAACGAATCGAGCCGCACCTCGGCGCTCACGTAGTCGGAATCCCAAAGCGAGTGCGCAACCGCGTCCACGTTCAGCGCCGCGTAGCGACGGCGTAACTCCTGCAGCCGCGGATTGTCCTTGCGCAGGTATCGCTGTGCCTCCGCGCTGACCGGCGGCGAGGGTACCGGGTCGCTGCCGGTGTCGTAGGCACGCAGCACATGCGCCGGGATCAGCGAGTACCCGCGCCGTGCGAACAGCGATTCGAGCTGTCTCTTGACGAACGCCTTCAAACCGATTTCCTGTTCTTCTTTTTTGCGGTCGCAAAGCGCGGAGGCGCAGGGCACTTTGAGAGAGGCATTGCGGTTTTGCAACCGAGCTCGCGCGTGATCGGCGTGCCTCGCGCGAAGCGCCGACGGCGTCCGCGGCGCGCGAAAGTGACGCCGGAGCCGCGCCAGCTATCGCGCACGCAACGTCATGTAACGTCGTCGTCGCGGCAACGGGGGAGCGGCTTTGTTCTCTGTGCTCGGACGTCGGCCGTTGCCGAACACGAAACGACGAGAGTACTTACGCGCACATTCTCCAACGCGTCTAGCTCCGGCGTTTTAATGGGATTACCCGATGGCAATACCACACTGAACGTGAGATCAAAGAAGCGCGCTGGATGATGTACGATCGCTCGGAAACGACCCGAGCGTACGGTCGGAAATAGTTCTTCGAGCATCGACACAATGCAGTTGCTACGCGCGCACTCCGCGCCCGGCTCAAGAAACTTGGTATTCACTTCGGCCGGTGATCGCTCGAACGTTCGGCTGTGGAAACAGGGGCGTCGCCGCGACTTCGATCTGTGGGTCACTTATTACGGCGAACATCCGGCAACGCTGCAGTCCATCCCGGACTTCTTCGTGAGCCACACGGGAACCAAGTTTCAGAACCTGCACTACTGCTACTCACACTGGCCTGAATTGTTTGCGCGCTATGACGCTGTCATGGTGATGGACGACGACATCATCATCAGCTCCGACGCGGTCACGCGCCTTTTCGACATCCGTCGCGAGTTCGATTTGTGGGCGCTGCAACCTGCCTTCCGAGTCTCCGGCAAGATCAGTTGGGACATCACGCGTGTCCGACCCACCGCGCGCCTGCGCTACACGAATTTCATCGAAATGACGTGTCCGCTGTTCCGCCGCGACAAGCTCGACTCGTTCATGGCGGTGTACGAGCCGGAGATCATCGGTTACGGCGAAGACTGGTGGTTTCTGCGAACGTTGGGCCCCGACCTCGCGCAGCACGTCGCGGTCGTGGACGAAGTCGCGTGCGTCAATCCCCACGATCGCCGGAAGGGCGGCCGCCGCGAAATCGATCGCGCGTCCAGCCATGAGGAGCGCAAGGCCGTCTGGGAGCGCATCAAAGCGCGGCACGACCTCGACGAGCAGGGACGCGTCCAGGCGGAATATGGCCGGATCGAGAAGCCTGCGCTCGGTGCGCTGCTCGGTATGGCGCGGCTGATCCCCGAAACCACCTACGTGGGCCCCAGGAAGATGCTGCGTCGCCTGTTCAACCATGGCCAAGAGCCCAGGCACTAGCTTCGCCACCTCGGCGCGCTGCGCTAGCCCCGTCCAAAGCTCGGTGCCCGCCCTGGCACCGTAGGGCCCGTCGCCAGCCCTCGACCGGGCAACTGCACGGGGTTGGCGATCCCGCCCTCGCTCCGGCCCGCGATGCGCCGGCCTCGTCCGCTTCGGGATTCTTTAGGCACGAGCGGTCGCAGCCCACCCCGTATTCTGTAAAGTTCCGCCATACAAATAAGAACGTCCGGCGGTCGCCCCACCCAAAAATCTCTGAGCATGGACGCGGTACAACTCATGCGGACGCAGTCCGAGCGTCGCTCACGGAGTCTCGTGTTCACCTCCGCCGGCGATCGCTCGAACGTTTTTCGTTGGTTAAAGGGTCGGCGTCGCGAGTTCGATCTGTGGGTGAACTACTACGGCGACGGCGCTTCGAAGCTGCAATCGCTGGCAGACATCTACAGCGCGCGAAAGGGCACCAAGTTTCAGAACCTGTATTACTGCTATTCGCGCTGGCCCGAGGTCTTCTCTCAGTACGAAGCCGTCATGGTGATGGACGACGACATCATCATCGGCGCCGACGGGCTCACACGTCTGTTCGAGCTGCGCCGCGAGTTGGACCTATGGGCCCTGCAGCCGGCCTTTCG
>DATKMY010000032.1:0-2286 GCA_035541655.1 Casimicrobiaceae bacterium | reverse complement strand
ACCCGCTGCTACGATGGGCGCATGAGCTTCCAGGTCTTCGGGCTCCCGGTCTCGCGCGGCATCGCGATCGGCCGCGCGGTGCTCGTGGCGTCGAGTCGCGTCGACGTGGCGCACTACTACGTCACCCCGGATCGCGTCGAGCCCGAGATCGATCGTCTCCGCAGCGCGCGCGACGCCGTCGCCACGGAGCTCGCGACACTCAAGCGCGAGCTGCCGGTGGAAGCGCCCGCCGAGCTTTCGGCGCTGCTCGACGTGCACCTGATGCTGCTGCACGACGACACGCTCACCGGTGCCACCAAGCAGTGGATCGTGGACCGGCACTACAACGCGGAGTGGGCGCTGTCGGCCCAGCTCGAGGTGCTAGCGCGCCAGTTCGATGAGATGGAGGACGAGTACCTGCGCGAGCGCAAGGCCGATCTCGAGCAGGTCGTGGAGCGCCTGCTGCGTGCGCTCGAGAGCGGCCCCAATGCCTCGTTCAGCGCGGCACCGGCGGTGGGGGCGCGGGATTTCGCAGGCGAGGATCCGCTCGTGCTGGTGGCGAACGACATCGCGCCGGCCGACATGCTCCAGTTCAAGCGCAGCGTGTTCACGGGGTTCGTCACCGACGTCGGCGGAAAGACGTCTCACACGGCCATCGTCGCGCGCAGCATGGACATTCCGGCCGTCGTCGGTGCGCGGGAGGCGAGCCGCCTGATCCGACAGGACGACTGGGTGGTGATCGATGGCGATGCCGGGATCGTCATCGTCGATCCCTCGCCTACGGTCCTCTCCGAATATCGCTTCCGTCAGCGCCAGCGCGATCTCAAGCGCGAGCGGCTGGCTCGCCTCCGGCATACGCCGGCGGTGACGCTCGACGGAGAGCCGGTCGAGCTGCTCGCGAACATCGAGCTCCCGGGCGACGCGGCTGCGGCGCTGGACGCCGGGGCGATGGGCGTCGGCCTCTTCCGCAGCGAGTTCCTGTTCCTCAACCGCGATGGCGAGCTCCCCGGCGAAGAGGAGCAGTACGAGGCGTATCGCGATGCGGTCGTCGGCATGAAGGGCCTGCCGGTCACGATCCGCACGGTCGACGTGGGTGCCGACAAGCCGCTGGAACGCATGACGGCCAACGAGCTGCGACACGAGCACGCGCTGAACCCCGCGCTCGGATTGCGGGCCATCCGCTGGAGCCTTTCGGAGCCCGGCATGTTCCGGCAACAGTTGCGCGCGATCCTGCGTGCGGCGGCGGACGGCCCCGTGAACATCCTGATCCCGATGATCGCGCACCTGAGCGAGGTTCAGCACACGTTCGACGCGCTCGCGCGTGCGCGTCAGCAGCTGACCGACGCGGGCCGTCGCTTCGGCGCGGTGGAGGTCGGGGCGATGATCGAGATACCCGCCGCGGCACTCGTGCTGCCGACGTTCCTCCGCCACTTCGATTTCGTCTCGATCGGCACGAACGACCTCATCCAGTACACGCTGGCGATCGACCGTGCCGACGAGTCGGTCGCGCACCTCTACGATCCTTGGCATCCGGCCGTGCTGCAGCTCGTTGCGCGCACGATCGGGCAGGCGCGCGCCATGCGCAAGGGCGTGAGCGTGTGCGGCGAGATGGCGGGCGATCCCGCCTTCACCGAGGTGCTGCTGGGCATGGGCTTGCGGTCCTTCTCCATGCACCCATCCCAGATCAGCACGATCAAGCAGCGGGTGCTGACGACCGACTCGCGGCCGTGGGCCGCGATGCTCGACCAGCTGCTCGCCTCCGACGATCCCGAGCGCGACTGCGTCGCTGCGAAGATCACGTTGGACGGTCAAAGGGCGCGAGGCGTCGAGACGGCGTCCGCGAACGCCTGACGCAGAAGCGAACGGCGAGTCTCTCGGCGCGACGCTCGCAACCTTGTGCCGGCAGGTGTCGAAGTGCTAGACTCGCAGTCCCGCTCGCGATGGGCGTCGTCCTTCGGCCGACGTTCCCAGCACGGCGGGCATGAAGGCAGACAGCGAGCAGGGCCTTGACAGGCGGCTCCGATTCGAGCGAGAATCGATGTCTTCGCCGAACACAGGGTCGGCTGCGCTCCGAGGTCTTCGAGCGCTCGTTCTTTAAAAACTGACAGCCGATAAGTGTGGGCGTCGAGGCATGGTGCTTCAGTGCTGCGAGCAATCGCAGTGCCCGGAGCCGCAAGGCTCCGACGCTCATGAAGTGAAGTTCACTTCAATTCATTGAGCACATCAACGAGAGATCGAACTGAAGAGTTTGATCCTGGCTCAGATTGAACGCTGGCGGCATGCCTTACACATGCAAGTCGAACGGCA
>DATKMY010000031.1:0-8006 GCA_035541655.1 Casimicrobiaceae bacterium | reverse complement strand
GACGTCGATACGCACCGCGCCGCCGCGGCGGCGCGCGCCGAGCACGACGCCGCCCGCGCGCGTGTAGCGAACGGCATTCGTGACGAAGTTGCGCACGACGCGCTCGAGGAGCACGGGATCGGTGCGCACGACGAGCCGCGTGCGCACGGCGCGGAGCTCGAGGCCGTTGGCGATCGCCTGCGGTCCGAGGTCCGCGGCGATCCGCGTGAAGATCGGCTCGAGCGCGAACGCGGCGGGCGCCGCATGCAGCGCCCCAGCTTCGAGCTGCGAAAGGTCGAGGAGTTGCGCGAAGAGTCCTTCGAGCGCCTCGACCGACGTGCGGACGCTGGCGACGAGAGGCCGCACATCGGGATCGCGGGCCTTCGCGGCGAGCGCCGCCGCGAACAATCCCACCGCATGCAACGGCTGGCGCAGGTCGTGGCTCGCCGCCGCGAGGAACTGGCTCTTCGCGCGGCTTGCCGACTCGGCGGCTGCGCGCGACGCGAGCGCGGATTCGGTCTGCGCCTTGAGCTCGCCGATCAAATCGACATTTTCATAGCGCATCGCGAGGGAAGCCGTCAGCACGTTGTTGACCTCGCGCCCGAAGGTCAGCACGAATCCGAGCACGACGACGAGGACGAGCGCGGTGAAGAGGTGCGCCCGATCGCCCTCGAGCGCGACGCGGACGATCAGCGGCACGAGCACGGCGAGCACGAAGCCGTAGAAGGACGGCCGATAGACGGCGGTCAGGCTCAATCCGCCGAGAATCACGCTGAACTGGCAGACGATGAAGAGCGCCTGATAGGGAGCCGATGCCGGGAACATCGCGACGGCGGCAGTGCCCCAGAGCCCGCCGGCGATCGTCGAGCCCAGCGCCCAGTACGCGCCCCAGCGTGGCGCCTCGGCAACCGCGGGTTGCGCGCGGCGGTAAGCGCGGGCGAGGAGCCCGCGCCATGCTTGGTTGGCGAGGATTGCAGCGCACCACAGGCCCATCGTCCAGCCCATTTCCTGGTCCCACAGGACGCCGCAGAGAATCAGCGCGCCGAGCACCATCGACAGCGTCGTGCGATGGAAAGACCGGTAGAGCGAGGCGATCTGGTCCGCGCGCGCATGCGCGAGCAGCTCCGGCGCGATCGCTGCAATCGGCATCGGCGTGGTTCCCGCGCCTCGCGTCGTGGCGTCGTCGCGACGGCGACTTCCGGCGTCCTCCGCGCGTCAGCGCAGCGTCGACTCGGCGGATGCCCGACGCGCCGCGAGCGTATCGACGCTGATGCCGCGGCGCGCGAGCGCGGCGATCGCTTCGGTGCGCGAGCGTACGCGCAGCGCCTTGAGGATGGCGCTCACGTGCACCTTGACCGTCCCCTCGGAGAGCTTTAGATCGCGGCAGATGAGCTTATTCGGCTTGCCCTGGACTAGAAGCTTCAACACGTCGGTCTGGCGCGCCGTGAGGCCGAGCGCGCGTGAATCGATGTGCACGCCGTCGCTGTCGGGCATCGCTGCTTCAGAGGGCACGTGGACGCCGCCATCCAGCACGCAGCGGATTGCGTCGATGAGCGTCGTGCCGTTCGAAGTCTTGGCGACGAAGCCGTGCGCGCCCGCGCCGAGCGCGGCCATGACCGTCGATCGATCGTGCGTGGCCGAGACGACGATGACCGGTACGCCGGGATAGTCGAGCTTCAGGTCGCCGAGGAAATCGAGGCCGCGGGCGCCGGGCAGCGCGAGGTCGAGCAGAATCAGCGCGACGTCGGGCTCGTTGTCGAGTACAGCGATCGCTTCGCCCGGATCGAGCGCTTTGCGAACGACGATTTCCGGCTCGACCTGACCGAGAAGCTGGGCAAGCGCGTCGACGACGAGCGGATGGTCGTCTATCACCAGGATCTTCATGGGTTCCCCCTCCCCAAGTCAGTCCTTGTTCGCCGCGAATCTCGCGGCACCGACACGGCGGGAACACTAACCTCGACGCAGGAGCGCCGACACCTGTAGAAAGCTACAGGTTGATGGTCAAGAGGGCTCTGCCGACGTCAAATCCAACCCGCTCGGGTGGGATCGGGTGGAAATTCGGGCTGCTGTCGCCGTTAGCCGTTCCTCGCGAGCGCCTGCTGGTCGGCGAGCTCGCGGCGCAGCGCGCGCAGTCGTGTCTCCACGACGGAGGACTGGTAAAAGTCGGCGTCGGCCGCCTTCGACGCAAGCTCCAGCTGGTTGACAGCGCCGCGCAGGTCGCCCTGCCACGCATAGAACTCGCCCTGGTGCATGTATTGGAGGGTCTTCTTGCCGAGGTCGGCGTAGGTGCGCGCCGCGATCCGGTGCAGGGGCCCGTTGTTCGGGAAGCGCGCGAGCTCGCGCTCGAGGAACGCGGCCGCGTCCTTCGCGCGCTTCGCTCTGAGCAGCGCCTCAGGATAGTCGTATATCAGCTGCATCTTGTTCGGGTACTTCGCGAGCGCCCCTTCGAAGAGCGCGATCGCGCGATCGAGATCGCCCGATTCCATGTAGACATGCCCGGCCATCGCTTCGATCATCGGGCTGGGCGGCGCGATCTTCTGGAGCGTCACGAGCTCGCTTTTCGCGCGCGTCCAGTTCTCGGCGCGCAAGAGCGAGGCGACGAGACCGTAGCGCACGGCGACCTCGCTGTTGTACTTGTGCTCCACGAGAGAAGCGTCGAAGTAGTCGACGGCGTCCTTCGGCGTGCCCTGGTAGCTGCGGAGGAGCGCCCGCACGAGCTGGAAGTCGAGCGAGTCGGGCACCTGCCGATAGGGCTTTCCGTAGGCGCGCGCCTGTGCTTCGGCGATGCGCTCGGTGGTCACCGGGTGCGTGCGCAGATACGACGGCGCGTTGCCCTCGCTGAAGCGGCCCGACTTCTGCAGCCGCTCCATGAAGGTCGCCATCGCATTGTCGTCGAACTTCGCCGCGTCGAGGCGCTGGAAGCCGATGCGATCGGCTTCGTATTCGTTCTCGCGGGTGTAGTTGAGCTGCGACTGGATCGCGAGCGCTTGCGCCGAGGTGACGCCCGCCGCGATGGCCTGGCCCGCATTCGCGGAGCCGCCGGCCTTCGCCGCGGCGAGCGCGAGCGCGAGCGCGCCGAGCGAATACAGAAGCGAGCGCTGCTGAGCGGCCACCGAGCGCGTGTAATGGTGCTGCGTCACGTGGGAGATTTCATGCGCGAGTACCGCGGCGAGCTCGGACTCGCTTTGCGTGAGCAGGATGAGCCCCATGTTGACGCCGACGAAGCCGCCGGGTAACGCGAACGCGTTGATCCCCGGATCGGCCATCGCGAAGAACTCGAAGTCGAACGGGCTGTCCGGAGAGGGGACGGCGGCGACCAGCCGGTGCCCGAGCTCGTTCAGGTAATCGTTGACCTCCGGATCGTCGAGGTATGCGCCGGACGCGCGGATCTGCTGGACGACGGATTCGCCCAGCTTTCGCTCCTGCGTCGGCGTCGAGATGCTGAGCGATTCGTCGCCGAGATCGGGGAGCCCCGAGTGACCCGGCGGGCTCGTTGCCGGTTGCGTCGGCAGGCCCGCTCCGGAAAAGATGCCCGGGGGACGCACCTCGGGCGCAACCGAACCGGAGTACGTACCGCCCGCGTCGGCTTTCGCCGGCACCGCCGTTTGGGCATACGCGACGCCGGCGCCCCTGATGCCAAGCGCAAGCGGTTGCATAACGAGCCCGGCAGCGCTCATCACTGCGATCAGCCGCTTGCCCACCGAATGGCCGAGAATTGGCTGCGTCGCTTCCCCCGGAATCGACCGGATGCGCGTCAGAGGTTGCCGAGAGCCGTTCACTGCAATGCTAAGATTCGTCGCGAAAGGCGAAGTTCAGGCGGAAGGCGTTGCCGTGGCGCGCGCAGGGCACAGCAAAGGGAAGACATCCTCCGGCACGGAGCGCCTCCCGGCGAAGGGGCGGCGAGAACCCGCGCCATCCGCACAACATCCCCATTTTACGCATTTCGATGCGAGCGGTCAGGCGCACATGGTCGACGTCGCCGAAAAGGACGTCACGCGGCGTGTCGCCCGGGCCGCGGGCCGCATTGTCATGCAACCGGCGACCTTCGCGCTGATCGCCAGCGCGGGGGCGCGCAAGGGCGACGTACTCGGCGTCGCTCGTGTAGCCGCGATCCAGGCGGCGAAGCGCACCGCGGAGCTGATTCCGCTCTGTCATCCATTGCCGCTCACCCGTGTGGCCGTGGAGTTCGTCCCGGACCCCGCGGCGAGCGCGATTGGGATCGAAGTCACCGCGGAGACGCTCGCGCAGACCGGCGTCGAGATGGAAGCGCTGACCGCGACCGCCGTCGGGCTGCTGACCATCTACGACATGTGCAAGGCGGCCGACCGCGCGATGCGGATCGAAAGCGTGCGCCTCACCGAGAAGTCGGGAGGCAAGTCCGGCCATTTCAAAGTGGGATGAGCCGGGCGGTAGGACCCGCGGGCGAACCCTCCGTGCTGCGTTCGCCCTGAGCTTCGCGCCAGTGCCGGAGGGGCGAGCGGCCAAGCCCGTCCCCGAGCAGCGCTCTCGGACTGGATTCGCGTTGTCGCAACCCTTATGATGCCGGCTTGCCGAATGCCGCGCTTCGACGCGACGCATTCCGGCAGTCAACCCGGAGGAGACCCATGGACATGCAAGCGAAGCGGCGTCGCGCGTTCCGGCGTTCCGCACTCAAGTTGGCCCTCGCCGGAGCCGCAGCCTCGGCGCTTGCCGGATTCGGCGCCGTGCCCGCGTTCGCGCAGGTTCCCGCGATGCCGAAGAGCCCGGTCACGATCAACGTCGTGGACCCCGCCGGCAACTTGGCGCTGACGCAGGATGCGTTCGAGCTCTACGCGAAGAAGAATCCGAACCTCGTGTCGAAGTTCAACTTCACGAAGGCACCTGCGCCGGAGATTCCCGGCAAGCTGAAGGCGATGCAGGGCGCCGGCCGGAGCGACTACGACCTCATTCTGACCGGTACGGACTTTCTGGCTGCCGGCATCGAGCAGGGCCTCCTCCTCAAGATTCTGCCCGAGTACGCGGCGAAATTCCCGAACCTGATGGCGAACTACCAGCCCGCGGCGGCCGAGATGCAGAAGCTCGCGCAGGATCAGGGCATCGAGGTGACGTTTATGCCAGCGGGGCCGCTGCTCGAGTACAACCCCGACAAGGTGAAGCAGGTGCCGACGACGCCGGCTGAGCTTCTCGCGTGGTGCAAGGCGAATCCCAACAAGCTGATCTATGCGCGGCCGGCTAACTCCGGTCCCGGGCGCACGTTCATCATGGGACTTCCCTATATCCTCGGCGACAAGAATCCGAAGGATCCGGTCAACGGCTGGGAGAAGACCTGGGCGTACCTCAAGGACCTCAACGGCTGCATCGAGTACTACCCGACCGGCACCGGCGCGGTGATGAAGGAGCTCGGCGAAGGCTCGCGCGACATGACGGTGACGATGACCGGCTGGGACATCAACCCGCGCGTGCTCGGCATCGTGCCCAAGAACTTCAAGGTCGCGCCGTTCAAGGGGATGACGTGGGTCAACGACGCGCACTACATGGTGATCCCGAAGGGCGTTCCGCCGGAGAAGGTCGCCGTCCTCCTCGACATCATGGCATTCATGCTGACGCCCGAAGCGCAGGCGTACACGTACGACAAGGGCTACTTCTATCCGGGCCCGGCGGTCAAGAACGTGCCGCTGTCGATGGCGCCGAAGGAGAGCCAGGACGCAATCAAGGAGTACGGCCGCCCCGAGTACGAAGCGTGGCTCAAGGAGTTTCCGCACACGCAATCGCTCGAGGCGAAGGCGCAGGTCGAGGCTTTCCGCATCTGGGACCAGCAGGTCGGCGCGCAGAAGACGAAGTAGCGTCGTTGCGTCGCCCATGCGGGGCGGCGCAATACCTCGCCGCGTTCGACCGTCGGCCCCGCCGCCGTTCAACGCGGCGTTTCCTTGCCGAGACCTTGCGCGATGGTGATCCGAAGATGAAGCACGACTTCAGCGAGCTACGCCTCGATGCCGTTACGCGCCGCTTCGCCGGCGCGGGCGGCAAGGCGTTCAACGCGCTGGCCGAGCTCACGATGACGATCAAGCGCGGCGAGTTCATCGCGCTGCTCGGGCCCTCTGGGTGCGGTAAATCGACCGCGCTCAACTGCATCGCAGGGCTGCTGCAGCTCTCGGGCGGCACCATCAAGCTCGACGACCTGCGGATCGACGTGCTGCCGCCTGAGCAGCGAGGCTTCGGGATGGTGTTCCAGAACTACGCGCTCTTTCCGCACATGTCGATCGAGAAGAACGTCGGCTTCGGCTTGAAGATGCGCGGCGTCTCGCCATCGGAGATCGCGCCCCGTGTCGCCAAGGCGCTCAAGATGGTCCAGCTCGCCGGCCAGGAGCACAAGCTTCCCGGGCAGCTCTCCGGCGGCCAGCAGCAGCGGGTTGCGATTGCGCGCGCGATCGTCATCGAGCCGCCGCTCATTCTGATGGACGAGCCGCTGTCGAACCTCGACGCGAAGCTGCGCATCGAGACACGCGCCGAGATCCGGCGAATCCACGTCGAGATGGGGCGTTCGACGATTTACGTGACGCACGACCAGGAAGAGGCGCTGTCGCTCGCGGACCGGATCGTGGTGATGAAGGAAGGCGTCGCACAGCAGATCGCCCCCCCGAACGAAGTCTATTCGCAGCCCGCCAATCTCTCGGTCGCCCGTTTCATGGGATTCCGCAACGTGCTCGCCCTCGACGTGGACGGCGAGAGCGGCGACAGGGTGACGTTGTCGGGGCCCGACATCCGGATCACTGGAACGCGCAAGGTTCCGCTTGCCGGCAAGCGCGCCGCGGTTGCCTTTCGTCCCGAGGAGGCGAGCCTTGTCGCGCCGGGACTCGCGACGAACGCGATCACGGGACACGTCGCGAACGTCGAGTATTGCGGCCGCGACTCGCTGATCGACGTGAGGACGCCGGGTGGCACGCTGCTCCATGCGCGCTCGGCCGGCCAGCCCGCTCTCGGCGAAGCGGTCGCCGTCCAGATTCCCGTCGAGCGCGCGCTCGTCTATCCCGCGGAGTAGCGATGGCCGTCGCCGCCGCCGAGCCGCTTGCGCGCGAGCCATTCGACCGCACGAAGCTGCTGGTCGTCCCGGCCGCGGCCTTCATGCTGCTGCTCTTCGTCTACCCGTTCCTCTACGGGCTGTGGCTGTCGTTCGCGCCGAAGGAGGGCGGCGCGCTCGCGAACTACCAGCATTTTTTCACCACCGACAACCTCTATCCGACGATCTGGACGACGTTGCGGCTCGCGCTTCCTGCGACGCTGATCAACGTCGGCTTCGCGCTGCCGATCGCGTTCAAGATGCGCGTGAAGACGGGCTACCAGCGCTGGGTGACGACGATCCTCGTCGTGCCGATCACGCTCGGCACCGTGCTGATCGCCGAGGGGATGCTCACCTACTTCGGCCCGAAGGGCTGGCTCGCGCAGTTCCTGCAGCTCGTTCGCCTCTACGACGGCCCGATCCGCCTCACGCACAACTACACGGGCGTGCTGATCTCCCTCGTGGTTTCCGGCTTCCCGTTCGCGTTCCTGCTGATCCTCTCGTACGTGACCGGCATCGATCCGGGGCTCGCGCGCGCTGCGGCGACGCTCGGTGCGGATCCGAAGGCGCAGTTCCGCTACATCTACCTGCCGCTGCTCGCGCCGGGGCTCGCGATGTGCTTCTGCCTCTCGTTCGTGCAGGCGTTCTCCGTGTTCCCGTCCGCGGTGCTGCTGGGCTCGCCGGCCGGACCGACGCGCGTCATCTCCATCGCGGCGTACGAGGCCGCGTTCGAACAATACGACTATTCGCTCGCGTCCGCCATAGCGATGATCATGGGCTTCGTCCAGCTGATCATCGTCGTCGCGGTGCTCGGGCTGCGCAACCTCTTCTATCGCGGCCCGGTCGTAGGAGGCAAGGGATGACGCGCGGGCAGCACGAGCTCGTCGACCGCTCCTGGCGCGCACTGTTGCTCGGGCTGATGACGCTCTTCGTCGTCAACATCGGCCTGATGATCGCCGCCGTCGCGACGAGCTCGTTCGCGCGGCGCTGG
>DATKMY010000030.1:0-34514 GCA_035541655.1 Casimicrobiaceae bacterium | reverse complement strand
GTCTTCACGATGGAGGTCGTCGGCGATCCGAGCGCCGTTCCCGATCCCGTGATGGACTTCGCCGAGGCATTCACACGCCATGGGCTTGCCGAGTGCGAGATCGGGACGCTCGAGCGGCACGCGTTCTACGGGCGCGCCAAGCGTGCGTTTGCGCTCGCACGCACCGGCGAGATGCGGCCATACGGCAACATCCTGCTCGTGAAGGGCGTGGTCAATCGCTACGCGCCGGAGGGCTCCCGCGGCGAAGAGCCGGCCAGCGGATGATCGTCGTCTTCGGCTCCGTCAACGTCGACCTCACCGCGCGCGTCGAGCGATTTCCGCAACCGGGGGAGACGATCGCGGGGCTGTCGTTCTCGGTGGTTCCAGGCGGCAAGGGCGCCAATCAAGCCCTTGCCGCGCGCCGTGCGGGCGCTTCGGTGGCGATCGTGGGCGCCGTAGGCACCGATGCCTTTGCATCGACGGCGCTGTCCGGGCTGAGCGGCGCGGGCGTCGATACTGCAGGCGTGCGGCGGCTCGACGGATCGACCGGGATCGCGGTGATCGAAGTCGACGCCCGCGGCCAGAACTCAATCGTCGTGGTGCCCGGTGCGAACGGAAGTGTTGCCGCAGCGGATCTGCACGATGCGGCGCTGGGTCCGGACGCGACGCTCGTCCTGCAGCTCGAAGTACCGCTCGACGCGGTGGCAGGCGCGGCGCAGCGGGCGCGCGGGCGCGGGGCGCGCGTCGTGCTGAATGCCGCGCCCGCAACCGCATTGCCGGCGACGCTGCTCTCCGCGATCGACGTGCTGATCGTCAACGAGCACGAGGCTCGAGCGCTCGCGGTTGCGTACTCGATGCCATCCTCCCCGGAATCGTTCGCGATCGCGATTCGGCAGCGCTTCGGATCCGCGGTGGTGGTGACGCTCGGCGAGCGCGGCGCGCTCGCCTGCGTCACGGAGGACAAACTTCTGGCCGCCGCGGCGCCATCCGTCGATGTCGTCGACACGACCGGCGCGGGCGACGCGCTCGTCGGGGCGCTCGCGGCCGCGCTGGATAGAGGCGCTGCCTGGCCGCGTGCGCTCGCCGAGGGTGTGGCTGCCGGATCGCTCGCGTGCCGGGCGGCGGGCGCGCAGGCTGCGCTGCCCCTGGCGGAGCCGATCGCGCAGCTCGCCGCGGACGTCGAGCCGACGATCGTCGATCGCAGGTAGCGCCCGAACGATCGGGAAGCAGCCCGACTTTCCATCAGCGTTTCGGGAGCGACGATTCGGGAATCAGCATCCGATGACGCGGCGCCGCGGTCCCATGGCGGTCACGACCCCGAGCTGGACGCACAACGTTGTCTCGCGCATTCGAACAGCACGACTGCGGCTGCGGCCGCCGCGTTGAGCGACTCGACGCCCGAGCGCATCGGAATCGTCACTCGCCGCGTTGCGGCGGCTAGCAGCGGCGGCGAGAGCCCCGAGCCTTCGTTGCCGATCACCACTGCGACGCGCCCGTTCAACGCCGTCTGGTAGAGGCTCTCGCCAGCGGTGGCCACGGTGGCGATCACCTCCCCGCCTTCCGCGCGATGCACGCTTGCCCACGCCGGAAGGTCGACGTCCTCGTGGATCGCCACGCAGAAGTGGGCGCCCTGCCCGGCGCGCAGCACCTTCGGCGACCACGCAAATGCGCTGTGCTTCGAGAGGAGAACGTGGGAGACGCCCGCTGCAGCTGCCGTGCGCAGCATCGATCCGACGTTGCCCGGATCCTGGACGTCGTCGATCAACAGGCAGAAGTCGCTCTGCGCAGGAGGCGGCGGCGCCGGAGTCTCGATGACCGCCAGCACGCCGACCCCCGGTGGAAGCGTCGCGACCTCTTCGAACAGCGCCTCCGGAACGACGATGGCCCGATCGGAAAGGCGACCGACGAGCGCGCGCACCGCGGGACGCGCAAACGCCGCATCGGTGACGATCAGCGATTGCGGAGCGCCGACGCGCTCCGCGTACGCAGCGACGACGTGCTCTCCTTCGAGAACGCACCGGCCGGTCTTGCGCCGGTCGCGCGACGACGCGGCGAGGCGCGCCGCCTCGCGCAGCCGCGGATTCGCCCGCGACGTCACTGGCTGCACGGTAGCGGGGCCGCTATGCGCCCCCGGCGCCCGAGCGCACCGGCACGGTCCCGCGCATCACGATCACTGCAGTGATGGCGAGTCGGCCGCCGCCGGACGAATCGGCAAGCTCGCCGGAGGGCCCGAGGCGACTGTCGACAGCGGGGACTCGGGCTGCCGCGTAGGTTGCTGAAGCTGGAAGAACACTTCGTCCTGCTTCACCATGCCGAGCTCGGCACGCGCTCGCTCTTCGACGGCCTCGAAGCCGTTCTTCAGGTCGCGGACCTCGGCGTCGAGCGCGTCATTGCGCAGCTTGAGGCGGGCATTGCTCTCCTTCTGCGCCGCGAGCTGCCGATCGAGGTCGCGGACCTGCAGCCAGCCGCCCCTGCCGAGCCACATCGGATACTGCAGCGCGGCAATCAGAACGGCGAATGCGAGGGCGAGCCAGCGCAAGCGAGCCTACCTGATCTGGAAGAAGGCCTCGCGGCCCGGGTAGCTCGCCGCCTCGCCGAGGTCTTCTTCGATGCGCAGCAGCTGGTTGTATTTCGCGATTCTGTCGGAGCGCGACAGCGATCCCGTCTTGATCTGTCCCGCGTTGCTGCCGACGGCGATGTCCGCGATCAGGCTGTCCTCCGTTTCGCCCGAGCGGTGGGAGACGACCGCGGTGTAGGCGGCGCGCTGCGCCATCGTGATCGCCGCGAAGGTCTCGGAAAGCGTACCGATCTGGTTGATCTTGATGAGAATCGAGTTGGCGACACCCTTCGTGATCCCCTGCTTCAGGATCTTCGTGTTCGTGACGAAGAGGTCGTCGCCGACCAGTTGCACTTTCTTGCCCAGGCGGTCGGTGAGGAGCTTCCAGCCCTCCCAGTCGTGCTCCGACATGCCGTCCTCGACGCTGATGATCGGATATTTGTCGCACCAGGAGGCGAGCGTGTCGACCATCTGCGAGCGCGTGAGCTTCATGCCCTCGGAGGCGAGGTTGTAGACGCCATCCTCGTAGTATTCGCTCGCCGCGCAGTCGAGCGCCAGCGCGACGTCGGTGCCCGGCGTGTAGCCTGCCTTGTCGATGGCCTCCATCAGCAATTCGAGCGCGGACTCGTTGCTCGGCAGGTTCGGCGCGAATCCGCCCTCGTCGCCGACGGTGGTAGGCATTCCGCGCGAGTCGATGATCCTCTTCAACGTGTGGAACACCTCGACGCCGTAGCGCAGCGCCTCGCGGAACGACGGTGCCCCTACCGGCACGAGCATGAACTCCTGCAGGTCGACCTTGTTGTTCGCGTGCGCGCCACCGTTGATGACGTTCATCAGCGGAACGGGGAGCTGCATCTGCCCCGCCCCGCCGAGGTAGCGATACAGAGGCAGCGACGACTCGTCGGCGGCGGCTTTGGCGACCGCGCACGACACGGCGAGCATCGCGTTGGCGCCAAGGCGCGACTTGTTCTCCGTTCCGTCGAGCTCGATCATCGTCTTGTCGATGAACGCCTGCTCGCTCGCGTCGAGGCCGAGGATCGCCTCGCAGATCTCGGTGTTGACGTTCTCGACGGCGCGCAGCACGCCCTTGCCGAAATAGCGGGCTTCGTCGCCGTCGCGCAGCTCGATCGCCTCCTTAGATCCGGTCGATGCCCCGGAGGGC
The DNA here is from genome assembly GCA_035541655.1 of Casimicrobiaceae bacterium. Taxonomy (GTDB): domain Bacteria; phylum Pseudomonadota; class Gammaproteobacteria; order Burkholderiales; family Casimicrobiaceae; genus CAIWHR01. Next base: position 30,816 of record DATKMY010000030.1, on the reverse strand, counting down.
ACGGCGGCGCGGCCCGAGACGCCCGACTCGAGGACGGCATCCGCCTCGATCGTGGGATTGCCGCGCGAGTCGAGGATCTCGCGGGCGACGATGTCGACGATGGCGCTCATTTTGTTGTCCTTGGGATGGCCCCTGTTGCGGTATCAGGCGCGGGTTGGGATCGGAATGCGCGATTATTGCCGCGATGCGTCGAGCGCCGCAATCATTTCATCTTCGGGGAAACCCGCTCGCTTCACGGTCGCGTCGAGCTCGATCAGCGTCTCGAGGAGCCCGCGCATGCGAGCGAGCGGCCAGGCGTTCGGGCCGTCGGAAAGCGCCTTGGCCGGATCGGGGTGGGTCTCCATGAACACGCCCGACACCCCCGCTGCGACCGCTGCCCGCGCGAGCACCGGGACGAACTCGCGCTCTCCGCCGCTCGCGGCGCCCGCCCCGCCCGGGAGCTGCACCGAGTGCGTCGCGTCGAACACGACCGGGCACCCGGTTTCACGCAGGATCGCGACGCTGCGCATGTCCGACACGAGGTTGTGATAGCCGAACGATGCGCCGCGCTCGCAGACCATGATGTTGTCGGTGCCGCTCGCCGAGCGCGCCTTGGCGACGACGTGCTTCATGTCACCCGGCGCGAGGAACTGTCCCTTCTTGATGTTCACCGGCCTTCCGGCATGAGCCACCGCGCGGATGAAATCGGTCTGTCGGCAAAGGAACGCCGGCGTCTGCAGAACGTCGACGACGGCAGCGACTTCCGGAATGTCGGCTTCCGTGTGCACGTCGGTCAGCACCGGCACGCCGACCTGGCGCTTCACTTCCGCGAGCACGCGCAGGCCTTCGTCTCTGCCCAACCCGCGAAACGAGGCGCCGGAGCTGCGGTTCGCCTTGTCGTACGACGATTTGAAAACGAACGGCACGTCGAGCGCGGCGCAGATTTCCTTCAGCCTGCCTGCAACTTCGATCTGTAGTTGCAGCGATTCGACGACGCAGGGTCCGGCGATCAGAAAGAGCGGGTGCTCGAGTCCGACCTCGAACCCGCAGAGCCTCATCCCGTGCCCTCCGCCGTCTGCGTCAGACCGACGCCACGAGCTCGGCCTCGGCATCGCTCCTCGCCGCGGGCACGTGTCTCTGCCTCGCGAGCGCTGCGCTAATGAAACCGATGAAGAGCGGGTGTCCGCGGCGCGGGTTCGACGTGAACTCGGGGTGGAACTGGCACCCGAAGAACCACGGGTGCTCGGGGAGCTCGATCATCTCGCAGAGATCGCCGGCGATCGCGCTGTGCGCGCGCGCTCCGACCGCGAGGCCCCCCGCCTCGAGGCGCGGAAGGTAATGGTTGTTCACTTCGTAGCGATGCCGATGGCGCTCGGACACCGTCGTTGCCCCGTAGATACGGTGCGCGAGCGACCCCGGGACGACCTCGCAGGGCTGTGCGCCGAGCCGCATCGTGCCGCCCATGTCCGAGTTGACGCCGCGCCGCTCGACCGATCCGTCGCGGTTCTGCCACTCGGTGATGAGCGCGACGACCGGATGCGGCGTCTCGGGATCGAACTCGGTGCTGTTCGCGCCGTCGAGCCCCGTGACGTGCCGCGCGAACTCGATGACGGCGAGCTGCATGCCGAGGCAGATGCCGAGGTAGGGAACGCCGTTCTCGCGCGCGTAACGGATCGCGCGAATCTTGCCCTCGACGCCGCGCTTGCCGAAACCGCCCGGAACCAGAATCGCGTCCATTGCCGCGAGACACGCGGTGCCTTCGCGCTCGACGACCTCCGAGTCGACGTAATGGATGTTCACGCGGCTTCGCGTGTGAATGCCGGCGTGCGTCAGCGCCTCGGACAGCGACTTGTAGGACTCGGTCAGGTCGACGTATTTGCCGACCATCGCGATGTTCACTTCGTGCTCCGGGTGGAGAAGAGCTTCGACCAGGCGATTCCAGATGCCGAGATCGGCGGGCGGAGGCTCCATGTGCAGCTTCTTGCACACGATCGCGTCGAGGCCCTCGGCGTGGAGCGCGCCCGGAATCTTGTAGATCGAATCGGTATCGAGCGCCGGGATGACGGCGTCAGGCGTGAGATTCGTGAAGAGCGCGATCTTGCGGCGATCGCCGTCCGACAGCGGGCGGTCCGCCCGGCAGAGTACGATATCGGGCTGAATGCCGATCTCCCGCAGCTCCTTCACCGAGTGCTGCGTCGGCTTGGTCTTCATCTCGCCCGCCGCCGCGATGAACGGCACGAGCGTCAAATGCATGTAGCAGGCGTTGTCGCGGCCGAGCGTGATGCCCATTTGCCGGATCGCCTCGAGGAAGGGCAGCGATTCGATGTCGCCGACCGTTCCGCCCACTTCGACGATGGCGACCTCGGCATCCCCCGCACCGGAGACGATCCAGCTCTTGATCTCGTCGGTGATGTGCGGAATCACTTGCACCGTGCCCCCGAGGTAGTCGCCGCGGCGCTCCTTGCGGATCACGCTCTCGTAGATCTGGCCGGTCGTGAAGTTGTTGCGCCGGCTCATCTTGACGTCGCTGAAGCGCTCGTAGTGACCGAGGTCGAGGTCGGTCTCGGCACCGTCCTCGGTGACGAAGACTTCGCCGTGCTGGAACGGGCTCATCGTTCCAGGATCGACGTTGATGTACGGGTCGAGCTTGAGGTGGGTAACGCGGACGCCGCGGGAGGCGAGGATTGCGGCCAGTGAGGCGGCGGCGATGCCCTTTCCCAACGAGGAAACGACGCCGCCGGTCACGAACACGAACTTGGGCATGAGGCGACCAGGTTCCGGAAATCCGCATTCTACCGGACGGCGCGCGTGCAAACAACGGACGGGCGCGCGCCCGTCGCGCGCTAGGCGCTGCGTTCAGAGATTCGCCGACAGGCGAGCGAGGGTGGTGTCGCGACCGAGCAGGGCCAGCACCGCGTCGATTGCCGGAGTCTCGCGCGTGCCGCAGACGAGCACGCGCATCGCCATCATCACCTGCCCGGGCTTGAGCCCATGCTTCGCGGCTTCCGCCTTCATCGCCGCACCGAGCGCATCGCGCGTCCAGGCGACGTCCTTCAGCTTTTCGCCGAGCGACGCGAGCGCTGTGCGGACCGGCTCGCCGACGAGCTCGGCGACGAGCGTCGGTGGCGGATGGACCGTTGCATAGAAGTAGTGTGCGGCATCGGCCATTTCGACGAGCGTCGGGACGCGATCGCGCAGCAGCAACGCCACGGCCCCGGGTGGCGGACCCATGCGCGTATCCAGACCCGCTCGCGCCAGGTAAGGCGGAAATCGGCGCGCGAGCTCGTCCTCGGGCAAGCGCTTCAAATGCTCGTGGTTGACCCACTTCAGCTTGTCGGCGTTGAACCGCGAGGGCGCCGGGTTGATCGCGCCCAGGTCGAACCAGGTGACGAACTCGCTGCGCGTGAACACTTCCGCGTCGCCGTGGCCCCAGCCGAGGCGCGCGAGGAAGTTGACCATCGCCTCGGGGAGATAGCCCATCTCCTCGTACTGCATGACGCTCACCGCACCGTGGCGCTTCGAGAGCTTCTGCCCGTCCTCGCCGAGCACGGTCGGAACATGCGCGTACACGGGCAGCGCGGCGCCCAGCGCACGCAGGATGTTGATCTGCCGCGGCGTGTTGTTGACGTGGTCGTCGCCGCGCACGACGTGGGTGATGCGCAGGTCCAGGTCGTCGACGACGACGCCGAAGTTGTACGTCGGCGTCCCGTCCGCGCGAGCGATGACGAGGTCGTCGAGCTCGCTGTTCGCGATCTCGATCCTCCCCTTGACGCGATCGTCCCACGCGACGGTCCCCTCGAGGGGGTTCTTGAAGCGGAAGACCGGGGCGATCCCTTCCGGCGGCTTCCTGCCGCCGGCGTTCTCGGGCCGCCAGCGTCCGTCGTAGCGCGGCTTTTCGCCGCGCGCCATCTGCGCGGCGCGTAGCGCTTCGAGCTCGGCGGGCGTCGTATAACAGCGGTAGGCGAGCCCGCGTTCGAGCATGTCGCCGAGCACCGCGCGATAGCGATCCAGCCTCTGCATCTGGAAGAACGGCCCTTCGTCATAGTCGAGGCCGAGCCAAGCCATCGCGTCGAGGATCGCCTGCACGGCCTCGCGCGTCGAGCGCTCGACGTCGGTGTCCTCGATCCGCAGGATAAACGCACCCCCGTGCCTGCGCGCGTACGCCCACGAAAAGAGCGCGGTGCGCGCGCCGCCGAGATGCAGGAATCCCGTCGGACTCGGAGCGAACCGAGTGCGAACGGTCGTCATGCGCTCGCCGCAGCGATCACGGTTGCCAGCGCAGGTCGAGCGTGGTCGGCGTGGCCGGGTTGACCGGCTCGCTGGCGAGCTTCATCGCGCCGGGCGTGTGCCCGTGCGCCCAGAAGCGCGCGTGGCGGCGCGCCTCGGCTTCGTTCGCGTTGACGGGGAACGTGTCGTAGTTGCGCCCGCCGGGGTGCGCGACGTGGTAGGTGCAGCCGCCGAGCGCCCGCTCGGCCCACGTATCGACGAGATCGAAGACGAGCGGCGCCTGCGCCTTGATCGTCGGGTGCAGCGCGGACGGCGGGCTCCATGCGCGATAGCGAACCCCTGCGACGAATTCGCCCGGAATGCCGGTCGGAGTGAGTGGCAGTGCGCGGCCGTTGCAGGCGACCCGATGCCGATCGCCGGTCATTCCCGACACTTTGACCTGCAGCCGTTCGACCGACGAATCGACGTAGCGCGCCGTCCCCGTGCCGCTCACCTCCTCGCCCAGCACGTGCCACGGCTCGATCGCCTGCCGCAATTCGATCGTGACGCCGCCGTAGTCGACGCTGCCGAAGCGCGGGAAGCGGAATTCGACGAACGGCGCGAACCACTCGGGCTCGAACGCGTAGCCGAAGGCGCGGAGCTCGGCAACGACGTCCTGGAGATCCGCGGCGACGAAATGCGGAAGCAGCCAGCGGTCGTGGAGCGCGGTCCCCCAGCGGACGAGGCGCTTGCGGTAGGGCTGCTGCCAGAAGCGGGCGACCAGCGCGCGCAGCAGCAGCATCTGCACGGCGCTCATCCGCGCATGCGGCGGCATTTCGAAACCGCGAAACTCGAGGAGCCCCAGGCGTCCGGTCGGTCCGTCGGGCGAATAAAGCTTGTCGATCGAAAATTCGGCGCGATGCGTGTTACCGGTGAGATCGGTCAGCAGGTGCCGCAACAGGCGGTCGACCAGCCACGGCTGCGCGGACTCGGTGCCGGCGCGATGCACGCGATCCATCTGCTGGAAGGCGATCTCGAGCTCGTAGAGGCGATCGTCACGCGCTTCGTCGACTCGAGGTGCCTGGCTCGTCGGCCCGATGAACATTCCCGAGAAGAGATACGAGAGCGCCGGATGGTTCTGCCAATAGGTCACCAGGCTTTGCAGCAGGTCCGGCCGGCGCAGGAGCGGGCTGTCGGCGGGCGTGGCGCCGCCGAGCGTGACGTGATTGCCGCCGCCCGTGCCCGTATGGCGCCCATCGAGCATGAACTTCTCGGTGCCGAGCCGTGACTGGCGTGCTTCCTCGTAAAGCGCCTCGGTCGTCGCGACGAGCTCTCGCCACGATGACGCCGGATGAACGTTCACCTCGATGACGCCCGGATCGGGCGTCACGTTCAGCACATTGACGCGCGGATCGCGCGGCGGGGTGTAGCCTTCGATCGCAACCGGCGCGCGCGTATCGGAAGCTGCCGCTTCGATTGCAGCGAGCAGCACGACGTACGCTTCGAGGCGCGTGAGCGGCGGCATGAACACGTAGAGATGGGCGTCGCGCACCTGCACGCAAAGCGCCGTCTTGATCACTTCCTTCGGCGCGACTCTCCCTCTCGCGGCCTTCGCCTTCGTGGCGACCCGCCCGACGCCGTCCGGGAGCTCGCCTCGCGGTGCGAACGGATCGACCGGGAGCTCCTGCTCGGGGTCCGCCGCCAGCACCGCGGGGAGCGCGTCGAGCGGCAGGCGCAGCCCGAGCGGCGAATCGCCGCCGAGCGCGTAGAGGCGTTCCCGGCGCAGCGGCCACGTGCTGCTTTCCCACTCGATGCCATCGCGGCCGGCGATCGGCGCTGCGCGCAGCGGAAGAACGAATCCCGCCGGACGGGCGAGGCCCTGCTGCAGGAGCCTCGCGAGACGCGCGCGCTCGCTCGGTTGCGTCAGGTCCGCCTGCAGCGGGTCGACATTATCGGGAAGCGCGCTCTCCGCGGCGAGAAGCTTCGGGACGTCCTCGTACGCGGTGAGCACGTATGCGGGATCGAGGCCGAGGCGCCCGGCGAGCGTAACGGCGAATCGTTGCGCCGTTGCGATATCTGCCCTGCCCTCCGAGCGCGGGTCGGCGATGAGCGAGGGATCGGTCCACAGCGCCTTGCCGTCCACACGCCACCACGCACCGATCGCCCAGCGCGGCAGCGGCTCGCCCGGATACCACTTGCCCTGGCCGAAATGGAGGAAGCTTCCCGGAGCAAACGTGAGGGCGAGCCGGTGCAGCAGCGTCTCGGCGAGCTCGCGCTTCTTCGGCGACAGCGCCGTGTAATTCCACTCGGCCCCTTCCATGTCGTCGATCGAGATGAACGTGGGCTCTCCACCCTGGGTGAGCCGCACGTCGTGCGCACCGAGATCGCGGTCCACACGCTCGCCGAGCTCGCGAATGGCGGCCCACTGTGCGTCGGTGTACGGCTTCGTGACACGCGGATCCTCGTGGATGCGCGTGACGCTCATCCCGAACGAAAAGTCGACCTTGCAGGGATCGGTGAATCCGATGACCGGCGCGGCGTTGCCGGGATCCGCCGTGCACGCGAGCGGGAGATGTCCCTCGCCGGTGAGCAGTCCGGACGTCGGGTCGAGCCCGATCCAGCCGGCGCCGGGAACGAAGCATTCGGCCCAGGCGTGAAGGTCGGTGAAATCGCGGTCGGTCCCCGCCGGTCCCTCGAGAGGCTTCATGTCGGCGACGAGCTGGATCAGGTAGCCCGAGGCGAAGCGGGCCGCCAGCCCGAGATGGCGCAGGATCTGCACGAGCAGCCAGCCGGTGTCGCGGCAGGAGCCGCATGCTCGCTCGAGCGTCTCGTCGGGTGTCTGCACACCCGGCTCCATCCGCACGAGGTAGCCGATCTCCGACTGCAGCTGCTGATTGATCCGCACCAGAAGGTCGACGCTCTTCTCACCCGGAACCAGCGTTTTGCGGAATCGCGCGAGCCAGGCCGCGAGGCGAGGCCCGGGGGGCGCGGTCTCCAGGAACGGGATCAGCTCCTTCGCGAGCGCCGCCGCATACACGAACGGCCCGTGCTCGGCGTAGGGCTCGACGAAGAAATCGAACGGGTTGATCACCGTCATGTCGGCGGTCAGGTCGACGACGATGTCGAGCGCGTCGGTCGGCTCGGTGAAAACGAGCCGCGCGACCCAGTTGCCGTAGGGATCCTGCTGCCAGTTGAGGAAATAGCCCTCGGGCGAGACGTTGAGCGAATAGCCGAGGACCGGCGTGCGGCAATGCGGCGCAGGCCGCAGCCGGATCTCGTGCGGCGACAGCGTCACTCGCCGGTCGAAGCGATAGCTGGTGCGGTGCTGCAGGGCGACGCGGATCGCCATTCGAGGCTGCGGGCTCGAGTGCCTAGGTCCAGTCGGGGCCCGGTAGCTCCGCGAACACGCGGCGCAGACCCGCGCCCCACTGGGCGTGGATCATCTGGAAGTACGGATCGGTCTCGACGATCCGCCTCTGCATCTTGATGCGCAGCGCATTCGCCTCGTAGACGGCGAGATCGATCGGGAGCCCCACCGAAATGTTCGACCGCATCGTCGAATCGAACGAGACGATCGTGCATTTGGTCGCATCGATGAGCGAAGTGCCGCGCTCGAGCACGCGATCGAGTACCGGCTTGCCGTACTTGCTCTCGCCGATCTGGAAGTAGCAGGTGTCGGGCGTGGCCTCGATGAAGTTGCCTTCGCTGTAGACGTCGAAGAGGCGCTGCACCTCGCCGCGGATCTGCCCGCCGACGATGAAGTTGGCGCTCGAATCGATGTTGTTCTGCGCGAGGTACGGCCCGTCGCGGTTCTTGACTTCGCGCAGCGTGTCGCCGAGGAGCCGCGCGATGTCGAACATCGACGTCGCGTTCCAAAGCGTGAGCACGCCGTCGCCGGAGCGCCCGCGCTGGTCGAGGATGTTGATCGCGTTCTGCGTGATCGACAGGTTGCCAGAGGAGAGCATCACGATCACCCGGTCGCCCTCGCGGACGAAGGTGCGCATCTTGGAGAAGCGCGAGATCTGGTCGACGCCGGCGTTCGTGCGGGAATCCGACGCGAAGATCATTCCCGCGTCGAGGGTCATCGCGACACAATAGGTCATCGGCAGGGTCGCCGGTAAAAAGAGCGCATTCTACCGGACTCGCCCTGCTAGTACGCGGGCACCAGGAAGTAGCGATTGATGTCGTCGCCGAGGAGCGAGATCCGCTCGAGGAAGTCCATCAGGTACTCGTGCAGCCCGAAGCGGATGATGTCGTCCGCCTTGCCGAAGTGGATCTTCGCGTGGAGCTCGCCGGCGGCACGCTCTATCTCCTTCGTGTGCTCGTCGCACAGAAGCTCGAGCGTCTCGTAGATGAAGTTCATGCAGGCGTGAAGCGAACGCGGCATGTCGTCGCGCAGGATCAGGAGCTCGGCCACGCGCCGCGGCGTGATCACGTCGCTGTAGATCTTGCGGTACGACTCGAACCCGGACACGGAGCGCAGGAGCGCGCCCCACTGATAGTAGTCGACGGCGCCGCCGACGTCGGTCGCGCTCGGCAGCAGCGTGTGGTACTTGACGTCGAGGATCCGCGCCGTGTTGTCGGCCCGCTCGAGGTGCGTGCCGAGCCGGATGAAGTGATACGCCTCGTCGCGGAGCATCGTCCCGAACGTCACGCCGCGGAAGAGGTGCGAGCGCATCTTCACCCAGTCGAGGAACGTCGAGACGCCGCCGCTCTCGACCCGCGCGTAGTCGTATTCGCGGATCTCGAGCCACGCGGAATTGAGGTCCTCGTACATCTCCGAGGTGATCGCGCCGCGCACCGAGCGTGCCGACTCGCGCGCCGCGCGCATGCAGCAGAAGATCGACGAGCGGTTGCGCGCGTCGAGGATCATGTAGCGGAGCACGTTCTCGGCGGAGAGCGTCCCGAAATGGCTGTAATAGTCGGTGGCGAGACCCGACGTGACCAGCGGCACCGCCCAGGGCTGGGCCCAGTCGAGACCGGGCTTGGTGATGTCGTAGGGAAGCAGCGACATCCGGTACGTGACGTCGAGCAGTCGCGCCGTGTTCTCGGCGCGCTCAATGTGGCGCGCCATCCAGAACAGCTCGTTCGCGGTGCGGCAAAGCATCGAGGCGCCTAGTTCCCGAGCACCCAGGTGTCCTTCGTGCCCCCGCCCTGCGACGAGTTGACTACGAGCGAGCCTTCGCGCAGCGCGACGCGCGTCAGGCCGCCCGGGACCAGGGTGACGGTCTTTCCCGAGAGCACGTACGGACGAAGGTCGACGTGGCGAGGCGCGAGGCCCGATTCGACGAACGTCGGGCACGTCGAGAGCGCGAGCGTCGGTTGCGCGATGTACTTGTCCGGCGATGCCAGGATCCGCGCGCGGAACGCCTCGCGCTCTGCTGCGGTTGCCGTCGGCCCGATCAGCATCCCGTAACCCCCGGCCCCCTGCGTCTCCTTGACCACGAGCTCCGCTAGGTTCGCGAGCGCGAAATCGAGATCCTGCTTGCGGTGGAGCAGATAGGTCGGGACGTTCGAGAGCACCGGCTCCTCGGAGAGGTAGAAGCGGATCATCTCCGGAACGTACGGATAGATCGACTTGTCGTCGGCGACGCCGGTGCCGATCGCGTTGGCGAGCGTCACGCGCCCTGCGCGATACGCGGCGAAGAGACCCGGGCAGCCGAGCATCGAATCCGGACGGAAGGCTCTCGGATCGAGGAAATCGTCGTCGACGCGCCGGTAGATGACATGCAGCCGCTGCGGACCGCGCGTCGTGCGCATGTAGACCGTTTCGTTCTGCACGAAGAGATCCTGGCCCTCGACCAGCTCGACGCCCATCTGCTGGGCGAGGAATGCGTGCTCGTAGTACGCGGAGTTGTGCGCGCCAGGGGTCAGCACGGCCACGGTGGGCCGCTCCTCGCCGGCCGGCGCCACCGCGTGCAGGTTCGCGAGCAGCAGGTCCGGATAGTGCTGAACCGGGCGGATCCGCTGCGTCGAGAAGAGCTCCGGAAGGAGCCGCATCATCATCTTGCGATTTTCGAGCATGTAGGACACGCCCGAGGGCACGCGGAGGTTGTCCTCGAGCACGTAGTACTCTCCCGCCCCCGCGCGCACGATGTCGACGCCGGCGATGTGCGCATAGACGCCGCCGGGAACGTCCATCCCTTGCATTTCGCGGCGGTACTGCGAGTTGGCGAGGACGCGCTCGGGCGGGATCACGCCGGCCTTGAGTATCGCCTGCCCGTGATAGATGTCGCCCAAGAACGCGTTGAGCGCCTGCACGCGCTGCTTGAGCCCCCGATCGAGCACCCGCCATTCGTCCGCCGAAATGATGCGCGGCACGAGATCGAACGGGATGAGTCGTTCGGTGCCCGAGTTCTCGCCATACACGGCAAACGTGATTCCGACCCGGTGAAACGCACGCTCGGCTTCGCCGCGTTTGTGTGCGATCCGCTCGGGCGGCGTCTGCTCGAGCCAACCCGCGAAGGCCCGGTACGGGGGCCGGATTGCTCCTTCCGGGGTCCGCATTTCGTCGTAGGCCGAGCGGGACATTAGATATTTCTCGGGGCGCTAAGCGGGACGCGCAAACGTTAGCAAGCAGCGCGCCAGCGGGGAAATCGCCTGTCGTGGCGCAAGCTTACGGTTTTATCCACAGGTGGGGTGTACCGTGCCGCCCAATCCGAGGGCACGATCCGCACCAGGATGGCTCACTTTTTGTCCAGGACGACATGCTACAAAATGGCATCGGCAGTTTGACCCTCGTCGGAACGCCATGGATAATTGCCGCTCCTGTCTGGGTTCGCGGGGCGGTTAGCTCAGCGGTAGAGCACTGCCTTCACACGGCAGGGGTCACTGGTTCGATCCCAGTATCGCCCACCATGGAACCAAGGGGTTACGCGCAAGTGTAACCCCTATTTTTTTTCCATGTCCTCGCCCTCGTCGCGTTCGATTCAAGCCTTCGTCTTCGACGCCTACGGCACGCTCTTCGACGTGCACTCGGTCATTACGCTTGCCGAAACACTCGCTGCCGGCCACGGCAGCGCGCTCTCGCGGCTTTGGCGAACGAAGCAGCTCGAATACACGTGGCTCTCGAGCCTGATGAATCCGGACGGAGAAGCGCGCGACGATTTCGCCGCCCTCACCGCCCGCGCGCTCGACTATGCGCTCGCATCGCTCGGAATCGATCTTGGAGCAGGCGCGCATGCGCAGCTGTGCGACGCCTATCTTGCGCTTTCCCCCTTTCCCGATGCCGCAGCCGCGCTATCCGGCCTGGCCCCGCGCCCGCGGTGGATCCTCTCGAACGGAACGCTCGCGATGCTCGAGCCTCTGGTGCGGAGATCCGGGCTCGGGGCGCATCTCGACGGCGTGCTGTCGGTCGATGCGGCCGGCATCTTCAAGCCGAGCCCGCGGGTCTACCAGCTCGCCGTCGACGCATTGCGGCTGCCGCCGTCGCAGATCGGCTTCGTTTCGTCGAACTGCTGGGACGCGATCGGCGCGAGGAGCTTCGGCTTCACGACGTTCTGGATCAATCGGCTCGGAGCGCCGGCCGATCGTCACGGAACGCCGCCGGACCTGATCATCGACACGCTGGCCGATCTCCCGTCCGTGGCCGTCTAGGGCATGTACTGCCCGCCGTGCGGCGATGGACGCCACGTTGATCACGCTCCCCTGCTTCCGCCTGCGCATGATCGGCACGACTTCGTGCATGAAGAGCACCACCTGCATCACGTTGAGCGCGAGCACCTCGTGGACGCAGGACACGGTGTAGTCCTCGATGCGCCGGTGATGCAGACGACTTTGCCTGAAAGATCCGAAGCGATGCGCTTCGTCCTGAGTTTCGAGCGTGCGTCGCCCGCGACTCCGATCGACTACGCCTTCCGCCGCTCGCTGCCTCGCGCCGGGGCGATGTTGCGGCATGCCGCGACGGCGTCGCGAATCGCAGCGATCGCCTCGGGGCGCGGAAAGCTCCTCCGGTACGCGAGTGCGATGCGCCGCGATGGTGCGGGCCGGGCGAACGGCACCGGCACGACCAGCCGGCTGTGATACTTCGGCGTCAGTGCGTCACGCGGCAACACCGACACGCCGAGGCCCGAGGCGACCATGTTGCGCACCGTCTCGAGCGAGCTCGTGCGCGCGACCCGCGTCTCGGTGCGATTCAGCTCCGGGCACGCTTCGAGCACCTGATCGCGGAAACAGTGGCCGACGTTCAGCAGGATCGGATGCTCGGCCGCGAGCTCGTCCGAGCGGATGGACTTGCGTACCGCCCACTTGTGGCCGGTGGGGACCACGACCTGAAACGGCTCCTCGTAGAGGAACTCGCTGACGATGCCCGGCGGCGCGAATGGCAGGGCGATGATGGCAGCGTCGATCCGTCCGGACTTGAGCCCGATTTCGAGCTGCTCGGTCAGATTCTCCTCGAGCTCGAGCGGCATCTGCGGTGCGCGCTCGCGCAGCGCCGGGATCAGATCGGGCAGCAGGTACGGCGCGACGGTGAAGATGACGCCGAGCTTCAGCGGCCCGGAAAGCGGGTTGCGGCCCGTCTGCGCGATCTCCCGGATCTGCGCGGCTTCCTCGAGCACCTTCTGCGCCTGCTCGACGATGCGGGCGCCGAGGGCGGTGACGGTGATCTCGGTCTTCCCGCGCTCGAAGAGCCGCGCACCGAGCTCGTCCTCGAGCTTCTGGATGGCGACCGAGAGCGCGGGCTGGCTCACGAAGCAGCGCTGCGCGGCGCGGCCGAAGCTGCGCTCGTTCGCGACCGCGACGATGTAGCGGAGCTCGTTGAGCGTCATCGGCTACGGCTTCCGGACGCGCTCCTGCAGGAATGCGGCGAATGCCTCCGCGAGCTCCGGATGCTTGAGCCCATAATCGACGGTTGCCTCGAGGTAGCCCAGCTTGCTGCCGCAGTCGTAGCGGCGGCCCTCGAACGCGAACGCGAGCACGCGCTCTTCCGCGATCAGGCGGGCGATCCCGTCGGTCAGCTGCATTTCGCCGCCGGCGCCCGCAGGCATCGAGCGCAAATGATGGAAGACGCGCGCAGTCAGCACGTAGCGCCCGACGACGGCGAGCGTCGACGGCGTCGTGCCGGGCTTCGGTTTCTCGACGATGCGCCGGATCGGCGCCCAGCGGCCGCCCAGCTTCTCCGTCTCGACGATCCCGTAGCTTGCGGTCTCCTCCGGCGCAACGGTCATGACCCCGATGACCGAGCAATCCTCGCGCGCCGCGACGTCGGTCATCTGCGCCATCACGGGGACCTTCGCGTCGATCAGGTCGTCGGCGAGCAGCACGGCGAACGGCTCGTCGCCGACCACGGGCGCCGCGCACAGAACGGCATGGCCGAGGCCGAGCGCTTCGGTCTGCCGTATGTAGATGCAGTTGATCCCCGGCGGCGCGGCGGTCTGCACCATTTCGAGCAGCGCCTTCTTGTTCTTGGCTTCGAGCTCGGTTTCGAGTTCGTACGCCTTGTCGAAATGATCCTCGATCGAGCGCTTGTTGCGCCCCGTGATGAAGATCATGTCGGTGATGCCGGCCGCTGCGGCCTCCTCGACCGCGTACTGGATCAGCGGCTTGTCGACGATCGGCAGCATCTCCTTCGGGCTCGCCTTGGTGGCGGGAAGGAAGCGCGTGCCGAGGCCCGCCACCGGAAACACCGCCTTCGTAATCTTCCGCATTGCGAATTCCTCGGTTGATGAACTCTCGCGGCGCTCACGCGTCGCCGGTCTCGATCAGCTTTCGCAGACGGCGCTCGTCGATCACGGCGATGCCGAGCTCCCTGGCTTTGTCGAGCTTGCTTCCGGCGTCACTGCCGGCGACCACGTAATTCGTCTTGCCCGATACGCTGCCCGCGACTTTCCCGCCCTCGGCCTCGATCAGGGCCTTCGCGTCGTCGCGCGCGAGCGTGGGAAGCGTCCCGGTCAGCACGAACGTGACCCCCGCCAGCCGGCCTGCCTTCGCGCGCCGCGGCGCCGTTTCGGTCCAATGCACGCCGGCCTTGCGCAACGCGGCGATCACGTCGCGATTGTGCTTCTCCGCAAAAAACCGCGAGATAGACTCCGCGAGCACCGGCCCGACGTCGGGAACCTCCAGGAGTTCCGCCTCGCTCGCCGCGAGCAGCGCGTCGAGGCTCCCGAAGTGTCGCGCCAGGTCCTTCGCGGTGGCCTCGCCGACGTGCCGGATTCCGAGCGCGTAGATAAAGCGCGCGAGCGTCGTGTCCTTGCTCGCCTCGATCGCCGCCACGACGTTCGTGGCGGACTTCTCGGCCATGCGCTCGAGCTCGGCGAGACCCGGGGCGTCGAGCCTGTAGATGTCGGCCGGCGTGCGGACAGCGCCGCTCTCGACGAGCTGATCGACCAGCTTGTCGCCGAGGCCCTCGATGTCGAGCGCGCGGCGGCTCGCGAAGTGGAGCAGCGCCTGCTTGCGCTGCGCCGGACAGAACAGCCCGCCGGTACAGCGTGCGACCGCTTCGTCGGGGAGACGCACGATCGCCGAATTGCATTCCGGACAGCGCTTCGGCATGACGAACGGCTTCGCGCTTGCCGGCCGCTTGTCGAGCTCGACGCGGACCACCTCGGGAATCACGTCGCCCGCGCGGCGGACGATCACGGTGTCGCCAATCTTCACGTCCTTCCGCCGCACTTCGTCTTCGTTGTGCAGCGTCGCGTTGGTGACCGTGACGCCCCCGACGAAAACCGGCTGCAGCCGCGCCACCGGCGTGATGGCCCCGGTCCGCCCGACCTGCACGTCGATGCCGAGGACGACCGTTGCCATTTCCTCGGCGGGGAACTTGTGCGCGACCGCCCATCGCGGCTCGCGCGTGACGAAGCCGAGCTTGTCCTGCAGCTCGAGCGAGTTGACCTTGTAGACGACGCCGTCGATCTCGAACGGCAGCATCTCGCGACGCGCGGCGACCTCCTCGTAGAACGCGATCAGCTCTTGCGCGCCGCGGGCCACTCGGCGGTCGCCATTGACCGGGAATCCCAACGCCTCGAGCGCGGCGAGGAGCGCGCTTTGCGTCGGCGGCCGGATCCATCCGCTCGTTTCGCCGATGCCGTAGGCGAAGAACTGCAGCGGGCGTTTTGCGGTCGTTGCCGGCTCGATCTGGCGGACAGCGCCCGCGGCGGTGTTCCGCGGATTGATGAAAGGCTTCAGGCCTGCCGCCTGCTGCCGCGCATTCAGTTGGTCGAAGTCGCGCCGCGTCATGTAGACCTCGCCGCGCACCTCGAGGACCGCAGGCACCCGGGCGCCGGCGAGCCGCCGCGGTATCGCGCGGATCGTCTCGATGTTGGGCGTGACGTCCTCGCCGATTTCGCCGTCGCCGCGTGTCGCCGCGACGGCGAGCCGGCCTCTCTCGTAGCGAATGCTGATCGCGAGTCCGTCGAACTTCAGCTCCGCCATGTATTCGAGGGGCGGCGCCGTTTCCGCAAGGCCGAGGTCGCGGCGCACTCGTGCGTCGAATTTCGCCGCCGCGCCCGCCGTCGTGTCCGTTTCGGTGCGAATCGACAGCATCGGCACGACGTGACGGACGGGGGCGAAGTCCGTCCTGCGTCCTCCCCCAACGCGCTGCGTGGGCGAGTCCGCGGTTACGAGAGCCGGATACCGCGACTCGATCGCCTCCAACTCGCGGAACAATGCGTCGTACTGGGCGTCGGAAATCGTCGGCGAATCGAGGACGTAGTAGCGCTCGTTGTGCTCTTCGATCGCTCGCCGCAGCGCCGCGGCACGCTCGACCATCGCCGGCAGCGCCACCTCAGGAGCGGGCGCCGATGCCACGTCCGGCGCGTGAGCATGGCGCGCGCCTCTCGCCATCAGCCGCCGAACAGCGCAAGGGCGCGCACGCTCCCCGGTTCGATGCGCGCGTCGTTGAGCGCCGCCGCCGTCGAGCGCACCTGTTCGCGGATCGCATTGAGTGCCGCGTCGTCGAGGGGCCGCCGATTGTCGTCCACCAGGATCGAGTCGAGCGATTGCGCGATGCGCTTCGCCAAGAGCTTCATCTGGTCGTAGACGCGCACCGGCTCCGCGACGCGCGGAACGTCGAGCACGAAGACCGCGCCCGGTGTAGTCGTCGTGCGCAGGATATCGGCGCTGAAGGGCTCCGAGCGATAGTTCTGCAGCGAGTAGAGCACCGCACCCGTCTCCTCGCTGATCCAGTCGAAGCGCCCGCCGTCGGCAAGGCGAAAGCCCGATGCCTCGGCCACGCCGCGAAGGCGGGTTCCGGCGATCGTCCCCTCGGGTTTGAGCAGCGTGAGCCCGATCTGGACGTCGAGATCGGCGCAGATTCGGTCGAGCGCCTCGGCCCGGGCTGCTTCGGACGCTGCGTCCGGCGCCAGGGACTCGCTCTGCAATCCCGACGCGATGTCCGCCACCATCCGGAAGTAGGCGTCAAGCAGCGGCCGGCTCGCGGCCCCGGCGCGATCGGCGAGCAGCATGCACGCGACGACTTCGGAGAATTCTCCCTTGGTGTCGGATTTGAGCAGCTGCCACGGCAGGCCCGGCCCGCGCCGCCCGAACCAGCGCAGCGGTCGTCCTAGCCGTGCATGGAGACCGGCTGCCAGCGCGCCCGCCGCGACAGGCTTGGGCGGCTGCAGCGCGACGATGCACTCGATCTCCGGATCGGGCTGCGGCGCGTTGCGCTCGCCGGTCGGTCCGCGCGCGGCCTCGGACAAAGGGGCGGTTGCGACGACATAGTCGCCTTCCGAGATGTCCGAGGCGATCCGATCCTGGATCGCGAGCGGCGGTTCGTAGTCGCCGTCATCCTCGGCGGCGGATGCACGCGCGCGAACCGCATTCTCCGGGACGACGCCGGGAAGGGTTGGCTCGATCCGATCCTGCGCCGAGGCACTGTCATCGTGCTGCACGTCGCCGCGGCGCCC
Organism: Casimicrobiaceae bacterium; assembly: GCA_035541655.1. Lineage (GTDB taxonomy): Bacteria > Pseudomonadota > Gammaproteobacteria > Burkholderiales > Casimicrobiaceae > CAIWHR01. Next base: position 13,786 of record DATKMY010000030.1, on the reverse strand, counting down.
GGATTGCCGAAACGCCTCCTCGATCTGGCGCCGGATCCGCCGCTCCTGTATCCGGTTGTACACGAGGACGGCGACGACGACCACGACGCCGGCAGCGATGAGGACCAGTTGCAGCGAGGTCATGCCATTGAGCGTAGAGGTGGGACGGCGCGGGGCATTCTCGTGCGAAAGCCATCCAGGCGGCCTTGCGTCGGCCCGATTATAGCGTGCACGCTCTCGATAAAGACCGCACGAGTGTCTGCGTCCGCCACCGATTCGATATCACCCGGCTTAGCGCCTGCAGCGCGCTCGTCGGGCGCGCCGATCATCCGGCGCCGGCGGCCGCAAGCTCGAGCGCCTCGGCGATGTCGACGGCGACCACGCGCGAGACTCCCGGATCGGCCATCGTGATGCCGACGAGCTGGTTCGCCATCTCCATCGTGATCTTGTTGTGCGATATGAACAGGAACTGCGTGTCGCGCGCCATGTCCTGAACCATCCTGCAGAAGCGATCGGTGTTGGGGTCGTCCAGTGGCGCATCGACCTCGTCGAGGAGGCAGAACGGCGCGGGATTCAGCTGGAACAGCGCAAAGACGAGCGAGATCGCGGTGAGCGCCTTCTCTCCGCCGGAGAGCAGGTGGATCGACGTGTTGCGCTTGCCCGGCGGCTTGGCGATCACCTGCACGCCGGAATCGAGGATCTCCTCGCCGGTCAGCATCAGCTCCGCCTGGCCGCCGCCGAACAGCACCGGGAAGAGGCGCGCGAAGTTCTCGTTGACCGTGTCGAACGTCTGCTGCAGGAGCTGCCGCGATTCGCGGTCGATCTGCCGGATCGCGTTCTCGAGCGTCGCCATCGCTTCGACGAGGTCCGCGGCCTGTGCATCGAGGTAGTGCTTGCGCTCCCTCGCGATCTCGAGCTCGTCGAGCGCAGCGAGATTCACGGCGCCGAGCGAGGCGATCGCGCTTTGCAGCCGCTCGATCTCGGGCGGCAGCGCGGACTTGTTGCCGAACGCCTTGAGCTGGGCCGGTAGCGCCTCGACCTCGGCGTGCGCCTCAGCGAGCTGGTCGGCGTACTGCTGAACGGCGAGGGCGACCGCCTGCTCCTTGAGGCGCATGTCCTCGACCTTCGCGCGCGCCGGCTCGAGCTTCTGCAGCGCCACGAGCCGGGCTTCGTCTGCCGCCCGAAGATCGTTCGCGAGCGCTTCCTGATGGTCGCGCGCTGCGGCGAGCCGCTGTTCGGCCTCGCCCCGTGCCGCCAGCTGCCGCTGCAGCGCCTCTTCGACCGGCGTCCAGTCGATCGCCGCGCGCTCGGAGGTGAGCTGGGCGAGCAGGTCCCGCTGCTGCGCCGTTTGTGCCGCGAGGGCTTCCCGCCGGCGATCGAGCTCGGCGAGCCGCTCGCGGCTGCTGCGCTCGGCGAACTGCGCTTCCTGTGCGGCGCGCTCGGCAACGCGCAGGCGCTCGCGGCCGCGCGCGAACTCGACCTCGACCTCGTTCAGCGCGTGACGCGCGGCGTCGCGCCGGCCAAAGTGGTCATGGAGCGCGAGCTGAGCGTCGGCGAGCTCGCGGGCGAGCGTCGCGCCCTGCTCGCGCTCGACCTCTTCCTGCGCGGCAACCTCGGCGAGCTCGCCATCGATCTGGAGTCGCCGCTTCTCCGCGACCTCGGCCGCCTGGCGCAATTGCAGCAGCTCGAGCTCGAGGTCGTGGCACCGCCGCTGCTGCGACGTAAACGCCATGCTCTCCTCGTGGTAGCGCTGCTGCGCTTCCTCGAGCTCGGACTCGACGGCGGACAGCGCGGCGCGCGCCGCCTGCACCGACTCCCGGGCGCCGCCGATGCGGTGTTCGAGCTCGCCCAACTCGCGCTGGCGCGCGAGCACGCCGTGGAGCTCGCTGTCGGGCGCGAAGAAGCTGACCGACTGCGCGGTGACGAGGTGGCCTTGCGGTGTCACGAAGGACTCGCCGAACTCGAGCGCGTGCCGGTCGCGGATCGCCGTGCTGACGTCGTCGCGGCAGCGCACGCCCCGCAGCCAGTCGGCGAGGAGCCGTGTGACGTCCGACGGAGCGCGGCGAATGCGCGCGTAAAGCGCATCGGTGGAATCCGGAGTGGCAATGCTCTCGCTGCCCGCTCGCTCGTAGACCGCGACGCGCGGCGGACCACCCTGCCCCCCCGGTCCTGCGCCTTCCCAGTCGCGCGCGATCTCGAGGCGTGCCAGCTCGACTGCGTCGAGGCGCTCGCGCAGCACGGCTTCGAGCGCGTCCTCCCAGCCGGGCTCGATGTCGAGCCCCTGCCACAACCGCGGCGAGGTTGCGAGGCCTTTGTCGTCGAGCCAGCGCGCGCTGTCCTTGCCCTGGCCGATCTTCGCCTGCAGCGCGGAGAGCGCCTCGGCGCGCGCCGCGATGTCGGCGAGCGCCGTGCCCGTCTGCTGCGCGGCGTCGCTCGCCGCGCGCTGCCGGTCCTGCAGCGCCTGCACGGCTTCACGCAGCGCGTTGAGGCCCGCCTCTCGCGACGCGAGCTCCACGGTCTCGTGGCGGTGCTGCTCCTCGACGGCCGCGATTTGCTCGGTGACGGGCGCCGACAGGCCGACGAGCTCCCCGTCGAGGCGCTCGCGGCGCTCGCCCAGCTGCTCCTGCACGCGGCCCAGGCTTTCGCGTCGGGCTTCGATGACGCGGATCGTCTGTTCGGCGAGCGCGACCTGCTGCTGGATTTCGGCGAGCGCCGCCGCCTTGCCGGCCACCGCCCGCTCGAGGAGGGGCAGCGCGGAGCTCGCCGCATGCTCCTCCGCGGCCGTCTTCTCGCGCACCGACAGCGCGTCCTCGATCGCCGCTTCGGCGGCCGCACGATCGCTGGCGAGCGCAGCCTCCTGGCCCGCGAGCGCGCCGATTTGCTCGGTAAGCTGCGCGACCTGCTGCGTGATCCGCGTTTCGCTCTCCCGCGCGAAGGTCAGCTGCTGCTCGAGCCGCGTCACCTCGGCGTTCGCCTCGTAGAACGCAGCCTGCTTCTCGTGCATCGTGTCGCCGGCGGCGTAGTGATCGCTGCGGAGGGCCTCCTGCTTTGCCTCGGCGGCATGGATCTCGGCCTGCACGGCGTCGAGCGCGACGGTGAGTGTCGCAATCGCTGCCAGGTGGCGCTCGCGCGCGTTGGCGGCGTCCTGCTGCTTCGAAAACCAGAGCAGGTGCTGCGCCTGCTTGAGGCGCGCCTCGAGGTCGCGATACTCGGTGGCGACCTTCGCCTGCGCATCGAGCTTATCGAGCTGGTTCCCGAGCTCGATCCGGATGTCTTCGACACGGGCGAGATTCTCCCTCGCATCGGAGAGACGACCTTCGGTTTCCTTGCGCCGCTCCTTGTATTTCGAGACTCCCGCGGCTTCCTCGAGGAACACGCGCAGCTCCTCGGGCTTCGCCTCGATCACTCGCGAGATCATCCCCTGCTCGATGATCGCGTAAGCGCGGGGCCCCAAGCCTGTGCCGAGGAACAGATCGTGGATGTCGCGGCGGCGCACCGGGATGTTGTTGATGTAGTAGCTCGAGTCGCCGTCGCGCGTCAGCACGCGCTTGATCGAGAGCTCGGCGTACTGGCCCCACTGGCCGCCGATTCGCCCCGCGCTGTTGTCGAAGAAGAGCTCGACGGAGGCGCGGCCGACCGGAGGGCGCTCACCCGCGCCGTTGAAGATCACGTCCTGCATCGATTCGCCGCGCAGCGCTGACGCCTTGGATTCGCCCAGCACCCAGCGAACCGCGTCGATCACGTTCGATTTCCCGCAGCCGTTGGGACCGACGATTCCGACGAGGCGCCCCGGGGTGGCAAGCGTCGTCGGATCGACAAACGACTTGAACCCGGCGAGCTTGATCTGGGTGAGGCGCAAGGCGAACCTGGGAAGTGAGCGGAGCGGCAGAATCGGCGAATTCGTGTCGCAGTTCGTAACGCCCGCGGCTCCTGATGGATCTCCGCCGAGGGCGGCGCCTGCCGATGCCGCGAAAATTGCAAATTATAGCCGAACCGCGGCGTAAGACGCACCCGCTTTACCTGCTTCCGCCGCGTGGTGCCGTCAGCGACGCCTACCCGGCGTCCCCCGACGTAGTCATTCCCCGTCGTTCTGCGCGGCGAGCGCTGCCGCCGGTGGCAAGCGGCACTCGGCGACGGCGTGACACGCAACGAAGCCGCCGCCGTCGACGGCGACCGAAAGCGGGACCTCGCGTCGGCAGCGATCGTTCGCATGCGGACACCGGGGGTGGAACGCGCATCCCGACGGCGGATCAAGCGGATTCGGAACCTCCCCGCCGACTGCGGTTCGGGCCTTGCCGCTCATAGCGAGATCCGGGACCGAGGCGAGCAACATCCGCGTGTAGGGATGCTGCGGAGCCCCGAACAGTCGCCGAGTCGGCGCGATCTCGACGATGCGCCCCAGGTACATCACGCCGACACGGTCGGCAACGTGGTGGACGACGGCAAGATTGTGTGAAATGAAGAGGTACGCAAGCTCCAGCCGGCGCTGGAGGTCGCGCATCAGGTTCAGCACCTGCGCCTGCACCGATACGTCGAGCGCCGAGGTCGGCTCGTCGCAGACCAGGAAGCGCGGATGTGTCGACAGTGCTCGAGCGATCGAGATCCGCTGCCGCTGACCGCCCGAGAACTGATGCGGGTATTTCGCGCCGTCGAGCGCAGTGAGGCCGACTTGCGCGAGGAGCTCGTCGACGCGCGCCGCGATCGCCCCGGCGCGTGTGTCCGGCGCTCGCGCGCGGATCGGCTCCGCGACGATGTCGGCGACGCGCCACCGGGGGTTGAAGCTTGCGTAGGGGTCCTGGAAGATCATCTGCATCGCGCGGCGGGCGGCGCGCTGGCTCGCGCCATCCGCGGCGCCGTCTCCGGCGAGCACGACGCCGTCGAACCTGATCGTCCCGCGCGTGGGCAGATGGAGTCCCACGATCAACCGCGCGACCGTCGACTTTCCGCAGCCCGATTCTCCAACCAGCCCGAGCGTCTCGCCGCGCGCTATCGTGAAGCTCACGCCATCGACGGCTTTGAGCAGTGCCCGCGGCTTCCGTTCGAGAACGCGGTCGAGCCATGGCGGCGACACGTCGAAGGTCCGCGCGACGTCGGTCAGCTCGAGCAGCGCGCCGCTCATCGGCGGGTGCCGCCCGCTACCCAGCACGCCGCGCGCGTCGCGCCGACCGCTTCGAGCTCGGGGCGCTCCCGCGCGCAACGCCCGATCGCGCGGTTGCAGCGCGGGTGGTAGCTGCAACCGCCGGGTACGGAATCGAGCCGCGGCATCGAACCTTCGATTTGCGCCAGGCGCTCGCTCTCGACGGCGATCGAGGGGATCGATCCCATCAGCCCGACCGTGTACGGGTGCGCCGGTCGATGAATGACGTCGGCGACGGGCCCGATCTCGACGATGCGCCCCGCGTACATCACGGCGACCCGATCGGCGGTCTCGGCGATGACACCCATGTCGTGCGTGACCAGCATGACCGCCGTGCCGTGATCGCGGCAAAGGCGCTTCAAGAGCTGGATGATCTGCGCCTGGATCGAGACGTCGAGCGCGGTCGTCGGCTCGTCGGCGATGATGAGCTTTGGGCTCGCGGCGATCGCTAGCGCGATCACAACGCGCTGGCGCATCCCGCCCGAAAACTGATGTGGATAGTGGTCGATCCGCCGCTCCGCCGCCGAGATGCCGACCTCCTCGAGCAGCTCGATCGCTCGCGCCCGGGCCTCGACAGCGGAGAGCGGCAAATGCGTGCGGATCGTCTCGACGAGCTGCCGCCCGATCGTATACAGCGGATTGAGCGAGGTCAGCGGGTCCTGGAACACAGCGCCGATCTCCCGGCCGCGGATCCTGCGCATCGCCTCGTAGCGCAGATTGTCGATACGGCGACCGGCGAGCCTCACCTCGCCTCCACCGATGCGTCCCGGAGGATCGACGAGGCCGATTACCGCGGCCCCCGTGAGTGACTTCCCCGCCCCGGACTCGCCGACGACGCCCAGCACTTCGCCCTCGCCGATCTCGAACGATATCTCGTGCACCGCGCGCAGCGTGCCTTGGCGCGTCGGGAACTCGACGGAGAGATTTTCGACGGCGAGCAGCGGTCCGTTCAACGCAGCCTCGGATTGAGCGCGTCGCGCAGCCAGTCGCCGAGCAGGTTGATCGCGAGCACCATGAGGACGAGCGCAGCGCCCGGGAAAATGGTGATCCACCACTCGCCCGAAAACAGGAAGTCGTTGCCGACGCGAATCAGCGTGCCGAGCGAGGGCTCGGTAGGCGGAACGCCAACGCCGAGAAAGGACAGCGTCGCCTCGGTGATTACTGCGGTGGCGATGTTGATCGTCGCGATCACGAGAACCGGTCCCATGACGTTGGGCAGAAGATGCCGGCGCATGATGTCGAGCGTCGAGACTCCGATCACGCGCGCGGCCTGCACGTATTCCTTGTTCTTCTCGACCATGGTTCCGCCGCGAACGGTGCGCGCGTACTGAACCCAGTTCGCCGCGCCGATCGCGAGGATCAGCACGAACAGCGCGACGCTGGCATGGGCGTCGCGCGGCAGCAACGCCCTCGCGACGCCGTCGATCAGCAGCGCGATCAGGATCGCCGGAAACGACAGCTGGACGTCGGCGACGCGCATGATCAGCGCGTCGGTCTTCCCACCTGCATAGCCTGCGACGAGCCCGAGCGCGACGCCGACGACGAGCGCGAGCGCGACCGACGCGCTACCGACGAGGAGCGAAACCCGCGCGCCGAACATGATCGCGGAGAGCACGTCCCGCCCCTGGTCGTCGGTACCGAACAGGTAGCCGGGCTTCGCGCCGGGAAGCCACGCGGGAGGCGCGAGCGCATCGAGCAGATTGAGCGTCCTCAGATCGAACGGATTCGTCGGCGCTATCCACGGGGCGAACAACGCAGCGGTAAGACACACCGCGAGAACGATGGCCGATGCGATTGCGACTGGAGAATGGCGGAAGCTCCAGCCAACGTCGGACGACCACGCGCGAGCGATCGATGCGCGCACAGAAGGGCCGGCTGCGGAGTTCCGCGGGCTACCTGGCCAGCGGCATCGCGCGCTCGGCGATCGCCGCGAGGAATCCCGCACCGAGCGGAATCACTTCGTCGTTGAAATCGTACGTGCTGTTGTGGAGGAAGCAGCCACCTTCGGCGCCACCCTGCCCCAGCCGCGCCATCGCCCCCGGCTTCGCCTGCAGCATGAAAGAGAAGTCCTCCGAGCCCATCGACGGATCGAGGTTGCGCACGACGTTGTCGCGGCCGACGAGCGCTTCGGCGACATCCATCGCCAAGTGGGCTTCGCGCGGATGATTGATCGTCGCCGGATAGATGCGCTCGTACTTCACGGTCGCTTTCGCACCCAGCGCCGCGGCGAGCGACGGAACCAGCTCGGCGAGGCGACGCTCGATCAAGTCCTGGGTCGCCGGCCGGAAGGTGCGCACCGTGCCGACGAGCTTCGCGTGCGAGGGAATCACGCTCATCGCCCCGGCATTGCCCGCCTGCATCGCGCAGAGGCTGATCACTGCCGTGTCGATCGGGCTCACGTTGCGCGAGACGATCGACTGGACGGCGGTGATGATGTGGCCGGCGACGAGCACCGGATCGACCGCCGCGTGCGGGTGCGCGCCGTGGCCGCCCCTACCGTCGATCGTGATCTCGATGCGATCGGCGGCAGCCATCGCGGGTCCGGGCGTGATTCCGATGCGTCCCGGCGGCAAGCCCGGCCAGTTGTGCAGCGCATACACCTGCTCGGCCGGGAAGCGTTCGAAGAGCCCGTCCTCGATCATCGCCTTCGCGCCGGCGTACCCCTCTTCGCCCGGCTGGAAGATCAAGTACGCGACGCCGTCGAAGTTGCGCGTCTCGGCAAGGTAGCGCGCAGCAGCCAGCAGCATAGTCGTGTGGCCGTCGTGCCCGCAGCCGTGCATCCGCCCGTCGTAGCGCGACCTGTGCGCGAACTCGTTCTCCTCCTGCATCGGCAGGGCATCCATGTCGGCGCGCAGACCGATGGCGCGCCCGCTCGCGTCGCGGCGGCCGCGTACCACCGCGACGATCCCGGTCTGGCCGATTCCGGTGTGGTGCTCGATGCCGAGCGCGCCGAGGCGGTCGGCAACGATCTTCGCCGTTCGATGCTCCTCGAATCCGAGCTCGGGATGCATGTGCAGGTCGCGGCGCAGCGCCGTGTATTCGGCTTGCCAGTCGCGGATATGGGAAACGGGATCGTTCATGGAGCTTTCAGTAGGCGACCGCGCGCTCGACACGAAGCCGCGGATCCACTGCGTAGTAGAGAAGGTCGACGATCAGGTTGAGCAGCACGAAGACGAGCGCGATGAAGCACAGATAGGCCGCCATCACGGGAATGTCGGCGAAGTTCACCGCCTGGATGAACAGCAGTCCCATCCCCGGCCACTGGAACACGGTCTCGGTGATGATCGCGAACGCGATGATGGCGCCGAGCTGCAGTCCCGTGATCGTGATCACCGGAACCAGCGTGTTCCTGAGCGCGTGCCCGAAGTGGATCGCGCGATCGGTGAGTCCGCGCGCGCGCGCGAACTTGATGTAGTCGGTGCGCAGCACCTCGAGCATCTCCGCGCGCACGAGCCGCATGATCAGCGTCATCTGAAAGAGCGACAGCGTGATCGCCGGCAGGACCAGCGACTTGAGCCCGCTCTTCGTCAGCAGGCCTGTCGTCCACCAGCCGAGCGCGACGGTCTGACCGCGGCCGAACGAAGGAAGCCAGCCGAGAACCACGGCGAAAAAGAGGATCAGCAGAATGCCGATCAGGAACGTCGGCAGGCTGACGCCGAGCAGCGATCCGGCGAGAAGGAGATGGGCGAGCCAGGTGTCGCGCTTGAGCGCGGTGTAGACGCCGAGCGGAATCCCCACGACCAGGGCGATCAGCGCGGCGGCGAGCGAGAGCTCGATCGTCGCGGGCAGGCGCTCCTTCAGGAGCTCGGAAACCGATCGGCCCTGGCGCAGCGACACGCCGAACTCGCCATGTGCCGCATTGCCGACGAAGCGCGCGAACTGGACGTAGTAAGGCTGGTCGAGGCCGAGCTCGGCGCGGAGCTGCGCGCGCTCCTCCAGCGTCGCCTGCTGCGTCACCATGAAAGTGACCGGATCGCCGGTGAAGTTGAACAGGCCGAACGCGATGAAGGCGACCACCGCCATCACGGCGAACGATTGCAGGATGCGGCGAAGAACGAAGGCGAGCAAGCGGGCTTCGAGGCCTGTCGGCGACACCCGGCATTGCCGGCGGGTAGCGGGCGCGCCGAGAGCGCTCCGATGATGCCGAAACCCCCGCGGAGCGTCAATGCGGCGCGGAAGCGCGCGCTCGGTCGCTCCGGGAGAAATTCCGAGAGCTCTCGCCTGCGCAGCGCTCCGGTTGGACCCCGGAATGTGGTTCAATAGCCGCCTCGCTAGCCAGGCGCCCCATGCTCCGCTTCCTGCTCACGCGCTTGAGCCTCGTCGTCCCGACGTTCGTAGGCATGACGCTGCTCGCGTTCTTCCTGATCCGGATCGTCCCAGGGGATCCAATCGAGACGATGGCGGGCGAGCGCGGCATCGACGCCGCCCGCCACGAAGCGCTGCTGCACGAGTACGGGCTCGACAGACCGATCCTCGTCCAATACGGCATCTACATCGGCCGCGTGCTGCACGGCGACCTCGGCAAGTCGATGATCACGCAGGAGCCTGTGGTCAGGGAGTTCCTCACCCTCTTCCCCGCGACGGTCGAGCTGGCACTCTGCGCGATCCTGTTTGCGCTGATCGTCGGCATCCCCGCGGGGATGATTGCTGCGGTGCATCGCAACTCGGTGTTCGACCACGGCGTCATGGGCATCTCGCTCACGGGGTACTCGATGCCGATCTTCTGGTGGGGACTGCTGCTGATCCTGCTCTTCTCGGTTCAGCTCGGATGGACGCCGGTGTCCGGCCGCATCGCCGTTCAGTACTTCCCCGAACCGGTGACCGGCTTTCTGCTGATCGACTCGCTGCTTTCCGACGAAGCGGGATCGTTCGAGTCGGCGGTCTCGCACCTAATCCTGCCGATGATCGTTCTCGGCACGAACCCGCTCGCGATCATCGCGCGGATGACACGCTCCGCGATGCTCGAGGTTCTGGGCGAGGACTACATTCGTACTGCACGAGCCAAGGGGCTGTCCAAGGTGCGCGTGATCGCCCTGCATGCGTTTCGGAACGCACTCATCCCGGTGATCACCGTGATCGGGCTGCAAGTCGGCGTTCTGTTCACCGGCGCAATCCTGACCGAGACGATCTTTTCGTGGCCAGGCGTCGGCAAGTGGCTGATCGAGGCGATCAACCGGCGCGACTATCCGGTGCTGCAGGGAGGGCTCCTGCTGCTCGGAGTGATAGTGATGGTCGTCAATCTGCTCGTCGATGTCGCCTACGGCATCATCAATCCGCGGATCAGGTATGCGAAGTGAGCGAGGCAGGCGCGCATCTGCGAGGCCGCGAAGCGGTCGCCCGGGCGGCTGCGCAATGAGTGGACGGGGCGAACGATGAGCAACGCCTCCCTCGCAACGCCTGCGACGATGCCGGCGCCCCCGGGTCCGCTGCGCGAGTTCTGGATCTACTTCAGCGCGAACCATGGTGCCGTGGCCGGGCTCGTCATCATCGTGGCCGTGCTGCTGACGGCAGCGCTCGCTCCCGTGCTCGCTCCTCACGCCCCGGACCTCACGAACAACGAGCTCTTTCTCAAGCCGCCGGCGTGGCAGGCCGGCGGCTCGTGGGCGTACCCGCTCGGCACCGACGCGATCGGCCGCGACATCCTGTCGCGCCTGATCTACGGCGCGCGCCTGTCGCTGCTGATCGGGATCGCCGTCGTCGCGCTGTCGATCGCCGTCGGCATCGCGCTTGGGCTGTTCGCCGGGTTCGCGCGCGGCATCACCGAGATCGCGATCATGCGGCTGATGGACATCATCCTGACGCTCCCGAGCCTGCTGCTCGCGATCGTGATCGTCGCGATCCTCGGCCCGGGCATCATGAACGCGATGCTCGCCGTGGCGGTCGTCGTGCTTCCGCATTACGTGCGGATCACGCGCGCCGCGGTCATTTCGGAAACGGCCAAGGACTACGTGACGGCGGCGCGCACGAACGGCGCGGGCGTCTTCCGGCTGATGTTCAAGGAGGTGCTGCCGAACTGCGCTGCGCCGCTGATCGTGCAGGCTTCCCTCGGCGTATCGACGGCGATCCTCGACGCAGCGGCGCTCGGCTTCCTTGGACTCGGAGCTCAGCCGCCGGCCTCCGAATGGGGAACGATGCTGGCCGACGCGCGCGAATTCGTTCTGCGCGCGTGGTGGGTGGTCACGTTCCCGGGACTGATGATCCTCGTGACCGTGCTTGCGTTCAACCTCTTCGGCGACGGGCTGCGCGACGCGCTCGATCCCAAACTCAAGCGCTGAGCGCGAGGCGAGATGGCACTGCTCGAGATCGAGGACCTCCACGTCGAGTTTCCGTCGTCGGGCGCGGTCATGCGCGCCGTCGAGGGCGTGAGCCTGTCGCTCGACGAAGGAGACGTCCTCGGAATCGTCGGCGAATCGGGATCGGGCAAGAGCGTGACGATGCTCGCCCTGATGGGCCTGGTCGCGTTTCCCGGACGCGTTCGAGCGAAGCGTCTGCAGTTCGCCGGGCGCGACCTCCTGACGGTCAGCGATCGCGAGCGGCGTCAGCTCGTCGGGAAGGACGTCGCGATGATCTTCCAGGAGCCGACGACCAGTCTGAACCCGTGCTTCACGATCGGCTTCCAGCTGAGCGAGACGCTGCGGCTGCACCTCGGCCTCGATCGGAAGTCCGCGCTCGCCCGCGCAACACTACTGCTCGAACAGGTCGGCATTCCGGCGGCAGCGAGTCGCCTCAAGGATTATCCGCACCAGCTCTCGGGCGGGATGAACCAGCGCGTGATGATCGCGATGGCGATCGCGTGCAACCCTCGCCTGCTGATCGCCGACGAGCCGACCACCGCGCTCGACGTCACGATCCAGGCGCAGATCCTCGACCTGCTGCGCGGGCTGCAAAAGGACCGCGGAATGGCGCTGGTGCTGGTCACGCACAACATGGGAGTGGTCGCCGAGATGGCGCGGCGGGTCGCCGTAATGTATGCGGGCCAGGTCCTCGAGGAGCGCAGTGCCGACGCCCTCTTTTCCGCGGCGCAGCACCCGTACACGGCCGCGCTGCTCGCGGCGATGCCCGAGCGCAGCACGGGAGACGGGCGCCTCGCCACGATTCCGGGCGTGGTGCCGGGCCTCTACGATCGGCCTTCGGGCTGCCTTTTCGCGCCGAGGTGCACCGACGCCACTGCCGGGTCGTGTCAGAAGCGCCCCGAGCTGCGCAGTTGGCGCGACGGCCACGTCCGCTGCCACTTTCCCCTCGGCGATCCGGGCCGCGAGGGCGCGATCGAGCGCGAAGGCCGGGTAAACGTGGTTGCGGCATGATCTCCGGGGTGTCCCGATGAGTGCCCCGGTCGTCGAAGCGGTCGACCTCAAGCGCATCTACGAGATCCGCCGCGGGCCGTTCAAGGGAGCGGCGCACCTCCAAGCGGTCGGCGGGGTGTCGTTCTCGCTCGAGGCCGGCCGCACGCTCGCCGTGGTCGGCGAGTCGGGCTGCGGCAAGTCGACGCTCGCCCGCGTCGTTTCGCTGATCGAGAGGCCCTCCGAAGGCACGCTCAAGCTGGGCGGCGCCGACGCGGTGAAAGCATCTCCGCACGAGCAGCGCGGCCTGCGCAAGACCGTGCAGATGGTCTTTCAGAACCCGTACGGATCGCTCAACCCGCGCAAGAAGATCGGCGTGATCCTCGAGTCCCCGCTCGCGATCAACACGAACCTCGGCGCGGCCGAGCGCGCGGAACGCGCGCGTGCGATGCTCGCGAAGGTCGGTCTGCGACCGGAGCACTACGTCCGCTATCCGCACATGTTTTCGGGCGGACAGCGACAGCGGATCGCGATCGCGCGCGCGCTGATGCTCAATCCGGCGTTGCTGGTCGCAGACGAGCCCGTGTCGGCGCTCGACGTCTCGGTGCAGGCGCAGGTGCTGAACCTGCTCGCGGACCTGCAGCAGGAGCTCGGGCTCGCCTACCTCTTCATATCGCACGATCTGGGCGTCGTCCGTCACATCTCGCACGACGTGCTCGTGATGTACCTGGGGCTCGTCATGGAGCAGGGTCCGAAGCAGCGGATCTTCGCGCGGCCGCTCCATCCCTATACGCAAGCGCTGCTCGCCTCGACGCCCGGGCTCGCCGGAACCACCCGGCGACAGCGGATTGTCCTCAAGGGCGAGCTCCCGTCGCCCTTGAATCCCCCGCAAGGATGTGTATTCTCCACGCGTTGCCCGCACGTGATCGAGCGCTGTCGTGTCGAGCGCCCGGCGCTGCGCCCGCTCGATGGCCGTCAGGTATCCTGCCATCTGGCCGAAAGCTTTCTCGAACCCGGGCATTCCGCCCCCGCATCCCAGGCTGCATGATCCGCGGCCTTTTCGACAGGAGGAGTTCTGCACCATGACAAGATCCGATCCCCCTCGCCGCCGGCAGCGCCGCAACGCCGCGCTCCTCGCAGCGCTCGCGTTGCCGGTGCTCGTCGCGGCTGGCGGCGTCTCCGCCAAGACGCTCGTCTTCTGCTCGGAAGGCAGCCCCGAGAACTTCTACCCCGGCATCAACACCACGGGTACTTCGTTCGACGCGAACAGCCAGATCTACAGCCGCATCGTCGACTTCGAGCGCGGCGGCACGACGGTCGTGCCGGGTCTCGCCGAGAAGTGGGATATCTCGCCCGACGGCAAGGTCTACACGTTCCATCTGCGCAAGGG
>DATKMY010000029.1:0-23909 GCA_035541655.1 Casimicrobiaceae bacterium | reverse complement strand
GCCGGAGGAGAGATACCACTGCGCGGCGCCGGAGGGGAGGAAGGAGTAGGAGGCGACGACGAGGGTGCCGTTCTGGTAATCGAGGGTGAAGCCGGAGCCCGACTCGGCGGGGTCGTAGTAGGCGCCGGCGAGGGGGGTGATATTGGCGGGTGGGGCGGCGGGGGTGACCGAGGCGCTCTGGCCGGCGAAGTTGGTGGCGAGATTGGGAATCGACTGGGCGTTGCGATTGATCGCGGTGACGCCGTCGGTGGGGAGCGGGCCGAAGGTGACGGAGTCGACGCCGGCGTAGCTGAGGGTGCCGCCGGCGGTCGGCAGGAAGCCGTTGGGGACCACGAAATCGGGGGTGACGATCCCGAGCGCCGCGAATCCCTGCGTCGCGATCAGCACACGCTTCCCGGCGGTGGCCGAGCCGGGGAGATTGTTCGGGAAGATGAAGTTCTTGTTGGGCGACCCCGCGTGCATGCTGACGAAGGGGTTGTTGGCCCAGAGATTCTCGCCGTTCGAGCCGGTGAACTCGTGCATCACGACAAACTGCACCGAACCGTCCGCGTTCGAGAAAATCTGCTCGATCTGGAACAGATGGAATTCGGCGAACGCCGCCGGTGAAGCGAGAGTCAGGGCGAACAGCGAAGAAGCAATCCAGCGTTTCATCTCGACCTCCAATCGGGCGGAATGTTCGTGAGCGCCGCCGATCGTTTCGATGATCAGCAAACAACGGCGCCGCGCGGCTATTCCGGCAGGTGGACGACGTGCAGCCCGCCCCGCGGGCGGATTTGCATCGGCGCCCGAACCCGTTACACTTCGCCCTCGCGCCGATTTGAGCCAGCTTGCGGGCGCGGGGAGCCTCGAGGTGCGAGGATCCCGAAAAATGCGGCTAAAGCGGCTCGGCAAGGGATATTCCCGGAGACCGGCCCCGTTAGCGAAGCAGGCGGCCGGTTTTTTGTTGCCCTCAGGATCCGAGATTCCGCGATGCCCTCGTTTGCCGCTACGACCGGAGGCGCTGCTGGTGCGGCCGCGGCCGGCCGCTCGGTCGGCGCCGTCGTCGCGCGGAGCGCGCGGTTCGAGGCACCGCTGCCGCTCGCCTGCGGCAGGACGCTCGCGCCCTACGATCTCGTCTACGAAACCTACGGCAAGCTCGATGCCGGCGCATCGAACGCAGTGCTCATCTGCCATGCGCTCAACGCGTCGCACCACGTCGCCGGATACTACGAGAACGATCCCGACAACGTCGGGTGGTGGGACAACATGGTCGGCCCCGGCAAGCCCGTCGACACCGATCGGTTTTTCGTCGTCGGCGTCAACAACCTGGGCAGCTGCTTCGGCTCGACCGGTCCGCTGTCGACGAATCCGGCGACGGGCGCGCCGTGGGGCGCCGACTTCCCGCTCGTCACCGTCGAGGACTGGGTCGATGCGCAGGCGCGTCTCGCCGACTTCCTCGGCATCGGGCAATGGGCGGCCGTAATGGGCGGAAGCCTGGGGGGCATGCAGGCGCTCGCCTGGGCGACGCGCTACCCCGAGCGCATTCGCCACGCGCTGGTGATCGCCGCCGCACCGAACCTCTCCGCGCAGAACATCGCGTTCAACGAAGTCGCGCGGCAGGCGATCCGTTCGGACCCCGATTTTCACGACGGCTACTTCGAGGCGCGGCGGACGAAACCACGGCGGGGCCTCGTCGTCGCGCGGATGATCGGGCACATCACGTATCTCTCGGACGAGCAGATGGAGGAGAAGTTCGGCCGGGACTTGCGCGAAGGGCTCAACTTCTCGTTCGCGCCGGAATTCCAGATCGAATCGTACCTTCGGCATCAGGGCGAGAAGTTCGCCGAGTACTACGATGCGAACACGTATCTGCGCATCACCAAGGCCCTCGACTACTTCGATCCCGCGTCCGCGCAAGGCGGCGATCTCGGCCGTGCGCTCGCACCCGCGCGTTGCGCGTTCCTCGTCGTTTCGTTCACGACTGACTGGCGCTTCGCTCCGGCGCGCTCGCGCGAAATCGTCAAGGCGCTCGTCGACCACCGCCACGAGGTTTCGTATGCCGAGATCGTCGCTGCGCACGGCCACGACGCGTTCCTGCTCGACAACCCGCAGTACATGCGCGTCGTTCGCGCGTATTTCAACCGGGTCGCCGCCGAGAGCCCGGGCGAAAATGCGGCCGGCGACGATCTTTCGACCGCGAACGGCGCAGCGGTGTCCCCGTCGCGAACAGTCGCCTCCGAGCTCGCGCTCGGCACACCGTACGTTCCTTCCGCGGCCGCGGCGGCCGGCCGCGCCGACTTCGCCACCATCGCGTCGTGGATCCCGAAAGGCGCGCGGATCCTCGACCTCGGCTGCGGCGACGGCAGCCTGCTTGCGTATCTCGCGCGCGAGCGCGGCGCAACCGGCTACGGCGTCGAGATCGACGACGCCGGCGTGCTCGCGAGCGTCGCGAACGGCATCAACGTCCTGCAGAGCGACCTCGAGTCCGGTCTCGCGGGCTTCGATGACGCGTCGTTCGATTGCGTGATCCTCTCGCAGACGCTGCAGGCGATGCGCCATACGGAGGACCTCGTCGTCGAGATGCTGCGAGTCGGCCGCGAGGCCATCGTCACGTTCCCGAACTTCGGGCACTGGTCGCACCGCTGGCAGATCGTCAAAGGCCGGATGCCCGTGTCGACGTCGCTTCCGTACCAGTGGTACGACACGCCGAACATCCACCTCTGCACCGTCGCGGATTTCGATGCGTTCCTGGCCGAGCGCAGCTTTCACGTCGAGAACCGCGTCGTTCTCGCGGGCGGGCGCGCCGTGACCGCGCTGCCAAACCTGCGAGGCGAGCTCGCGATCTACCGGTTTCGGCGCGCGTAACACGCGGGCGCCGCGACGCGTGGCCTCGGCGCGGATCTCCCCCGCGCGGTCGCGCTCAATTGTTTCAATGGCGGCTAGAATCCACGAATGAACGACGCTCGGCGTGCGGCCGCCAACTCGGGCGCGCCAGTCGCCGCACAGCCCGTGCCTCCGACGCGCGAAACCTGGCGCGAGGCGCTGCTCAACCGCCGGATGCTGATCTGTGTGTTCGTCGGCGTCTCCTCGGGCCTGCCGCTTTATCTGCTGCTCAACCTGCTGCCGGCATGGCTGCGCTCCGAGAGAGTCGACCTGAAGGCGATCGGGCTCTTCACGCTGATCCAGCTTCCGTACACGTGGAAGTTCCTGTGGTCGCCGCTGCTCGATCGCTACGCGCTCCCCGTACTGGGCCGCCGTCGCGGATGGATGCTCGGCACCCAGCTCCTGCTTCTCGCATCGATCCCGCTGTTCGGGCATCTGCATCCCCAGGGCGATCTCTGGGCGATCGCGTATCTCGCGGCTGCGGTGGCGTTCTTCAGCGCGAGCCAGGACATCGTGCTCGACGCCTTCCGCCGCGAGATCCTTCCGGAGGCCGAGCTCGGATTGGGCAACGCGATCTACGTCAACGCCTACCGGATCTCGAGTCTCGTTCCCGGGGCGCTCGCGCTGATTCTCGCCGACCATCTGCCGTGGTCGTACGTCTTCTGGATTACCGCGGCGTTCATGCTGCCCGGAATCGGGATGACGCTCGCCGTGGCCGAGCCCGCGCTCGCCCGGCCCGGTCCCCACTCGCTCGGCGAAGCCGTCGTCGAGCCGTTCCGGGAATTCATCCGGCGCGACGGCGCGCAAGGCGCGTTCGTCGTGCTTCTCTTCATCTTCCTCTACAAGCTCGGCGACAGCATGGCGACCGCGCTCGCAACACCGTTCTATCTCGACATGGGTTTCAGCAAGTCGGAGATCGGCGTCATCGCAAAGAACGCCGGCCTGTGGTCGAGCGTCGCCGGCGGCGTGCTCGGCGGATTGTGGATGCTGCGCCTCGGGATCAACCGCGGGCTGTGGCTGTTCGGCGTCGTGCAGCTCGTGTCGATCCTGGGCTTCGCATGGCTCGCGCACGAGAATCGGCCGGACAAGTGGCTCCTCGCCTGCGTGATCGCGTTCGAGGCGTTCGGCGTGGGCCTCGGGACCACGGCCTTCGTGGCGTTCATCGCCCGGGCGACGGATCCGCGCTACACGGCGACGCAGTTCGCGCTGTTCACGAGCCTGGCGGCGGTGCCGCGCACCGTCGTCAACGCGTCGACCGGCTGGCTCGTCGACAAGATCGGCTGGTTCGACTTCTATCTGCTCTGCACGGCGCTCGCGCTCCCGGGGATGGCACTCCTTTTGCGTGTCGCGCCATGGAACGACCCCGACGCGAGGCCGCGCCCGCCATGAATCCCAAGAAATTCAGCTTCATCGCGCACCGCGAGCACGACTACTGCAATCCGATCTCGGCCGCGAAGATCGAGAAGGTGCTCGACCTGCTGCCGCTCGACGCTGGCTCGCGTGTCCTCGACCTGGGTTGCGGTCGCGCGGAGCTCGCGCTGCGGATCATCGAGCGCTTCGGCTCGACCGTCATCGCGGTCGACCATTCGGAGCTGATGCTCGACGCGGCGCGCGAGCGCGCCGAATGGACGGGCGCACTCTCCAAGCTACACCTCGACGACAGCGATATCCGCAACTACCGGGCCGACCCGGAGACCTTCCATCTCGCCGTAATGCTGGGCGCCGGCGGTATCGACGGAGGCATGCCCGGAATCTGCAACCAGCTCAAGACCTGGACCAAGTCCGGCGGTTACATCCTGATCGGCGAAGGCTATTGGCAGCGAAAGCCGCGTCCCGAATACGTTGCGTTCCTGGGCGGCCCCGACACGCAGTACCTCGACCACCGCGGCAACGTCGATGCGGGCGTCAATGCGGGCTTGATTCCGATGCATGCGATCACCGCCTCGCTCGACGAGTGGGACGATTACGAGTGGAAATACTCGCGCTCGATCGAGCGCTATGCGGGGGAGCAGACCGACGATCCCGACGTCCCCGAAATGCTCAAGCGCAGCCGCCGCTGGCGCGACGCGTACTTGCGGTGGGGGCGCGACACGCTGGGATTCGGCATCTATCTCTTTTATCGCCCCGGCGCGCGCTAGCAGGTCGCCCAAGGGGCTAGCCCCGGCTTCACGAGAATCGGGCGCCCCTCGGCCTGCCGGTGCGACTTGCGCCGCCTGCTAATCGGAACCCCCGAACGCGCTTCAGGATTCGATTTCCGGCTTTTCGAGAATCTCGGCGACCTCCAGCCATTCGGCTTCGAGGCGCGCGAGCTGCCAGCGCAGGTCGCCTTGCCGCGCCAGGCGCGCCTTGAGCTCGTCCTTGCGCTCGTCAGCGTAAGCGGCGGGCGATGCGAGCCAGTCTTCGACGCCCTTGCGCTCCGCGTCGAGCGCCGCGATCTCCCGCTCGAGGCCGGCGAGCCGATCGGCATAGGGCTTGCGCTTCGCGTAGTCGCGCTGGCGTTCCAGCGCTTCGGCTCGCCGCTGCGCCTTCCGGCTCGCGCTGCTCGTCGGCTCGCCCGCCTCCGCGGCGCGGCGCCCGCGCGCCAGCACCCACTCGCGGTAGTCGTCGAGATCGCCTTCGAACGGTTGCACTGCGCCGGCGTCGACGAGCCACAGCGCATCGGTCGTCGCGCGCAGCAGGTGCCGGTCGTGCGCGACGACGATCAGTGCGCCGTCGTAATCCTGCAAGGCCTCGGCGAGCGCTTCACGCATTTCGATGTCGAGATGGTTGGTCGGCTCGTCGAGCAGGAGGAGGTTCGGCCGCTGGCGCACGAGGATTGCAAGGGTGAGGCGAGCGCGCTCGCCGCCCGAGAAGCGCCCGACCGGGTGCAGCACCGTGTCGTTTCGAAAGTCGAATCCGCCGAGAAAGTCGCGCAGCTCCTGCTCGCGCGCTCCGGGGTCGACGCGGGCCAGATGCCAGAGCGGCGATTCGTCGTCGCGCAGCAGCTCCACCTGGTGCTGCGCAAAGTAGCCGATCGCCAGCGTCTTCGCCGAATGCCGCCTGCCGGCGCGCGGCACGAGCGTTCCGGCCACCGCCTTGAGCAGCGTCGACTTGCCCGCCCCGTTCGGCCCCAGCAGGCCGATCCGCTCGCCGTTGCGCACCGTCCACTCGAGCGCCGTGAGAACGGGCGGCGCGCCCTCGTAACCGAGCGTCACGCCTTCGAGGCGCACGAGCTGCTGCGCTCCGCCGCCCGACGGCGCGAACGCGAACTCGAACGGGCTGTCGACGTGCGCGGCGGCGATCCGCTCCATCCGCTCGAGCGTCTTGATGCGGCTCTGCGCCTGCTTGGCCTTCGTCGCCTTTGCGCGGAAGCGGTCGACGAAGGCCTGCAGGTGCGCGATCTGCCGCTGCTGCTTCTCAAACGCCGCCTGCTGCAGCGCAAGCTCTCTCGCCCGCTCGCGCTCGAACTGCGAGTAGTTGCCCGTGTACGTCCTGATCTTCAGGTGATCGATGTGCGCGATCGTCGTGACGACTCCATCGAGGAAATCGCGGTCGTGCGTGATGAGCAGCAGCGTTCCCGGATAGCGGCCGAGCCAGTCCTCGAGCCAAAGGACGGCATCGAGGTCGAGGTGATTGGTCGGCTCGTCGAGAAGCAGAAGATCCGACCGGCACATCAGCGCCTGCGCGAGGTTGAGCCGCATCCTCCAGCCGCCGGAGAATTGCGCGACCGGATCGGCGTGACGCGCTGGCGCGAAGCCGAGGCCCGCGAGAAGTGTCGCCGCTCGGGCGCGCGCCGCATAGCCGCCGATCTCGTCGAAGCGGTGATGCAGCAGCGCGAGCGTCTCGCCGTGGCGCTCGGGCTCGCTCGCCGCGGCCGCCTCGGTTGCCGCGAGCTCGCGTTCGATCTCGCGCAGCTCGCGGTCGCCGTCGAGCACGAACTCGATCGCCGGCGAGCCGACGGCAGGCGTCTCTTGCGCGACGTGCGCGATCGTCCACGCCGACGGAAGCTCGATCTCCCCGGCGTCCTGATGCAGTTCGCCTCGAACGAACGCGAAGAGGCTCGACTTGCCCGAGCCGTTCGGTCCCACGAGCCCGACCTTGTGCCCGGCGTGAACGGTGAGGTTCGCGCCGTCGAGCAGGCGCTTCGCGCCGCGGGCGAGGACGAGGTTCGTCAGGCGCAGCAACGAAGGCCCCTAGCGCAGCGTGTAGTCGTAGTCGATGACGAGCGGAGCGTGGTCGGAAAAGCGGCGGTTCGTGTAGATAGCCGCCGCCCTCGCCTTCGCCGCGATCGCGGCCGTCGCAACCTGGTAGTCGATCCGCCAGCCGACGTTCTTTTCCCACGCCTGTCCGCGGTTCGACCACCACGTGTAGCGCTCGGGGCGCGGATCGATACGGCGGAACACGTCGATGAAGCCGAGCTCGTCGAACACCCGCGTGAGCCACGCGCGCTCCTCCGGCAGGAAGCCCGAGTTCTTCTGATTGCTCCGCCAGTTCTTGAGGTCGATCTCGCGGTGGGCGATGTTCCAGTCGCCGCAGAGGATGATCTCCCTCCCTGTGCGTCGGAGTTGCGCTAGATGCGGGAGGAATTCGTCGAGGAAGCGAAGCTTCGATGCCTGGCGGTGCGGGCCGCTCGATCCGGACGGCAGGTACACGCTGACCACGGTGAGTTCCGCGAAGTGCGCCTCGAGATAGCGCCCTTCCGCATCGAACTCGCGGCTGCCGAATCCTTCGACGCAGCGCGGCGGGACCTTCGCGTAGACAGCAACGCCGCTGTAGCCCTTGCGCTCGGCCGGAAGGAACGCCGCGTGCGCGCGGCGCGGGCGACGCAGCGCGCGCGGAATGTCGTCCACCGTCGCTTTGATCTCCTGCAGGCAAACGACATCCCACGGCTCGGCGCGGCGCAGCCAGCGCGAGAGGCCGCGGCGCTCGGACGAGCGTATGCCGTTCACGTTGAGCGTAATGATCCGCACGCGAGGAAGTGCCGCGGGAGGCGGCGGCGAGAGGTCGTGAGACAAGGACGAGTTTACACGGGCTCGGCGTATAATCGCGCCGTCTCGAATGCCGTTGCGAGCTCAGTCCGTGAGCGATTTTCGCCAGGAGTTTCTCGCGTTCGCCGTGGCACATGACGTGCTTCGATTCGGCGACTTCGTCACCAAAGCGGGACGCAGGACGCCCTACTTCTTCAACGCAGGGTTGTTCGACGATGGCGAGAGCCTTCGGCGCCTCGGACACTACTATGCCGACGCGATGCTCGCCGCCCGCGTCGAATGCGATCAGCTCTTCGGTCCGGCGTACAAGGGCATTACCCTCGCTGCGGCCACGGCCATCGCGCTTGCCGAAAAAGGGCACAATCTGCCGTTCAGTTTCAACCGCAAGGAGGCGAAGGACCACGGTGAAGGCGGCACGGTGATCGGCGCTGCGCTCGAGGGCCGCGTGCTGGTCGTCGACGACGTGATTACGGCCGGGACGTCGGTGCGTGAATCGGTCGAGCTTATCCGGCGGGAAGGCGGGCGGCCTGCCGGCGTGCTCATCGCGCTCGACAGAATGGAGCGGGGTCAGGGAGCGAAATCGGCGGTGCAGGAAGTCCGCGACGCCTACGGGATACCGGTCGCCGCGATCGCCACTCTCGACGACCTGATGGCGTTCGTCGCCGGCGATCCCGCGTTGAAGGCCCACGGGGCGGCGGTGGCGGCGTACCGGGCCGAATACGGTGCACGCTGATTGCATGGATGGCGGGCGAGAGCTGCTCCGGGGCGCTGGGTCGACGGACGAAGCAAGGTGGGTGGGGGCGTGAACGCAGCAGGGACTGAAGCGCTGGCCGTGAGTTGCAGCGGGTACGATGGGCGCGGCCCCGCCCTCGCGCTGGCCGTGCTGCTCGCGACCGTGCTGCTCGCAACCCCATGGCAGGCCCGCGCCGCGGTCTACAAGTGGGTCGACGACAAGGGCGTCGTTCATTACACGGACACGCTGCCGCCCGAAGCGGTCGACAAGGCGCGCATCGAGCTCAACAAGCAGGGGGTCGAGGTCAAGAAGACCGACAAGGCGCTCACGCCCGAGCAGCGCAGAGGGATCGAGCAGGATGCACAGAAGCAGAAGGAGCTCGCGCGGCAGCAGGAGGAAATCGCGCGCCGCGATCGGGCGCTGCTCTCCTCGTACACGAGCGAGGCCGAGATCGATCTCGCGCGCAAGCGCTCGCTGCAGACGATCGACAACGTCGTGCAGTCGACGCTCGCCTACAGCGAGCAGCTGAACAAGCGCAAGGCCGAGCTCGAGGTCAAGAAAGAGGAGATGAAAGGCAAGCCGATCGTCGCGGTGTTCGACCGCGAGCTCGAGAGCATCGATTCGGAGCTCGCGCGACAGGCCGAATTGATCGCACAGAAGAAGCGCGAGACCGAGATGGTCGTCGCAAAGTACGACTCCGACAAGCAGCGCTGGCGCGAGCTCGTCGCAGCGAGGGCCGCGGAGAGCGCGAGGTCCGTCGCCACGCCGGACACTGCACCGCCCGCGCCCGGCAAGAAGTAGCGGTCCGTCGCGCCGGACGGCGGGAACGCCGCCCGGCGCTTCTCGCCGCGGGTCGGCGAATCGCGACAGAGTCACCCGAGGGTCGGTGTCGCCACAGGAAAGGCGGCCCGGCCTGCGATAATTGCAATCCCGCCCCAGTTACGAACACCCATGGCTCAATACGTTTATACGATGAACCGCGTGGGCAAGATGGTTCCGCCCAAGCGCGTCATTCTCAAGGACATTTCGCTTTCCTTCTTTCCGGGCGCGAAGATCGGCGTGCTCGGATTGAACGGCTCGGGAAAATCGAGCCTGCTCCGCATCATGGCCGGCGAGGACAGGGAGTTCGACGGCGAGGCGGTGCCGATGCCCGGGATGCGCATCGGCTTCCTGCCACAGGAGCCGCAGCTCGATCCGCAGAAGACGGTCCGCGAAACCATCGAGCAGGGCCTCTCCGAGATCCTCGACGCGAAGCAGAAGCTCGACGAGATCTACGCGGCTTACGCCGAGCCCGACGCGGATTTCGACAAGCTCGCTGCCGAGCAGGCGAAGTACGAGGCGATCATCGCCACCGCCGGCGCCGACACCGACGTGCAGATGGAGATCGCGGCCGACGCGCTGCGGCTGCCGCCGTGGGACGCCAAGGTCGCGAATCTCTCCGGCGGCGAGAAGCGCCGCGTCGCGCTGTGCCGCCTGCTGCTCTCCAAGCCCGACATGCTGCTCCTCGACGAGCCGACGAACCACCTCGATGCCGAGAGCGTGGAGTGGCTCGAGCAGTTCCTGCAGCGCTTCCCCGGAACGGTGATCGCGGTGACGCACGATCGCTATTTCCTCGACAACGCCGCCGAGTGGATCCTCGAGCTCGACCGCGGTCACGGCATCCCGTGGAAAGGCAACTACAGCTCGTGGCTAGAGCAGAAGGAGGCGCGGCTGCAGATCGAGGCGAAGCAGGAGGCGGCGCGCATCAAGGCGATGCACAAGGAGCTCGAGTGGGTGCGGCAGAACGCCAAGGGCCGCCAGGCGAAAGGCAAGGCACGGATCGCGCGCTTCGAGGAGCTCGCCTCCTACGAGCACCAGAAGCGCAACGAGACGCAGGAGATCTTCATCCCGGTGGCCGAGCGTCTCGGCGATTCGGTGATCGAGTTCAAGGGCGTGAGCAAGGGCTACGGCGAGCGGCTGCTGATCGACGATCTGTCGTTCAAGATTCCGGCGGGTGCGATCGTCGGCGTCATCGGCCCGAACGGCGCCGGCAAGACGACGCTCTTCCGCCTGATCACGGGCCAGGAGAAGCCGGACAGCGGAGAGATCGTGATCGGCCCGACGGCGCGACTCGCGGTCGTCGACCAGACGCGCGAAGCGTTGCCGAACGACAAGACGGCGTGGGAGGCGATCTCCGGCGGCCAGGACATCCTCACCGTCGGCCGCTTCGAGATGCCTTCGCGCGCCTACCTCGGGCGCTTCAACTTCAAGGGGCCCGACCAGCAGAAGATCGTCGGCACGCTCTCGGGCGGCGAGCGCGGGCGGCTGCACCTCGCCGCGACGCTGCTTCGAGGCGGCAACGTGCTGCTGCTCGACGAACCGTCGAACGACCTCGACGTCGAGACGCTGCGCGCGCTCGAAGACGCTCTGGAGGAATTCGCGGGGAGCGTGCTCGTAATTTCGCACGACCGCTGGTTCCTCGACCGCATTGCGACGCACATCTTGGCTGCCGAAGGCGATTCGCAGTGGGCGTTCTTCGAAGGCAACTATCAGGAATACGAAGCCGACAAGAAACGCCGGCTGGGCGAAGAAGGTGCGCGCCCGCACCGGATCCGGTATAAGGCCCTTATGGCCTGAAGGCCCGAACGGGGCCGCAGGTATCACGGGCCGACGGCGTGGCGGGGGAGCGCCGCAAACGACAAGTCGGAGGCGTAACGGGGTGACCGGGCCCAGCACGCCGCGCAAGAACTGGGCAAGGATCGGGGCGAATGCGCTGGTCCTGGGTGTCCTGCTGTGCTTGCCGGCGGCTCGACCGCGCGCCGACGACACGCCGATTCCCGTCGAAGCGTTCTATCGTTATCCGGCCATCGACCGCGCGGAGATCTCACCGTCCGGCGGCCGTCTCGCCGTGACGACCGCCGGCGGCGGATCCCGAATCAGTCTCGTTGTTTACGATCTGCAGAACGGCAGCAGTCCCACGCTCGCCGCGCGCTTCGGCGAAGCCGACATCGGCGAATTCCATTGGGTGAACGACGAGTACCTCGTCTTCAGCCTCACCGATCTGACCGAGGGGGGCGACCGACAAATCGCCCCCGGACTCTTCAGCGTCCGCGCCGATGGCAACGGTTTGCGCGAGCTCATCGACCCCCGCGGCGACCGGATCGTCGGACACCGGAGCGGGCACGAGCCCCTCGATTGGCGCCACATTCTGCTGTCCGTTCCCGTCGGCGGCGGCAACGACGTGATCGTCGGGCGAGTCGCACTGGACGTCGACCACCAGTGGACCGCGATCTCGCCGCTGCGCCTCGACGTGACGACGCAGCAGACGCGCTCGCTCGCCGTCGGCGCGCCCGAACACGCGCTGGAATGGATCTTCGACCCGAGAGGCGAGCCACGCGTGGTCGTCGCGACGCACGAAGGCCAGATGCGCGTCTACTGGCGCCCGCCGGGCCGCGAAGATTGGACCGAAATCGCCAAAATGGACCCGCTGAATCGGCGTTTCACGCCGCGTTTCGTGGACGCGGCGGGGAGGCTTTACGTGGCGTCCAGCGAAGGCGCTGCGAGCTACGC
The DNA here is from genome assembly GCA_035541655.1 of Casimicrobiaceae bacterium. Lineage (GTDB taxonomy): Bacteria > Pseudomonadota > Gammaproteobacteria > Burkholderiales > Casimicrobiaceae > CAIWHR01. The sequence goes on along the minus strand of DATKMY010000029.1, from coordinate 11,798 downwards.
GGTGCTGAGGCGATTCGACTTCACGACGGGCAAGCCCGAGCCCGAGGCTCTCATCAGTGTGCCGGGATTCGACTTTCGGGGCGGGCCGATCATTCCGAAGGGCGCGCCCGAAGCGACGCTCGGGTTCCGCATGTTCACCGACGGCGAGACGACGGTCTGGCTCGACGAGCGGATGAAGAAGATTCAACAGGACGTCGACGCGCGGTTCCCGGGGCGAATCAATAGGCTCACTTGCGGAAAGTGCACGTCGGACGACGTCGTGGTGCTGGTTCATTCGTACTCGGATCAGGATCCCGGTCAGTTCGTCGTCTACCGGCCGTCCAAAAAGGATTGGCAGAGCGTCGGCCGAGTGCGTCCGGACATCGAGCCCCAGCGTATGGCGACACTCGACCTGCACCGGATAAGCGCGCGCGACGGGCTCGAGCTTCCGGTGTGGCTGACGCTGCCGCCCGGCGCCGATCGCAAGAGCGCTCGCCCAGCGGTCGTGCTCGTCCACGGCGGGCCTTGGGTGCGTGGCGAGTGGATGCACTGGAACGACGACGCGCAGTTTCTCGCTTCGCGCGGATACGTCGTGATCGAGCCCGAGTTTCGAGCAAGCACCGGGTACGGGTATCGACACTTTCGCGCCGGGTGGAAGGAGTGGGGGCGCGCAATGGACGACGACCTCGTCGATGCGCTCGAGTGGGCGGTGAGCCAGGGCGTGGTCGACGCGAAGAGAGTTTGCATCGCGGGGGCGAGTTACGGCGGCTACGCGGCGTTGATGGGACTTGTCCGCAACCCCGATCTCTATCGCTGCGGGATCGCGTGGGTGGCGGTGACCGATCCGAGGCTTCTGTTCGCGGGCTACTGGCGCAGTGAAATATCGGAGGAAGCCCGGATGTACAGCTACCAGGTGCTCATCGGCGATCCGAAGAAGGATGCTGCCGCGCTCGCTGCCGTGACACCGCTCGAGCAGGCCGCGCGGATCAAGACGCCCGTGCTGCTCGCTTTCGGTGGGTTGGATCACCGCGTACCGCTCGAGCACGGCACGGGGATGCGCGCCGCTCTGCGCGCTGCCGGGCAGGAGCCCGAGTGGATCGTCTACGCGGACGAAGGCCACGGCTGGCAGAAAGAGGCCAACCGCATCGACTTCGCGCGCCGGATGGAAGCATTCCTGGCGAAGTACCTCAAGTGACTCTGCACGTTCGCGCCGAATTCGGCATGACGCGCCGATCGCCTGGCGACGGGGCGCACGCAGTACCCCGGGGATGACGGGCCCACCTGGAAGCGCCGTCCAGGGTCGCCGGACGACGGCCGGAAGCCCACAGCGGTCCGCCGGTCGTCTCGCGATTTGCGCGCGCGGCGCGAACGCGTGAGAATTTGCCGAACGCTTCGAACAACAGACGCTACCGGTCATGGACATTCCGTCGCCGGCGCGGGACGAGCTGAAGCAAGGGATCAGGCTGAGGCGCTTCCTCCTCGCCAGCTCGTTCTCGGCGCTCTATCTGGCGCTGCTCTCGGTGTTCTACGTGCAGGACCGGATCGACCAGCAGACGCTCGTCGAGGTCTATGCGATCGTCGCGGCGTTCGTCCTGTTCTTCTACTGCATCTTTCGCTTCGGCATCAACCTGTGGTTTCCGGACCCGAGCCTGACGGGCTGGCAATTCCTCGCGTCGGTGTTCACGATGCTCTACGTCGTCTACCGCGCTCCCGACACCCGCCTCGTATTCACCGCGTTCTTCTTCGTGGCGCTGATGTTCTGCATGCTGCGCCACAGCGGCAGGATGCTCGCGGGTTTGAGCGCGGTCTCGCTCGCGAGCTACGCGCTGGTCGTCTGGCTGCGCTACAAGGCGAGCCCCGACGTCGACGTGATGCGCTCGGACGCGCTGCACCTCTGCGTGCTGCTCGTCACCACGCCGTGGTTCGTGCTGATCGGCGAGCACGTCAAGCGGTTGCGGCGCGGCCTCACCGAGGCGAGCATCAGGCTCGAGGGGATCGAGGAGAGCGCACGCCGCGACGACCTGACCGGCGTCTACAACCGGCGCGCGCTGATCGTCGCGATGGAGGACGCCAAGCGCTGGGCCGACGCCGCGCGGGAGCCGCTGTCCCTCTGCGTGATCGATCTCGATCGCTTCAAGCGCTACAACGACAGCTTCGATCACCTGACCGGAGATCGGGTGTTGCGGACGTTCGCCCAGACCGTGCAGGGCGGCCTGCGCGCGACGGACATTTTCGGACGCTACGGCGGAGAGGAATTCGTCCAGGTCCTGCGGCACAGCACCGTGGCCGGTGCGATGGCGGACGCCGAGCGACTGCGCGAGCGGATCAGTCAGCTCGACATTCCTCACACCCGTTCGGCGGGCCGCCTGACCGTGTCGATCGGCGTCGCGCAGTACAAGCCGGGCGAAGCGATCATCGACACCTTCGCTCGTGCCGACGAAGCGTTGTTCCGGGCCAAGCAACACGGTCGCAATCGCGTGGAATGCGAGGCCGCAGTCGCGATGCCGCCGGCATCGGCGCGGGCCGGGAGGCTCGCGCGAGCACCGACGCACTCTCCCTGAGCGAGTCCGCTGCACATCGCGCGCACGAGCGGGGTTCGACCCCTGCGGCATCCCGGCCGGCCCCGCTCCCGCGGGTAGTCACGCGGCGAGCTTCTTCTTCAGGATCGCGTTGAGCTGCGCCGGGTTCGCCTTGCCGCGCGTCGCCTGCATTGCTTTGCCGACGAGCGAGTTGAACGCTCGCTCCTTGCCCGAGCGGTACTCGGCGACGATCGACGGATTCGCGGAGAGGACGTCGTCGACGATGCGCTCGAGCGCGCCCTCGTCGGAGATCTGCTTCAGGCCGCGCTGCGCGATGATCGCGTCGGCGGAAACGGCCGCGGTCGCGATCGCGCCGGCTTTGCCCGCGCCCTCCGCGCGTCCCGCTGCGCCACCCTCCCACATCGCGTCGAAGACCTCTTTGCCGATCTTCCCCGAGATCGTGCCGTCGTCGATGCGCTTCAGCAGGCGGGCGAGCTCTTTCGCGGGGACCGGGCAGTCGACGACGTCGAGGTTCGCTTTGTGGAGTGCCGCGGCCAGGTCGCCCATGATCCAGTTCGCAGCGAGCTTGGCGCTGCCGGGCAATTCCGCAGCAGCGGTCTCGAAGTACGCGGCGATCTCGCGGCTCGCCGTGAGCACGCGCGCGTCGTAGGCGGGGAGGCCGTAGTCGCGCTCGAAGCGCACCTTCATCGCCTCGGGGAGCTCGGGCAGCTCGCGACGGACGCGCTCGATCGACGCCGCGTCGACGACGAGCGGTGGCAGGTCGGGGTCGGGAAAATAGCGGTAGTCCTGCGCATCTTCCTTGGTGCGCATCGATCGCGTTTCGCGGCGTGCAGGGTCGAAGAGCCGCGTTTCCTGAACGACGGTGCCGCCGTCCTCGATCAGCTCGATCTGCCGGCGCACCTCGAACTCGATCGCCTGCTCGAGGAAGCGAAAGCTGTTGAGATTCTTGATCTCGCAGCGGGTGCCGAGCCTCGTCTCGCCCGCGGGACGTACCGAGACGTTCGCATCGCAGCGGAAGCTTCCCTCCTGCATGTTGCCGTCGCAGATGCCGATCCATTTGACGAGCGCGTGCAGCGTCCTCGCGTACGCGACCGCCTCCGCGGCGCCGCGCATGTCGGGCTCCGAGACGATCTCGAGGAGCGGCGTTCCGGCGCGGTTCAGGTCGATGCCCGTCCACCCGTGCAGCTCCTCGTGCAGCGACTTGCCGGCGTCCTCCTCGAGGTGTGCACGAGTGAGGCGCACCGTCTTTTCGCCGCTCGCCGTCGCGATCGTGAGCGCGCCGCCCTGGACGATCGGGATCTCGTACTGGCTGATCTGGTAGCCCTTTGGGAGATCCGGGTAGAAGTAGTTCTTGCGCGCGAAGACGCTCCTCCTGTTGATCGTGGCGCCGACCGCGAGTCCGAAGCGAATCGCGCGCTCGACCGCCCCGCGATTGAGCACGGGCAGTACGCCGGGCAGCGCGATGTCGATCGCGCAGGCTTGGGTGTTCGGCGCCGCGCCGAACGCCGTCGGCGCGCCGGAGAATATCTTCGACGCCGTCGAAAGCTGTGCGTGCGTCTCGAGGCCGATGACGACTTCCCAGCTCATCGTGCGACCTCGGTCGCCAGCTTCGGAACCCGCCGGTGCCAATCGGTCGCCTGCTGAAACCGGTGTGCGACGTCGAGCAGCCGCGCCTCGGTGAATGCGTCTCCCTGGAGCTGAAGCCCGATCGGCAGGCCGTTGCGGTCGAAGCCGCACGGCAGCGACAGCGCCGGCGCGCCGGTCAGGTTTGCGGCGACCGTGAAGATGTCGTTGAGGTACATCTCCACCGGATCGCCGGTCTTCACGCCGATCGCGAAGGCCGCGGTGGGTGTCGTCGGGCCTGCGATCACGTCGCAGCTCCGGTACGCGCGCTTGAAATCCTCGGCGATCAGCCGGCGGACCTGCTGCGCCTTCAGGTAATAGGCGTCGTAATAGCCATGCGACAGTACGTACGTGCCGACGAGAATCCGCCGCTTCACTTCGGCGCCGAAGCCTTCGGCGCGCGTCTTCTGGTACATGTCGTTCAAGTCGGAATAGGCCGCGGCACGGTGACCGTAGCGCACGCCGTCGAAGCGCGACAGGTTCGACGAAGCTTCCGCGGGCGCGATCACGTAATACACGGGAACGGCCAGGCCGACGTTCGCGAGCGCAATGTCGACGGTCGTTGCGCCGAGGGCACGAAGCTCGGCGAGCGCTGCCTCGACCGCGGCGGCGACGTCGGCGTCCACCCCCTTGCCGAAATACTCGCGCGGCAGCCCGATCCTCACGCCGGCGAGCGGCCTTGCTCCGCGATCCGCAGCGAGCGCGCGCGCGTAATCCTCGACCGGGCGATCGAGCGACGTCGAGTCGCGCGGGTCGTGACCGGCCATCGCGTTGAGCAGCAGCGCCAGGTCCCCTGCCGTCTGCGCAAAGGGGCCCGCCTGGTCGAGGCTCGATGCGAACGCGACCAGACCGTAGCGCGAGCAGATCCCGTACGTTGGCTTCAGCCCGCAGATGCCGGAGAGCGCCGCTGGCTGGCGGATCGAGCCGCCCGTGTCGGTGCCGGTGCTGCCGCAGATCAGCCTCGCCGCGACCGCGGCGGCCGAACCGCCGGAGCTGCCGCCGGGGACGTACGCGTCGTTCCACGGATTCCTGACGGGGCCGAAGAACGACGTCTCGCTGGAGGAGCCCATTGCGAACTCGTCCATGTTCGTCTTGCCGACGAGCACCGTCCCCGCGCGCTTGAGGCGGTCCACGACATCCGCGTCGAATGGCGACGCGTAGCTCGCGAGCATCTTCGAGCCGCACGTCGTGCGCATCGCCGCAGTGGCGAGAATGTCCTTGTGCGCGATCGGGATCCCGGTGAGGGGTTGCGCGCTTCCGGCGGTGATTGCGGCGTCGGCCGCACGCGCGTCGGCGAGCGCGCGCTCGGCATCGACGGTGACGAACGCGTTCAGCGTCGGATTGAAGCGTGCGATGCGATCGAGGAGCTCGCGCGTCAACTCGACGCACGAGTAGCGCTTCGCGCGTAGCGCGGCGGCGACCTCGGTGATTGGGCCGGCGAGCATCCTCGTATCGCGCGTGCTACTCGATCACTTTCGGGACGAGGTAGAGCCCGTCCTGAACCGCGGGAGCCACGCGCTGGTAGTCGGCGCTGCGGTCGGTCTCGCTGACCGAGTCCTCGCGCAGCACGAGCGTCATCTCCTGCGCGTGCGCCATCGGTTCCACGCCTTTCGTGTCGACGGCGGCGAGCTGATCGATGAGCCCGAAGATCGCGTCGAGCTTCGCGCGGACCTCGTCTGCCTCGGCGGCGTCGATCTCGATCCGCGCGAGTTGGGCGATCCTTCGGACGTCTGCGATGGAGATGCTCATTGCGATGCGGCGTTGGAATCCGGGAGCGGACCGAAGGGTGACGGCCGCCGCCCGACGGTGATTGCGGTGAACCGCTCCGACCAGGGATGCGGCCGATTTCTTCGGGATTTCCGCACAAAATCAGTGCGGGTGCAACGCACAATAGGTTATCATAATGTCATATTTCGGGGGATGCACCCGTTCGTCAGACCGCCGGGAGGCGCGCCGAGCGCGCGCTTCCCGTATTGCCGCAGGTAACCGCCACATGTTCGAGTCTTTCAAGGGATATTTCTCCAGCGACCTGGCGATCGACCTCGGCACCGCGAACACGCTGATCTACGTGCGCGGGAAGGGAATCGTGCTCAATGAGCCGTCGGTGGTCGCAATCCGCCAGGAAGGCGGGCCGAACGGCAAGCGCGTCATCCAGGAAGTGGGACTCGCCGCGAAACAGATGCTCGGCCGCACACCGGGCAACATCACGGCGATCCGGCCGATGAAGGACGGCGTGATCGCCGACTTCACGGTGACCGAGCAGATGCTGAAGCAGTTCATCAAGCGCGTGCTCGAATCGCGGCTCTTTTCGCCGAGTCCGCGCATCATCATCTGCGTGCCCTGCGGCTCGACGCAGGTCGAGCGCCGCGCGATCCGCGAGTCGGCGCTGGGCGCCGGCGCATCGAAGGTGTACCTTATCGAGGAGCCGATGGCGGCGGCGATCGGCGCCGATCTGCCGATTTCCGATGCGACGGGATCGATGGTCGTCGACATCGGCGGCGGCACGACGGAAGTCGGCGTGATCTCGCTTGGCGGGATGGTGTACTCGGGCAGCGTGCGCGTCGGCGGCGACAAGTTCGACGAAGCGATCGTCAACTACATCCGGCGCAACTACGGGATGCTGATCGGCGAGACGACCGCCGAAGTGATCAAGAAGACGATCGGCTCCGCGTTCCCCGGGTCCGAGGTGAAGGAGATGGAGGTCAAGGGGCGCAACCTCGCCGAAGGCATTCCGCGCAGCTTCACCGTGTCGTCGAACGAAATCCTCGAGGCGCTGACCGATCCGCTCAACAGCATCGTTTCCGCGGTGAAGAGCGCGCTGGAACGCACGCCGCCGGAGCTCGGCGCCGACATCGCCGAGCGGGGGATGGTATTGACCGGGGGCGGCGCGCTGCTGCGCGACGTCGACCGGCTGCTCCAGGAGGAGACGGGCCTCCCGGTTATCGTCGCCGACGACCCGCTCACGTGTGTGGTGCGCGGCTGCGGCAAAGCTCTCGAGAACATGGACAAGCTCTCGACGATCTTCACGTCCGACTAGTTTCGCGATGCGCCACATTTCGATCGAGCCGCCGGCGTTCTTCCATCGCGGGCCGGCTCCGATCACGCGTCTCGCGTTCTTCGGGTTGATCTCGATCGCGCTGCTGTTCGTCGACACGCGCTACCACTATCTCGAAGGCATCCGGCGCGTCGTCGCGGTCGCGCTCTATCCGCTGCAGCGCGCAGCGCAGCTCCCGGGCGAGCTCCTCGGCGACATCGCAGTCTACTTCGCGTCGCTCCGGTCGCTCACCGAGGAGAACACGACGCTCAAGCGCCAGCTGGTCGAGCGCGCATCGGCCGCGCAGGGCTTCGTGGCCGCGCAGCAGGAGAACGCGCGGCTGCGGACGCTGATCGATCTCGGCTCGCGCTATCCGGCGGGTGCGACGGCGGTCGAGGTTCTCTACTCGAGCCGCGATCCGTTCGCGCAGCGCCTCTACGTCGGCAAGGGCGTCGACGCCGAGCTGCATCCGGGCGAAGCGGTGATCGACGCCGACGGCGTCGTCGGCCAGGTGACGCGCGTCTTCCCGAGCATGGCCGAAGTCACGCTGGTCACCGACAAGGACCAGGCGGTGCCGGTCAAGGTCCAGCGCAGTGGCGTGCGCTCCGTGCTCTACGGCTCCGGCGCAGGCCGCGCGCCCGAGCTTCGCTTCATGGCGCCCTCCGCCGACATCCAGGCCGGCGACGTCCTCGTGACGTCCGGGCTCGACGGAACCTATCCGCCGGGGCTCGCCGTCGCGAAGGTCGCGACCGTCGACCGCGAAACGGGACAGATGTTCGCGCGCATCACGTGCACGCCGCTTGCCGGCGTCGATCGCAGCGAGCATCTGCTCGTCCTCGCGAAGTCGACGGCGACGCCCCCGCGTCCGGAGGAGCCCGCGGAATCGGATGCCGCGAAGAGGCCGGGCAAGGGCAGGCGCAAGGGCGCGGGGACGCCGTGATGGCGCTGCCGAACATCGGCGGGCTTGCGAGCGCCGGGCCGGACGAGATTCTGCGACCGGTGCGCCCGTGGTTCATCGTCGCGACATTCGCGGTCGCGTTCGTGGGCAACCTGCTGCCGCTCTCCGGCGTCGCGCTCGCGCTCAAGCCCGACTTCGTCGCGCTGCTCCTTCTCTACTGGTGCATTCAGGAGCCGCGATACGTCGGCGTAGGCATCGCCTGGTGGATCGGGTTGCTGATGGACGTCGGCGACGGCACGCTCTTCGGCCAGCACGCGCTCGCATACGCGTTCCTCGCCTACGCCGCCGAATATTTCCGGCGCCGCGTGCTGCGCTTTCCGCCGTGGCAGCAAGCCGCGCAAGTCGCCGTGCTGCTCGGCCTCACTTCGGCCCTCGTGCTGCTCGTGCGCTTCGTCGGCGGCGCGCCCGTGCCGCGGTGGACGTACGCGGTGCCGCCGGCCGTGGGCGCGCTGCTATGGCCGGTCCTCACGGCCGCGATCCAGTCGTGGCAGCGCCCGCAGCCATCGAAGAGCGCGTTGTGACGCGCCGCGTCCCGCCCGCCTGAAGCGATGGCACGATTTCTCTTCCACTCGCGCAGGCGCGGCCGCAGCGACGCTCCTGCGCTCGCCTCGCCCGAGTTGCGCAACCCCGAGCGCGAGCTCTTCCTGTTCCGGCGGCGGCTTTCGCTGGCCGGCGTGTTCGTCGCGCTGGCGTTCCTCGGCCTCGTCGGCCGCTTCTTCTACCTGCAGGTGTTCGAGCACGAGCACTTTGAGACGCTCGCCGAAACGAACCGGATCGCGATCGTTCCGATCGTCCCGAACCGCGGTGTCATCCGCGACCGCAACGGCATCGTGCTCGCGCAGAGCTACTCGGCGTACACGCTCGAGATCCAGCCCTCGCGCGTGAAGAACCTCGAGGAGACGATCGACGCGCTCGGCGAGATCGTCGACGTGCAGCCGCGGGATCGCAAGCGCTTCAGGAAGCTCCTCGAGGAGTCGAAGAACTTCGAAAGCCTTCCGCTGCGAACGCGGCTCACCGACAACGAGGTAGCGCGCTTCGCGGTCAACCGCTATCGCTTTCCGGGTGTGGAGATCAAGGCGCGGCTCTTTCGCCAGTACCCGTACGGGGAAGTCGCTTCGCACGCGATCGGCTACATCGGGCGCATCAACGACCGTGACGTGGCACGCATCGACGAGTGGGGCGAGACCGCGAACTACAAGGGCTCCGACTACATCGGCAAGGTCGGGATCGAGCTCTCGTACGAGCGCGAACTCCATGGAACCACGGGAGTCGAGGAGGTCGAGGTGGACGCCGGGGGCCGCGCGGTGCGCACGCTCTCGCGATCGCCGCCGACATCGGGCAACGATCTCACGCTTTCGCTCGACATCAAGCTGCAGGAGGTCGCCGAGGCAGCGTTCGGCGACCGTCGCGGCGCGCTGGTCGCCCTCGATCCGAACAACGGCGAGATTCTCGCGTTCGTTTCGAGACCCGGTTTCGACCCGAACCTCTTCGTCGACGGAATCGACCCGGCGAACTGGGAGCTGCTAAACGACTCGCCCGACAAACCGCTGCTCAACCGGCCGCTCCGCGGCGCGTATCCGCCGGGCTCGGCGATCAAGCCGTTCCTCGCGCTCTCGGCCCTCAATTCGGGCAAGCGCACGCCGGCGCAGGCGATCTCCGATCCAGGATACTTCCAGCTTCCGGGCGCTGCGCACCGCTTCAACGACGACAAGCCCGGCGGCCACGGCAGCGTCGACATGTACCGCTCGATCGTCGTCTCCTGCGATACGTACTACTATGTCCTCGCGAGCGAAACCGACATCGACGACACGTTTCGCTTCCTGACGCAATTCGGGTTCGGCCGCAAGAGCGGGATCGACATCGAGGGGGAGCTGCCCGGCGTGCTGCCTTCGCGCGACTGGAAGCGGCAGCGCTTCGCAGGCAAGGACTATCGCGAAGAGCACCGCAAGTGGTATCTGGGAGACAGCATCTCGGCGGGGATCGGCCAGGGCTACAACGCGTTCACGCCGATCCAGCTCGCGCACGCTATCTCGGTGATCGCCGCGGACGGCGTGTCGTATCAGCCGCACCTGGTGAAGTCGATCCGCGCCACGGGGACGGGCGAAGTCCGCGAGGTCGCCACGCAGCCGACCAACACCGTCGCGATAAAGCCCGAACACCTCGCGTTCATCAAGAAGGCGCTCGCCGGCGTCAACCTCGAGGGCACGAGCGCCGCGGCCTTCGTGAAGGCGCCTTACACCAGCGGAGGCAAGACCGGAACCGCGCAGGTGTACTCGCTGAAGGGCGAGAAGTACCACGCCGGGAAAGTCGACGAGCGGCTGCGCGACCACGCATGGTTCATCGCGTACGCGCCGGTCGAGTCGCCGAAGATCGCCGTCGCGGTGCTCGTCGAGAACGGCGGCTTCGGTGCGCAGGCCGCCGCGCCGATCGCGCGCCAGGTCTTCGACTACTACGTCGCCGGTGTCCGGAAAGACGAGCCCGCGCCGGCGGTTGCAGTTCCCGAAAGCGACGATCAGAGCGATTGATGACGCAGTTTCTCGCTCAGCTCTGGGACGTTCTGACGCGGCGAATCGACAGCTTTCTGCTCGGTGTGGCGCTCTCGATCGCCGGCGTCGGGCTGATCACGCTCTTCTCCGCCTCGGATCAGAGCCTCGCGCGGCTCACCAGCCAGGCCGCGAGCCTCGCGTTCGCGCTGATGCTGATGTGGATCGTCGCGAACATCCCGCCGCAGACGATCGCGCGCGTCGCAGTTCCGCTCTACGTCGTCGGCGTTGCGCTGCTGCTGGGCGTCGCGCTGATGGGGGTGACCGTCAACGGCTCGCGGCGCTGGCTGAACCTCGGCTTCGGACGCTTCCAGCCCTCCGAGCTCATGAAAATCGCACTGCCGCTGATGCTCGCGTGGTACTTCCAGAAGTTCGAGGGGCGGATCGGCTGGCGGGACTTCTGCGTCGCCGGCATCCTGATCGCGGTTCCGGTCTACCTGATCAAGCGCCAGCCTGATCTCGGGACCTCGCTGCTCATCGCCGCCTCCGGCTTCTACGTGCTCTATCTCGCGGGGCTCTCGTGGAAGGTGATCGTCGGGCTCGTCGCCGCGGCATCCGCCGTCGCGCCGCTCGTCTGGCAGCATCTGCACGGGTATCAGCGCGAGCGGCTGCTGACGTTCGTCGACCCGACCCGCGATCCGCTGGGCACGGGGTACCACTCGTCGCAGGCGTCGATCGCTCTCGGATCGGGAGGGCTCGTCGGCAAGGGGTGGCTCAACGGCACGCAGACGCACCTCGACTTCCTGCCGGAGCGGCACACCGACTTCATCTTCGCCGTGTTCGGCGAGGAGTTCGGGCTCGTCGGCTGCATCGTGCTGGTCATCCTCTACATGCTGCTCATCGGCCGCGCGATGATGATCACCGCGAACGCGTCGACGATGTTCGCGCGTCTCGTCGCGGGCGCCGTCACGCTGATGTTCTTCACATACGCGTTCGTCAACATGGGAATGGTCAGTGGCGTGCTGCCCGTGGTCGGCGTGCCGCTGCCGCTCGTGTCCTACGGCGGCACCGCGCTGATCTCGCTTTTCATCGGCCTCGGCCTGCTGATGAGCGTGCAGGCGCACCGGAAGCTCGTCAACACCTGACGTGGGGCGGCGGGATTCGCCAGCCTCAACACTCAG
>DATKMY010000028.1:0-23914 GCA_035541655.1 Casimicrobiaceae bacterium | reverse complement strand
CCCCCGCGCCACCGAGCTCCGGCAGCTCGATCATCGCCGCCAGCGGCGCGGCATCGATGCTGGGGAGGTCGACTTCCGCCGCAGACACGCCGTGGGGCTCCGGCGCGTCGGCGACGGCGAGCGCCGGTGCGTGCTGCGGCTCCTCGTCGTCGGCGTGCACGTCGGCGAGCTCGGGGAGCTCGATGCTTGCGGTGAGCGCGTCGGCCGGCGCCGCCGGCTCGTTGGCCGTCGGCTCGCCCTCAGACGGAAGCTCGGCTTCGACGGCGGCGATCGCCGCGACGAGCTTCGCCGGGTTCGCCGTGACCTGCCCGCTCTGCTTAAGCGATTCTATCCAGGCACGGAATTCCGCCTCCGCGACGCCGATCATCGAGATCACCGCCGGCGTCACCGGGTGTTCTTCCTCGAGCAGGCGGTTGTGAATGGCTTCGACCCTGTACGCGTGCTCGCCGAGCTCGGTGAGGCCGACCATCCGGCCGCTGCCCTTCAGCGTGTGGAACTGCCGCCGCACGGTGCGCAGCGCGTCGCGATCGCCGGGGTTCGACTCGAGCTCGCCGCGATTCGTCGCGATCGCGTCGAGGACGTCCGCGGCCTCCGTCAGGTAGATGTCGAGCAGCTCCGCGTCGAGCGTCGTCGCATCGGTGGCGAGCAGACGTTGCGTTTCTTCCGACGGCACGGGTGTCGGGGCCAGTGCAGCGGTGCTGCTTTCGGCGATCGCGGCGACGGCCGCCTCGAGCGCGGCGCTTCCGCCAGCGTCGAGCTCCGCGAGCGCCGCCTCGGCCTTGCGCGCGAGCTCGGAATCGTCGATCAGCTTCGCGTCGTTGACCAGATCGTTGAGGCGCGCCTTCAACGCCGCCCGTGCGGCACCGTCGGCGGGTGCACGATGCACTTCCGCAAGCAGAGCCGGCAGTGCGTTGCGCATCTCGTCGACGGCGTGCTCGACGGTCTCCGCGTGACGGTCGACGGGCTCGGCGGGCGCTTCGCCGAGTCGCTTCGCCAGGAGCGGCGCGATCAGCCGCTGCCGATCCGGCCGCTGCTGCTCCATCGCTTCGACGTAGAATCCGAGCCCCGACAGCGATTCGGCGAGAAGCTCCAGGCCCTCTCCGTCGATCGCGGCGTCGGGATCGCCGTAGCTGTCGATCTGCTCCTGGCAGAGACCGAGCAGGCATTCGGCGTCGTCCTGCCCGAGCATCTTGAGCGCCCCGCGGATCTGCTGGCTGTCCTTCGAGAGGGTGGCGAGCTCGGCGCGCTTCGAGTGATCGCGGAAAAAGGCGTCGAGCACCTGCTCCATCCGCCGCAGGTTCACCTGGATCTCGCGCGCGACCTGCGTGAGCAGAAGGCGCTCCTGTGCACGGCGGAACATCTCGTCGAGGATCGGTGCGGTCGCCGCCGGAATGGCCCGCGACGCCTGCGCAGCGTCGAGGCGAGCGAGCATCGCCTCGACCTGCTTCGGAAACTCGCTCGAGAGGTTGCCGAACTTGTCGACGGCGTTCTCCGCGAGAAGCATCGCAGTGGCGTACTCCATTGCGAGTGGATCCGACACGTTTCCCGACGGAGGCATCTTTTCGAGGCGCGTGACGAGCGAACCGGTGAGCTTCTTGAGCGCCGGGTTGTCGATCTCCTTCGCGTCGGCGTGCACGGCGTCGAGCGTGCGCTTCAGGTTCGGCAGGCTCTCCGAGCGACCGGTCGTCACCTTGAGCCACATATCCTTCGCCGCAGCGAGCTGCTCGCGCGCGTCGCGGAGGATCGGATGCAGGCGGACGACATCGGCGTTGAGCACTTCGGCCGACGGAATCAGCGCGCCGAGGCCGAAGCCCTGTTGCACCGCCTGCACGGACGGGGCGACCGGCATGCTGACGGCAACGTAGTAGAGCACTTCGCGGCGCAGCCGGTCGGCGACCTTCGACGAGCCTTCGACGACGCGCCGTATCTGCAGGTCGATGCGCGCGGCGAGCTGCTTCGGGCCGAACCCCGGATCGAGGCCGCCTTCGACGATCGCGTCGAAGAACGCCTCGACGGTCCACCAGAAGTCGCGTGCGCTCTGGCGCGAGCTCGCGCCCTCGATGCCGGCGACCGCATCGCGCATCTTGCGCGCGCCATCCTGATCGCCGCGCAGGAACGCGAGGAGCCCCCGCTCGTAGTTCCGGCGCTGCTTGACGAGCTGCGAAGCGAGCTTGTCGACCGGGACCGGGGACGGCGGCGCGACCGCGCGGGGACACGCGTCGAGATCCGGAAAGAAGAGATCCGCGGGCGCCGCCGCCTTGACGCCGCGCGCGAGCTGCATCGCTTCGTACTCGGGGAAGAGCTTGAGCGGGACCGGCGGCTCACCGCCGGCGACCGCGTCGAGGAAGATCACGAGCTTCTTGCACGCGCGGTCGACGACCGCATGAACCGCGTCGACGTCGGTCCCGGACTCCTCGAGGCGCGCGAGCTGCCGCTCGATTTCGTCGGTGTAGGCGACCACCGCATCCATTCCCACCATCTGGATCGCGCCAGCCGCCTGGTGGACATGCGCACGCGCATGCTTGAGCGGCGTTGGATCGGACGGCTCGGCCCTGTACGCCGTCAGCGACGCTAGGCCGTGAGCGAGCGATTGGCCGATTTCGGCGTGCACCCAAGAGAGCGGGCCCACGTCGAACGCCGGGGCGGCGCGGGGAGCCTCAGCGACGATGGAGGTCTCGGCGAGCATCCTCTAGACCTTGAATCCCGCCACCGAGCTGCGCAGCTCCGCGGCGAGCTTGGTGAGCTGTCCGATCGACACGTTCGTCTGCTTCGTGCCCTCGGTGGTCTCCTCGGTGATCTGCAGGATTCCCTGCATTCCCCGGGTCACGTCGGTCACCGAAGCGGATTGCTTCTGCGTTTGCGTCGAGATGCTGCTGATCAGCTCGGCGAGCTCGCGCGAGACGCGGCGGATTTCCTCGAGCGCCCCGCCCGCGGTGTCGGAGAGCTTCGTGCCTTCGACGACACCGACCGTCGACTTCTCCATCGCCGCCACCGCGTCCTGCGTGTCGGCCTGAATTGTCTTGACGATCGCCTCGATCTGCTTGGTCGCCTCGCCGGAACGCTCGGCGAGCCGCTGCACCTCCTCCGCGACCACGGTGAACCCGCGGCCCGCCTCCCCCGCGGATGCCGCCTGGATCGCGGCGTTCAGCGCTAGGATGTTGGTCTGCTCGGTCAAATCGGAGATCAACTCGACGATCTCGCCGATCTCGAGCGAGGATTCCCCGAGCCGCTTGATCCGCTTCGACGTGTCCTGGATCTGCGCGCGGATCTCGTTCATCCCGGAGATCTGGTTCTGCACCGACTGCGCGCCCTTCTCCGCCGCGGCGAGCGACTGCTGCGCGACCTTCGCCGACTGCCCGGCCGACTGCGACACTTCGTTGATCGACTGCGCCATTTGCAGCACCGACGCGGAGGCATCGTGGATCTCGCGATTCTGCCGCTGCGAAGCCTCGAAGAGGCGGTTCGAGATCGATTGCGCCTCCTGAGTGGCCTTCGTCACCTGGTCGGTCGCCGAGTTGATTCCCTTCACCAGCGTGCGCAGCTCCTCGATCGTGAAGTTGATCGAGTCGGCGATGGCGCCGGTCACGTCCTCCGTCACCGATGCCTGGACGGTGAGGTCGCCGTCGGCGAGATTGCCCATCTCGTTGAGCAGCCGCAGGATCGCTTCCTGGTTGCGCTTGTTCTCGTCCTCGCTCTCGAAGGCGCGCACGCGCGCGTCGTCGAGGAACACCTTGCCGAGGAGGAGGAGCGTGCTGAGCGCGAGCAGCGCGAAGATGATCGCGAACCACAGCGGCACCCGCGACTTGCCGCTGCCCTCGTAGAGGTCGGCGAGCTTCGTCGTGTCGGCGAGCAGCGCTTCGGCGTCATTGTTGACACTGCGCGCCGCCTGCTTCGCCGAGACGAGCCGCCCCATGTTCTGCGTGACCGAGGCCACGCTGGCGTCGAAGGCGCCCGCGCGCTTCGCGAGCTCGCCGAGCGTGCCGCCGTCGCCGCGGCTCGCAACGAACCTCGCGAACCCGCTCTGGGCGTCGCGGAACGCGTTCGCATCCTTGGCGAGCATCGACGCGACCTCCGGGTCGACCTCGGCCGAGGCGACGATCGCCCCGGCGTTCTTGGCGATGCGCTGCGCGAGCGCGGCGAGCTGGGAGACAGCATCGCCGCCTGCGAGCTGCGCGAGCTCGACGATGCGCCCGACGCCCTGGGTGATCGCGGCGTTGCCCTTCGCGAGATCCGTGAGGTTCTGCCGGTTGTCGAGCAACCGCTCCGTGTTCGCGTCCACCCGATCCCATCGGGCCTTGATGTCCTTGAGCATGCCGCTCACCGTCTCGTCGTCGGCGATGTCGACGGTAACGCCCTTGATCGTCCCGCCGCGCGAAAGCGCGTCGAGATCCATCTTGAAGCGGTCGCGGCTGTCCTTGATCGCGCTGAAGGCCGCCGCCTGGCCCTGCGAGGCGAGCGCCGTGCCCCGCGCCAGACGCTGCGAGAGCATCTGCATCTCGATCGCGGTCGCCGTCGACGCCGTCGCCTGCGACGCGGTCTTCACGTCGAGCAGCATGACGAGCACCGCGAGCACGACGAACGCGACGAGCAGCACGCCGAGGATCTGGAACTGCCGCACGATCGGAAGGTGGCCGATCACCGGCACCTTCTTCGGCATCTTCGTCTCCGCGATCGCCGCGCGCATCTGCTCCACCAGCGATGGCGCCGCGAGAGGATCGAAGGCAGCCGCGTCCGCCGATGCTCGCACCTGCGTCGTGGGCGGGTCGAAGTTCTCCGGCGGCTCGCGTCGCCGGTCACCGCCGACGAGCTTCGGCATTTTCAGCTCAAACGCCATGTTTCCTCCTGACGGGAGCCCGGTCGCAAGGCGGTCGAGACATTCGGAATATTCACGTCCTCAGCTCCTCTCAGAGCCCCACGCGCAGAAACGCAGGATCGGCGACGAGCTGCGCGAGCTCGATCTCCTGCCACGCGCCGCCGTCGGCGTCGAGCCAGCGTTGCCCGTACCACGCGGGGGCGTCGGGCTCGGGCGCCGTCGGCGTGAGCTCGGCGAGGTTGCGCAAGCCCAGCACGCCCGACACGACGATCCCGGCCTTGAGGTCGCTTGCACGCGACCCGAAGAGAACCAGCCGGCTCTGACCGCCTGTGCCCTGCAGCAGCGCCGCCTCACGCCCGATGAAGGCCGCGAGGTCGACGATGCTGTAGAGGTTGCCGCGGACATTGGCGAGTCCGAGGAACCACGACTGCGTGAGCGGCACGCCCGCGATCGGCGGCACGGCGACGACTTCGGCCGCGTCGCCGAGCCGGATCAGGAACCGCTCGCCGCCGCACGCGAGCCCGAGGCGCGACGACTCTACCTGCGCCGCCGTCTTGGCCGCGAGGCGATTCGCAAGCTCCTGCTGGAAAGACTGCAGGTCGATGCGGGGGGAGCGGACGGTGGTCGTCATGGAAAGTGAGCGCGATGGCTTCAGGCAAGCGCGGCGATCTTGGCGAGGAGCTCGGCCAAGTCGACGGGCTTCACGAGGTAGTCGCGGGCGCCCTGCCGCATTCCCCAGATCTTGTCGGTCTCTCCGCTCTTCGACGTGCACAGGACGATCGGGATGTTCTTCGTCTCCGCATCGCGGCTGATCGCGCGCGTCGCCTGGAACCCGTTGAGACCGGGCATCACCACGTCCATCAGGATCAGGTCAGGATGAATCTGCTTCGCCTTCGCGACCGCGTCGTCGCCGTTGTCGCACGCGACCACCTCGTAGCCCGCCCTCGTCAGCATGTCGTTCAGCACGTGCCGCTCGGTGGGCGAGTCGTCGACGACGAGGATTCTCTTGACGGTCATGATCGGCAGCGCGCCTGCAAATGTCCTGGGGGAACGCCGGGGTCAGTTCGCGGCGGATACCGTTGCGCCGGAGGCCGGACGGGCGACGTGCGTCGCAACCGCCTTGAGCAGGCTCTCCTTCGTGAACGGCTTGGTGAGGTATTGGTCGGATCCGACCATCCGCCCGCGCGCGCGATCGAACAAGCCGTCCTTCGACGAGAGCATGACGACCGGCGTCGAATGGAACTTCGCGTTCTTTTTGATCAGCGCGCAGGTCTGATAGCCGTCGAGGCGCGGCATCATGATGTCGACGAAGACGAGATCGGGATGGTGGTCGGCGATCTTCGCGAGCGCGTCGAATCCGTCCTCGGCGAGGATCACCGCACAGCCTGCCTGCAGCAGGAAGATCTCGGCACTGCGGCGAATGGTGTTCGAGTCATCGATCACCATCACCTTGACGCCCGTCAACGCGCTTTGCTCCGGCACCATGCTTGTCCTTTGCGGGAATTCCGCCTTTCAGTATGAGCAAATTGTGGGCCACAACGGGTCGCGGGCAAATATGCCATGGGGACAGCCGGTTGCCTAGAGCATAAACTTTGCCTGAATCGGGCTTCATGGGCATTTGGGCGAGAATTGCCACCAACGAGCAAGTTTTCGACGGCTTCGCCTGACGCCCAGGGGCATACCCTGCCCTCAGGCGTCCGGCGCATTCTCGTAAAGCCGGCATGGCACAAGCCGCCGAGCGTCACGGGCACCGGACGCCGCTCGGCTTATGCCATGCTCGGCCAGCGCGGGTCCGGGCACGACAGGAATCGCCGCCGCCCGGCCGCCCGCGCGCGGCGACAGCGCTTAGCGCCCCAGGAACATCTTGTACGCGGGATTGCCGGTCTCCTCGACGCAGTCGTAGCCGAGGCGATCGAGAAAGCCGCGAAACTTGCCTTTGTCCGAGGGCGGCACCTGCATTCCGACGAGTACCCGGCCGTAGTCGGCGCCGTGGTTGCGATAGTGGAAGAGACTGATGTTCCAGCCCCGGCTCATGCTGTTCAGGAACTTCATCAGCGCGCCAGGACGCTCCGGGAATTCGAACCGATAGAGGATCTCGTTTTTGGCCGCCGGCGCGTGCCCGCCGACGAGGTAGCGGACGTGGAGCTTTGCCATCTCGTTGTCGGAGAAATTGTAGGCCTGGATCCGCTGCCTGCGCAGTTCGGTGAGCAGCTGGTCGGTCTCGCGGCGGTTCGCCACTTCGATGCCCACGAACAGGTGTGCGACCTTCGGATCCGCGTAACGATAGTTGAATTCGGTGATGGAGCGCTTGCCGAGGAGCCGGCAGAACGCGCGGAAGCTCCCCGGCTCCTCGGGAATCGTGACGGCGAGGACCGCCTCGCGCTCTTCGCCCAGCTCGGCGCGCTCGGCGACGAAGCGCAGCCGGTCGAAGTTCATGTTCGCACCGCACGCGATCGCAACGAACGTCCGGTCCCGTACCCGATGCCGCTCGATCCATGCCTTCGCGCCGGCGATTGCGAGCGCGCCCGCGGGTTCCAGCACGGAGCGCGTGTCTTCGAACACGTCCTTGAGCGCCGCGCACGTCGCGTCGGTGTCGACCAGGACGATGTCGTCGACGTATTGCTTGACGAGCCGGTAGGTCTCCCTGCCGACCTGCTTCACCGCGACGCCGTCGGCGAAGAGGCCGACATGGTCGAGCTTCACGCGCCGGCCGGCGGCGAGCGAGCGCGCCATCGCGTCTGAATCCTCGGGCTGCACGCCGATTACCTTGATGTCGGGGCGCACGCGCTTCACGTACGCCGCGATCCCGCTCGCGAGCCCGCCGCCGCCGATGGCGACGAAGATCGCGTCGATCGGCCCCTGGCACTGCCGCAGGATCTCCATCCCGATCGTCCCCTGCCCCGCGATCACCTCGGGATCGTCGTACGGATGCACGAACGTCGCCCGCGAGCGCTTCTTGAGGCGCATCGCGTGCGTGTACGCGTCGCTGTACGAATCGCCGTGAAGCACGACCTTCGCTCCGCGCGCCTCGACCGCGGCAATCTTGATGTGCGGTGTGGTGACCGGCATCACGATCGTCGCCGTACAGCCCAGCTTCTGCGCAGCGAGGGCGACCCCCTGCGCATGGTTGCCGGCGGACGCGGCGATCACGCCACGAGCCCGCTCGGCCGCCGATAGACGCGCCATCTTGTTGTACGCGCCGCGCAGCTTGAACGAGAACACGGGCTGCTGGTCTTCGCGCTTGAGCAGTATGCGGTTGCCGAGGCGCCTCGACAGCGAAGGCGCGAGATCGAGGGGCGACTCGATCGCCACGTCGTAGACCTTCGCGGTCAGTATCTTCTGCAGGTAATCGACGGCCATGATCGGGCGGGAATGCGGGCGCGATTGCCCGCACGCGAGCGTAGCAGGAAAGAAGCCGCGGCGCGCGAGCCCCGCGGACCTCGCACAAGCCCGTCAAGCGGCTATCGCGTCGGCGAGCGGCTCTAGCTGCAGCCAGACGCAACGGCCTCTCGTCTCCTTCGCGAGCGCCGCGAGGTAGCCGCGGTGCGCCTCGAGTTCTTCTGCCGTAGGCTCGACCACGGCGACGGGAAGCGGCCCCGCGCTCGGCGCTTCGCTCCCCTGCGCCTCGTGCAGGATCGACGAGACGGAGGGGTCGGCCATGTCGATCGTCAGAGACTCCTGGCCGCGCGTCATTGCGAGGTAGGCTTCGGCGAGGAGTTGCGCATCGAGTAGCGCGCCGTGGATCGAGCGGTGCGAGTTGTCGATTCCGAAGCGCTCGCAGAGCGCGTCGAGGCCGTTGCGCTTGCCGGGATACATTTCGCGTGCCAGCGCGAGCGTGTCGATCAGCCCGGCGTAGAGCTCGGAGCAGCTCGGCACACCGGCGCGCTCGAGCTCAGCGTCGAGGAAGCCGACGTCGAACGGCGCGTTGTGGATGATCCATTCGGCGCCCCGCGCGAAGTCGATGAACTCCGCGGCGACGTCGCGAAACTTCGGCTTGCTCTTGAGATCCTCCCACGTCATCCCGTGAACTTCGGTCGCGGCGAAATCGATCTCGCGTTCGGGATCGACGCGGAAATGCACGGTGCGACCGGTCACGCGGCGATCGACGAGTTCGAGCGCCGCGAATTCGATGACGCGGTGGCCCTGTTGCGGGTCGAGTCCCGTAGTTTCGGTGTCGATGACGATCTGGCGCATTGGGGAAGAGGCCGTTCCTAGCGGCGGTAGCGCTGGATCGTCGACTGAATCTCGTTGATCGCGCGCTCGATTTCTTCATCGGACAGCTCGCGGTCGGCGCCCTTGCGATCGGCGAGCGTCAACGTTCGATCGAGCTGAGTTGCGAACTCGCCGAGACCGAGCGTCTCCGTGATCGTCGTCGCCGGCTCCTCGACGAGCGTCTCCGGGCCCCAGCGCACGACGATCGCGGAGAGATTGTCGCCGTCGACGCCGCCGCGCCGCTCGGCCTCGCGCATCATTTCGGGGGCGGCCCTGAGAATCGGCGTCGAGGTCAGGCGTGTCGCCATTTCGTCGCTGCCCATCGTGCCCCAGAGCCCATCGGTGCACATCACGAGCAAGTCGCCGTTCCTGAGCGGCGTGCGGTTGCCGAGGTCGATCACCGGCTCGACCATGCCGCCGAGGCAGCTGTAGATCTTGTTGCGATCGGGATGGCCGGCAGCTTCGGTGGCGCCGATCAAGCCTTGGTCGATCAAGTACTGCACCTTGGAATGGTCCTTCGTGTGTGCGATCAGCGCCCCCTCGCGAAAGATCGAGAGGCGCGAGTCGCCCGCGTGCGCCCAGTAGGCGAAGCCCGCCTGGACGATGCAGGCGACGCAGGTCGTGCGCGGCGTCTCCAGCATCGAGAACTGCGTCGAGTACGAGCCGAGCGCGGCATGCGCCCTCAACATCGACTCGTGCAGGAACGTCAGCGGGCTCTTCAAGATCGGCTTCGCTTCCTGCTGGAAGCGCTCGACGAAGAGGCGCACGGCGATCTGCGCGGCAATCTCGCCGCCGGCGTGCCCGCCCATCCCGTCGGCGACCACCAGAAGCAGCGTGTCGCGGCTGTACGTGTACGCGATGCGGTCCTGGTTGACGCTGCGCGAGCCCTTGCGCGACTCCTGGAAGATCGTGAATCGCATCTTCAGTGCCCGCTCAGTGCCCGCACGGCCGCCCGAAGGGCACTGACCGCCCCCTCGGGGGGCAGCGAACAAAGTGAGCGTGGGGGTCGTTCAGCCGCCCGCACGGCCGCCCGAAGGGCACTGACCGCCCCCTCGGTGGGCAGCGACCGCAGTGAACGTGGGGGCCCTTCACATTCACGCGCCGATTTCGGTGAAGAGCTTCTTCTTCAGGTTGCCGAGAAAGCTCACCTTGCGCTTCTTCGGAGGGATGTCCTTGATCGCCTTCTGCAGCGCGAACACCGACTGCGGGCGCTCGAGCGGGTCGAGGCGAAGGCACCAATCGATGACCTCGAGCACGTTGTCCGAGTATTGGCCCGCCCAGATCTTCTTCGCCGAGACGAGGTGATCTTCCTGCTGGCGCGCGTCGGCGGCCTGCGGCGCGAACGCGGCGAGACAGGCGAACATGCTCGCGCCCACGCCGTAGATGTCGGTCCACGGACCGAGACGGTCGGGGTCGCGGTATTGCTCGGGCGCGGCGAAGCCGGGCGTGTACATCGGCGCGAGCTTCGGGCGGCGGGTGGTGAGCGTCTGGCGCGCCGCGCCGAAGTCCAGGAGCACCGGGCTGCCGTCGGTGCGCAGGTAGATGTTCGCCGGCTTGATGTCGAGATGCAGGAGCTTGTGCGTGTGCACCTCGCGCAGCCCGTTCAGCAGGTGCATGAAGACGTGCCGAACGAGGCGCTCGGACATCTGGTCCTGGCGCATCTGGATCTGCTGCTGCAGCGTGCGCCCGCGCTCGTAGCGCATGACCATGTAGACGGTCTCATTGGCGCGGAAGAAGTTGAGCACGCGCACGACGTTCGGATGCGTGATCTTCGCGAGCGCGCGGCCTTCCTCGAAGAAGCACTTCATTCCGTAGCGGAACGACGCCATGTTCTCCGCGGAGGTCGCGCGAACGATGTCGCCCTCGGTACGCAGCACGAGCGAAGACGGCAGGTATTCCTTGATCGCGACGGGCACGCCCGTCTCGTCGAAGGCCCGGTAGACGATCGAAAAGCCGCCGCGGCTGATCTGCCGGTCGATCCGATAGTTGAGGAGCTGATACCCGCCGGAGAGGGCCTGATTGGTGACGGGCATGGGCGCTAGGGGGGTGGACTATGCTCCGCGCGAGTGGTTGCAATTCGCATGCCAAAGAGTGTCCGCGCGCTTGCGCCTCCGGCTGTTAACGCATACATTCTCCGGATGATCGGCCGCGATGTAAAGCCGAAAAGTTGTGAAAAACTCCCTTGATTCGCCGATGATCCTCAGCATGACCGGATTCGCGGCAGTTGCCGCGGAGCTACCCGGTGTGGCGCTCGCCGTCGAGCTGCGTTCGGTGAACCACCGCTACCTCGACCTCCAGGTGCGACTGCCGGACGAGCTGCGCACGCTCGAGCCCGCGTTGCGCGAGCAGCTCGTCGCGGCGCTGCGGCGCGGGAAGGTCGAGTGCCGCGTGGCGCTCAGTCGAGCGAGTGCCGGTGAGTCCGCGCTCGCCGTCGACAGCGCTCGCGTCGCGGAGCTCGCGCGCGCGGCGGCGGAGACGATGAAGAGCGCGCCCGGCGCGCGCCCGCTCTCTGTCGGCGAGATCCTCCGCTGGCCGGGCGTGATCGCCGAACCCACGGTGCCTGCCGACGAGCTCGCCGCGCACGCGCGGAAGCTCGTCGCGCGAGCGCTCGCGGAGCTCAACGCATCGCGCGCCCGCGAAGGCGCGAAGCTCGTGGCGATGCTCGTCGAGCGCTGCGATGCGATCGAAGCGCAGGTCGCGCGAATCGCTCCGCGCGTTCCGGCGATCCACGCGACCTACGTCGAGAAGCTCGCCGCACGACTGAAGGAGGCGGGGCTCGATCCGGATCAGGATCGCCTCAAGCAGGAGCTCGCCCTCTTCGCGACCAAGGTCGACGTCGCCGAGGAGCTTTCGCGATTGTCGACGCATGTCACCGAGGTGCGCCGCGTGCTCGCTGCGGGCGGAAGCGAAGGCAAGCGCCTCGACTTTCTGATGCAGGAGCTCCATCGCGAGGCGAACACGCTCGGATCGAAGTCGGTGGACGCGGAGCTTTCGCAGGCTGCGCTCGAGATCAAGGTGCTGATCGAGCAGATGCGCGAGCAGGTGCAGAACCTCGAATAGCGGCGCAGCGTGACTTCCGCCCTTGCCAGCGCCCCTCCGGGCTCCGGTTGTCTCTTCGTGCTGGCCGCCCCGTCCGGGGCCGGCAAGACAAGCCTCGTCGCTGCTCTCCTCCAGCGGGAGGCCGGGATCCGCCTTTCGGTCTCCTACACGACGCGCCCCGCGCGGCCCGCCGAGGTCGAGGGGGTTCACTACCATTTCGTCGACGAGGCACGGTTTCTCGAGCTGAAGGCGAACGGCGAGTTCCTCGAGCATGCGTTCGTTCATGGCTGCTGGTACGCGACGTCGGCGACGTGGCTTCGCGATCAGATCGCACACGG
Source organism: Casimicrobiaceae bacterium (assembly GCA_035541655.1). Taxonomy (GTDB): domain Bacteria; phylum Pseudomonadota; class Gammaproteobacteria; order Burkholderiales; family Casimicrobiaceae; genus CAIWHR01. Next base: position 11,512 of record DATKMY010000028.1, on the reverse strand, counting down.
CCGCGACGTGCTCCTCGAAATCGACTGGCAGGGAGCGGCGCAAGTGCGCCGGCTCATTCCGGACGCCGTGCACATCTTCATTCTCCCTCCGTCACTCCCCTCGCTCAGGGAGCGCTTGGAAAAGCGCGGCCAGGACGCACCCGAGGTGATCTCGCGGCGGCTCGAAGCCGCTCGCGAGGAGATGCGCCACTGGATCGAATTCGACTATGTTATTATTAATCAGGACTTTGGGAGAGCCGTCGACGATTTGTCTGCGATCGTCCGCGCCGCACGCCTCGCCGCCCGCCGGCAGGCGGCGCGGCATGAACGGCTCCTGCAACGATTACTGGACCCTGAATAGGACGATTGCCCGTGGCCCGCATTACGATCGAAGACTGTCTCGAGAAGATTCCCAACCGGTTCGAGCTGACGCTCGCCGCCACCAACCGCGCTCGCCAGATCTCGGCCGGCAGCGGCGCGCTCGTCGACATGGATCGCGACAAAGCGACGGTCGTTGCTCTGCGCGAAATAGCGGCGGGCAAGGTCGGCATCGAAATGCTGCTGAAGGCGCCCGTCTAGAGGCGGCGCGTCTGCCGGCAATGAAGGCATGCCCGAGATAGCGGAGTTCACGCGACACCTCGGCAACTACCTGCCGCAGCCCGACATCGCGCTCGTCGAGCGCGCGTTCCAGTTCTCCGACTCCGCACACCGCGGGCAGTTTCGCAAGTCGGGCGAGCCGTACATCACGCATCCGCTCGCGGTAGCGAGCATCCTGTCGCAATGGCGACTCGACGCCCAGGGGCTCGCCGCGGCGCTGCTGCACGACGTGATGGAAGACACCGCCATCACGAAGAACGAGATCGAGACCTCGTTCGGAAAGCCGGTCGCCGACATGGTCGACGGCGTGTCGAAGCTCGACCAGATCGAGTTCACCTCGCGCGAGGACGCCCAGGCCGAGAGCTTCCGCAAGATGCTGCTCGCGATGGCGCAGGATGTCCGCGTCATCCTCATCAAGCTCGCCGATCGCCTCCACAACATGCGGACGCTGGACGCGATGGCACCCGCGCATCGCCGTCGGATCGCCCGCGAGACGCTCGACATCTATGCGCCCATCGCCAATCGGCTGGGCTTGAATGCGCTCTACCTCGAGCTGCAGGACCTCGCGTTCAAGCACCTGTACCCGATGCGCTTCCGCATCCTCGCCAACGCGATCAAGGCGGCGCGAGGCAACCGGCGCGAGGTGATGAATCGGCTGCTCGACGTGATCCGCGACGGCTTCGCCAAGGCCGGAATCACCGCGGTCGTTTCGGGCCGCGAGAAGACAATCTACTCGGTCTACAAGAAGATGGGCGAAAAGCGCTACACGTTCTCGCAGGTCTTCGACATCTACGGCGTGCGCGTGCTCGTCCCCGACACGACGGCCTGCTACGCGGCGCTCGGCGCGCTGCACGGGATGTACAAGCCGATCCCCGGCAAGTTCAAGGACTACATCGCGATCCCCAAGGCGAACGGCTACCAGTCGCTGCACACGACGCTGTTCGGGCCCTTCGGCACGCCGCTCGAAGCGCAGATCCGCACGCACGACATGCATCGGATCGCCGAGGCGGGCGTGGCCGCGCACTGGCTCTACAAGCAGGGCGGCGAGCTCGACCTCGCGCAGGCGCAGCGCGAGACGCACCGCTGGCTGCAGAGCCTCCTCGAGATCCAGTCGGAGTCGCGCGACTCGAAGGAGTTCCTCGAGAACATCAAGGGCGACCTCTTCCCCGACGAGATCTACGTGTTCACGCCGAAGGGCAAGATCATGGCGCTGCCGCGCGGCGCGACCGCCGTCGACTTCGCTTACGGCGTGCACACCGACGTCGGCCATCATTGCGTTGCCGCGCGCATCAACTACGAGCTGATGCCGCTCAGAACCGAGCTCAAGAACGGCGATCACGTAGAAATCCTCACCTCCCCGACGGCCCGCCCGAACCCGTCGTGGCTCTCGTTCGTCGCGACCGGCAAGGCCCGCTCGCGGATCCGCCATTTCCTCAAAGGACTCCAGCAAAAGGAGTCGGCGGCGCTCGGCGAGCGCCTGCTCGACCAGGCGCTCGCCACCCTCAAGGTCGCCCCCGAGTCGATCACCTGGGAGCGATGGGAAGCGCTGCAGAAGGAATTCGGCGCGAAGAGCCAGCTCGACATCCTCGCCGACATCGGCCTCGGCAAGCGCCTTTCGTTCGTCGTCGCGCAGGCGCTCACGCGCCCGATCGGAAAGGCCGCGGACGACGCTCTTGTCTCGTCGGCCGCAGCGACGAAGCCCTCCGCGCTCACGCTGCGCGGCGTCGAGGGCGTCGCCATCCAGTACGCGAAATGCTGCCGGCCGATCCCGGGCGACAAGGTCGTCGGCCAATTCCGCCGCGGCCAGGGGCTTCTCGTGCACGTGCGAGACTGCGTAACGCTGAAGAAGCAGCGCGGCGACAGCGAGCAGTTGGTCGACGTCGAATGGGCGCAGGACGTGCAAGGCGTGTTCGACGCCGGCATCCGCCTGCTGGTGGCCGATCGCCGCGGTCTCCTCGCTGACCTCGCGACGAAGATCGCGAACAGCGACGCGAACATCGACAACGTCTCGATGGAGCGCCCCGATGGGGGCGGCCTGATCGCGATGTTCTTCAGCGTCCAGGTCCGCGACCGCAATCACCTCGCGGACGTGATGCGCGCATTGAAGCAGGTCCCCGAGGTGCGCAGAGTCCAGCGCGCACGCACTTAGCGCTTCACGATCCGCACCGGCGCGCCCGGCGCGGGGGCACGTTTCCTTAGACCGGCTGCTTCGCGAGGAGCTGTTGCAGCTCGCCGGACTGGTACATCTCCCTCACGATGTCGCAGCCGCCGACGAATTCGCCGTTGACATAGAGCTGCGGAATCGTCGGCCAGTTCGTGTATTCCTTGATGCCTTGCCGGATTTCCGGATCCTGCAGCACGTCGACGGCCTCATAGCCGGTTACCCCGCAGCGCCGAAGGATCTCGACGGTCGTCGCCGAAAAACCGCACTGCGGAAAATCCGGCGTGCCCTTCATGTAGAGGACGATCCGGTTGGAGGTGACCTGCTCGCGAATCTTGTCGTGGATGCTCATCGAATGCTCCGTGCGGCCAGAGGCCCGAGTGCCGCATTTTACCGCATCGGCCGCAGCCGGGTTCGGCTGCTCACTCCTTGACGGCGCCGGTCATTCCCGACACGTAGTACTCGACGAAGAACGAGTAGAGGACGGCGACGGGGAGCGACCCGAGCAGCGCGCCGGCCATCAGCGATCCCCAATGGTAGATGTCGCCCTCGACGAGCTCGGTGACGACGGCCACGGGCACCGTTTTCGTCTCCGACGACGATATGAACGTCAGCGCGTAGATGAACTCGTTCCACGAAAGCGTAAACGCGAAGATCCCCGCCGAAATCAGTCCGGGCACCGCGAGCGGCAGGATGATCTTGACCAGGATCTGCAGCCGCGTCGCCCCGTCGATCAGCGCGCACTCCTCGAGCTCGTGAGGGATCGACTTGAAGTAGCCCATTAGCAGCCACGTGCAGAACGGGATCAGGAACGTCGGATACGTGAGAATGAGCGCGAGCCGGGTGTCGAAGAGCTGCAGTTTGTAGATGACGGCGGCAAGCGGGATGAACAGGATCGACGGCGGCACGAGATAGGCGAGGAAGATGCTCATCCCGACATAGCGCGAGCCGCGGAAGCGCAGCCGCTCGATCGCGTACGCGGCGAGCACGCTCGCGAACAGCGAGAGCGCCGTAGACACGACCGTGACCAGCATCGTGTTCCACAGCCAGTCGGGGTACGCCGTTTCGAACAGGAGCTTCTTCACGTGCTCGAGCGTCGGGTTGTGCACCCAGAACGGATTGGCCTCGCGCGAGAGGAGCTCCTCGTTCGGCTTGAACGTCGTCATGACCATCCAGTAGAACGGAAACAGCAGCACGAACAGGAAGACGCCGATCGGCACGTAGACCGTGACGATCCGCCGGGGCGCCGATACGAGATAGTCCATTCCGCGCGAGTCGTCGACGCGCTCGCGTGTGCCGGCATCCTGCGTTTCGCCAGCGCGGTTTTCGGCGCCGCGCGCGGCGCTCACGTCGCGGCTCACGAGTCCGCCCCTCCCTGCTGCCACGCGCGGCGCTGCAGCCCGAAATACGAGAACAGGATCGCAGCGATCAGGAAAGGCACCATCGCCGTCGCGATCGCGGCGCCCTCGCCGAGGCTGCCTCCCGGGATCGCCCGCTGGAAGGAAAGCGTGGCCATCAGGTGCGTCGCGTTGAGCGGCCCGCCGCGCGTCAGGACGTAGATCAGCTGGAAATCGGTGAACGTGAACAGCACCGAGAACGTCATGACCACGGCGATGATCGGGGTGAGCAGCGGGAGCGTCACGTAGCGGAACTGCTGCCACGGACTCGCGCCGTCGAGGCTCGCCGCCTCGTAATACGAAGGCGAGATCGTCTGCAGGCCGGCGAGCAGCGTGATCGCGACGAAGGGCACGCCCCGCCAGATGTTGGCGGCGATCGTCGAGAATCGCGCATTCCAGGGTTCGCCGAGGAAGTCGACGTATTGGTGGATGAGGCCCATCTTCATCAGCGCCCAGCTGATGACCGAGAACTGCGCGTCGTATATCCACCAGAACGCGAGCGCGGAGAGCGCGGTCGGCACGATGAACGGCAACAGGACGACCGCGCGGAAGAACGCCTTGAACCGAATGCGCTCGTTCAGCAGCAATGCGAGCCAGAGGCCGAGTCCGAACTTGATCACGCTCGCCACGACCGTATAGAAGATCGTGTTGAAGAGCGCAAGTCGCGTGACTTGATCGCCCCACAGGAACTCGAAGTTCTCGAGGCCGACCCACACCCCGCTGCGGCCGATCTTGGTGTCGGTGAACCCGAGGTAGGTTCCGAGGCCGAGCGGATAGGTGAGGAAGATCAGGAGCAGCGCCGCCGCGGGAACGAGGAAAACGAGCGCGAGCGCGTTGCGGCTGTCGAGCAGCCGCGCGAGCGGCGAGGCGAGCTTGCGCATCTCTCTCGCGCGATCAGCGCACGAGGGACTCGCGCCTGCGGCGCGGCGGCCGGCCAGGGCAAGAGCGCATCGCCAGGATTGTGGCGACGCCGGGCCGCCGGCCCCGGCCGCAACAGCCCGGAGCCGGCGGGCGCGGCACCGTCAGACCTTGTAGTAGCGCTCGGCGCGCTTCTGCGCGCGCTCGGCCGCCTCCTTCGGCGTCTTCGAACCGGACGCCGCTTCGGCAACCATGTTGACCACGATGAAGTCGGCGAGCGCGCCTGCGGACGCGTAGCCCATCTTCCCTGAGTAGCCCGACGGCAGCATGTTCTTCATCGAGTCTCGGTAAGGCGTGTGCTTCGGGTCGGCAGTCCAGATCGGGTTCTTCTCGTAGTAGCGCAGCGCCGGCGTCACGTAGCCGATGGAAGCCTGCACCCACGGGTCCATCTGCTCCGCCTCCATCATGAAGCGCAGGAATTCTTTCGCCGCCTTCGGGTACTTCGAATACTTGAAGATCATCTGGTTGAAGAAGAGCTGGAACTCGGTCGGCTTGCCGACAGGCCCGATCGGCATGCTTGCGTGATCCATGTCCGCGGCGATCTCCTTGAGCTTCGGGTCGGTCGAGTTCTTCGCCGCGTAGTAGATCGAAATGCCGTTGTTGGTGAGGAACAGCTGCCCGTCGAGAAACGCCTTGTTGTTGCTCGGATCGAGCCACGACAGCGTTCCCGGGACGAAAGTCGGGTAGAGCTCCTTCACGTACTCGAGCGCCCTCAGCGTCTCGGGACTGTCGATCACGACCTTGTTGTTCTGGTCGACGAGCTTGCCGCCGTGCGCCCATACGATCCACTGGCACCAGGTGTTCGCGTCGCCCGTCGCGTTGCCGAGCGCGAAGCCGGCCGGCGTGCCTTTTTCCTTGAGCGCCTTGCAGAGCTTGAGGAAGCCGTCGGTGTCCTTCGGGAACGTCTCGAAGCCGGCCGCCTTCATCGCGCTGACGCGGTAGTTCATCGCCACACCGGCGACACCGAGCGGCACGCCGATCCACCGCTTGCCGTCCGGCTTGAGATACGGCTCGCACACCGGGTAGAAGCCGCCGTACTTGTTGCCGAGATACGTGCAGACGTCGGTGACGTCGACGAGCTTCTCCGGATACAGGTTGGCGTCGTCGTTCGTCGACAGGATGATGTCCGGGCCCGAGCCGGTGTTCGCCGCGACCGCCGCCTTCGGCCGCACGTCTTCCCAGCCCTCGTTGTCGACTCGCACCTCGATGCCGTACTTATCGGAGAACGCCTTGACGTTGACCATGTAGCGGTCGATTTCGCCCTGAACGTAGCGGCTCCAGCGCAGCACGCGAAGCTTCGCGCCCTTCTCCGGCGCGCCGCTCCACTGCGCCTTCGCATCCTTGATCCAGACCATCGGCGCCACCGCCGATGCGGCTACGGCGGCAGAGGTCTTCAAGAATTCACGGCGTTTGAATTTGCTCATCGGTTCCTCCTGGTGGTCGGGATGGTCGCATCGAGTCTCGTGTGGGCTCGAATTCAGGCGACGAGGCAGCGACCGCTCGCCGCGTCGAAGAGGTGCGCCCGGCGCAAGTCGGGCGCGAGATTGATCCTGTCGCCGGCGCGACAGTCGGTCCGGTCGTCGATCGTCGCGGTGACCTCCTGGCTGTTGAAGCGGCAATAGAGCTGGGTGTCGGCGCCGGTCGGCTCGACGACGATGACGTCGACCGGCAGGCCGCTTTCGCCGAGCGTGCAATGCTCGGGGCGCAGGCCGTAGAGCACCGCCTGACCGTCCTCGGCGCGGGCGCCGTTGGGCGCCGGCAACGCGATGCCGTCGGAGAATTCGACGAGCAATTCCCCGCGGAGTGCGCGCGCGATCCCCGGGATCATGTTCATCGCCGGCGACCCGATGAACCCCGCGACGAACGTGTTCGCCGGATGGTCGTAGAGATCGAGCGGGCCTCCGATCTGTTCGACGATGCCGTCGCGCATCACGACGATCTTGTCGGCCATCGTCATCGCCTCGATCTGGTCGTGCGTCACGTAGATCGACGTCGTCTTCAGGCGCTGGTGCAGCTCCTTGATCTCGGTGCGCATCTGCACTCGCAGCTTCGCGTCGAGGTTCGACAGCGGCTCGTCGAACAGGAACACTTGCGGATCGCGGACGATCGCGCGCCCCATGGCGACGCGCTGGCGCTGCCCGCCCGAGAGCTGGCGCGGATAGCGGTCCAGATAAGCGGCGAGCCCCAGGATGTCCGCGGCCTTCTGCACGCGCGCCGCGATGTCCTCCTTCGTCCGCTGCGCTAGCACCAGCGCGAAGGACATGTTGTCGCGCACCGTCATGTGCGGATAGAGCGCGTAGTTCTGGAACACCATCGCGATGTCGCGCTCCTTCGGCGCGACGCGGTTGACTACCCTTCCGCCGATGGCGATTTCGCCGCCGCCGATCTGCTCGAGGCCCGCGATCATCCGCAGCAGCGTCGACTTCCCGCAGCCGGAGGGTCCCACGAGCACGCAGAACTCGCCGTCGGCGATGTCAACGTCTACTCCACGGATCACGTGCGTCGACCCGAAGTGCTTGTGGACCGCTCGGATCGCAACTGCTGCCATGCCGTTCCCGCCGCTCCCCGAGAGGTTGCTACGGCTTTCGCGTGCCGGGTGTGACGACGTACGTCGGCCGGCCGGTCTTGAACCAGGTGATGACATTCTGCGCCGCCTTGCGCCGCAGCTCCCGTTCCGCCTGGATCGAGTAGAACGCGGCGTGCGGCGTGAGGATAACGCGCGGATGGCCGAGAAGCCTCGATCCTACCGGCACCGGCTCGGTCGGCAGCACGTCGAGAGCCAATCCCGCCAGCCGGCCGGAGTCGACCGCGGCGAGCGCCGCGTCGACATCGACCACGGCACCGCGGGCAGTGTTGACGAGGTACGAGCCGGGCTTCGCCTTGCCCAGGACGTCGCTACCGATCATCCCGCGCGTTTCGGCATTGAGCGGCACGTGCAGCGAGACGACGTCGCTGTCGGCGAACAATCCGGCGAGGTCGCGGCGGGCGACATGGGCCGGGAAATCACCGTCGATCTGGTAGGGGTCGCACGCGAGAACGCGGGCGAAGACGTTGCGGCCGACGTGCGCCATCCGTTTGCCGATCCGGCCGAGACCGACGATGCCCAGCGTCATGTCGCCGACGCGCCGCAGCGTGCCCGACGACATGAAGTGCCACCGACCCACATGGATGTCGCGATGATAGGCGACGATGTTGCGCACCAGCGCCAGCGCGAGCGCCAGCGCGTGGGTGGCCACCTCGCCGACCCCGTAATCGGGCGAATTCGCGACCCACACACCGTGACGCGAGCATGCGTCGGTGTCGACGGTGTCGAAGCCGGCACCGATCCGGCTCACTAGCCCTAGCTTCGGCAGCGACGCGACCACGCGCTCGGTGATCGGCGCGTACTGGAGCAGGACTGCCGCGCAGTCGCGCGCCGCGGCGATCACGTCGTCCTCGGACTTGCACTGCGCGGCCGACAGCTCGAGCCCGGCATCGGCGAAAAGCTTGCGCTCGAGATCGAGGTCGGGGAAGTCGTTGTCGGCGAACAACACCTTCGGCATGAGCGTCCTTCGCGAAGCGGTCGGCCGTGCGGGCGGAGACGTCGGCGACGGGCAAAGGTACGTGGCGCTCGGGCCATGGTCAAGTGGCCTGACCGGTCTACCATCCCGCGACGGGGCGGACGACTATAATTGCCAGGCTCTCCGCTCAGCCGCCCGGCTCCGATGACGACCCGCTATCTGCAGACGACGATCGCCGGCAGCCTGCCGAAGCCGGCGTGGCTCGCAACCCCCAACGCGCTGTGGGCGCCGTGGCGACTCGAAGGCGACGCTCTCGCCGAGGGGATGCGCGACGCGGTGCGGCTCGTGCTGCGCGATCAGGAACAGGCCGGGATCGACATCGTCAGCGACGGCGAGCAGACCCGCCGGCATTTCGTCACGACGTTCATCGAGGCGCTCGCCGGCGTCGACTTCGCGCATAAGCGAACCGTGCGGATCCGCAACCGCTACGACGCCGACGTTCCCGTGGTCGTCGGTCCGGTCGCGCGCCGATCGCCGGTGTTCGTCGAGGCGGCGCGGTTCCTGAGCGGCGCGACCGACCGCAAGGTCAAGTTCACGCTGCCCGGACCGATGACGATGGTCGACACCCTCTATGACGCGCACTACCGGAGCCGCGAGAAGCTCGCGTGGGCGTTCGCCGAGATCCTCAACGAGGAAGCGCGCGAGATCGAGGCCGCCGGCGTCGACGTGATCCAGTTCGACGAGCCGGCGTTCAACGTCTACTTCGACGAGGTCCGCGACTGGGGCGTGGCTACGCTCGAGCGCGCGGCGCAAGGGCTCGCGTGCGCCACGGCCGTCCACATCTGCTACGGCTACGGGATCAAGGCGAACATCGAGTGGAAGCAGACGCTGGGGGCCGAGTGGCGCCAGTACGAGCAGACGTTTCCGCTGCTCGCGCAATCGACGATCCGCCAGGTTTCGCTCGAATGCGCGAACTCGCACGTGCCGATCGATCTGATCGGCCTGCTCGCCGGAAAGGACGTGCTGGTGGGGGCGATCGACGTCGCGACCGAGCGCGTCGAGACGCCGGAGGACGTCGCCCGTACGCTTCGCGCGGCGCTGCGCTTCGTCCCGCCCCAGCACCTCTATCCGTGCACGAACTGCGGGATGGTGCCGCTCCCCAGGGACGTCGCCCGCGGCAAGCTCCGCGCGCTGGGCGCGGGCGCCGCACTCGTCCGCGCCGAGGTCACCCCGCCGGGATAGCCGCACCGGCGGCCCACGAGTCGGGCGGCCCGCGTCCGCCGCTCCGCCTGGTCTGGCCACTTGGCCAGAAAGGCCCCCTTTTCTCCCCACGAATACCACTGGCGCCGCCGGGGTTAGTTGTGTATCCTGCGCGACGTGTTTTAGTTTCAAGGCAGTAAGTACGCCCTGTACGACCGCTTTGCAGTCGTTCCGCCGTCGTTCTTTCCTTGAGATCGAAACATGGCCGGGAGGCATCCCGATTTCAATTTGTTCGTGAAGGAAATACTGAAATGGCAACTGGAACTGTGAAGTGGTTCAACGACGCCAAGGGCTTCGGCTTCATTACGCCCGACGGCGGTGGCGAAGATCTGTTCGCACACTTCTCCGCAATCAACATGCCGGGGTTCAAGACGCTGAAGGAAGGCCAGAAGGTCTCTTTCGAAGTGACCACCGGCCCGAAGGGCAAGCAGGCGAGCAACATCCAGACCGTCTGACCTCCGATCCGAGGAGGCAGCTCCGGAATGAAGCCGGGCGATTTCGCCCGGCTTTTTTCTTTTGCTGTTCGTCGGTGCGCGATCGCGGAGGAGCGTGCTGGGCTTCCGGCGAGCGCTTGCCTCGTCACGAGCGAGGCGGGAAACCCGCAGACCCCACTACGGATACGCGCTGTCGAGACAGGCGCGCAGCCGCGCAGCGGTCGTCGCGATGTTGCTGGTGATCGACGTGAAGTGGTCGCCCGGGATCGCGTGCAACTCGACCTGCTTGCCGATCCCGGACCATCCGAGCGAGGGCCGCAAGTCGCGCATCGTCTCCGAGCGCAGCACGGCGAGACGACCCGGGTACGGCGCGGGATCGTAGGCCGCGATCACGCGGCGATAGCGGTTGAACAGCGTGTCGTCCGCCCCCGGGTCAGGGGCCGGCGGCGGCGGCTCGCTCCTGCGCAGCGGCGGCGCATTGCCGAGCGACAGGCTGAGGCCGACGGGCTTCGGCCGCCACGGAACCGCGGCATCCATGATCACGACGAGCGGAACCTCGTCGTTCTCGGCGAGGAGCTGCCTCGCCATCTCGACGGCGACGAGGGCGCCGTTGCAGTGACCTGCGAGGAAATAGGGACCGCGCGGGCGAGCTTCCCGCAGCGCGGCAAGACGCTCCCGCGCCATTGCTTCGATCGAGTCGGGAACCTCCGATCCGTCGAGGCCGTGCGGATGAATCGCGTAGAACGGCTGATCGGGACCGAGCGAGCGCGCGAGGCCGTGGCTGTAGAACCCTCCGCCGCTGAAGTCGCCGTGCAGGAAGAAGAGCGGCGGCCGACTGCCGCCCTGCGTGAGAGGGACGGCGATCGACCCCGACGGTCGCGCCGCGCTGCGCAGCGCTTCCGCGAGGCGCTCGATCGTCGGCTCCGCGAAGAGCGCGGCGAGCGGCACGCTCGCGCCGCACGCCTTCTCGACGGCGGCCATCATTCGCACCGCGAGCAGCGAATGCCCGCCCAGCTCGAAGAAGTTATCGAGGACCCCGACGTTCGCGACTCCGAGCAGATCCCTCCATATCGAAGCGATCGCGAACTGCAGCGGATCGCTCGGCGCGAGGTGAAAGCCCTTGCGCTGCTCGGCGAGATCGACTGGATCCGGAAGTGCCTTGCGGTCGATCTTGCCGTTCGGCGTCAGAGGCAGCGCGGGGAGGATCACGATCCCTGCGGGAACCATGTATTCGGGGAGCGAGCGGCGAAGATCGCGCCAGAGGTC
>DATKMY010000027.1:0-34171 GCA_035541655.1 Casimicrobiaceae bacterium | reverse complement strand
GGCCGAACTTGTCGAGCGTATCGGCGTTCTTCGCTTCGGCGCGATAGAGCTCGCTGCCCTGCCAGAACACCGTGCCGATGCCGCGCGTTTGCGGGCTGTGCGGGTCCTCGTCGGTTTCGACCCTTGCATGATGCTTGCGATGGATGGCCACCCATTCCCGGGTGACCATGCCGGTCGTCAGCCACAGCCAGAACCGGAAGAAATGGCTGACCGCCGGGTGCAGGTCAAGGGCGCGATGGGCTTGGGCGCGGTGCAGGAAGATCGTCACGCACGCGATCGTCACGTGCGTCACCGCCAGCGTGAAGACCACATAACCCCACCAGGGAAGTGGCATCAGACCGTGGGCGGCGAAGTCCAGAAGGCTGGGCAGCATCGAAAATCCTCATAGGGGTCAGTGCCTTGTGAGCCGACCCTCGTTCCAGGTGCGTGGATTATACGTGAATGCGTGGCCTTCCCGACCTAGATTAATAACTGTCGATAAAACAATGGCTTAGGCTTAGAAGCCTCCGGGCCGGCCGATTCGCGGGCCCGGGTCAGGCGACGGAACCTCCCGTGAGGACTCCGTGAGGACTCCCGTTCAGGCGGGACGGGAGTCGTCCGGCGTCCCTCGGGAGCGCTCGAGCTCCGCGACTCCGCCGACGATATTGACGTCGCGCCGCGGGAACGGAATTTTGATGCCGTTCGTGCGGAAGGCCTTCAGGATCGCAAGGTAGAGCGCGCTCCGCAGATTCCCCTGGCCGTTTTCGGGGTCGTTGATCCACACGCCGAGCTCGAGATCGATCCCGCTTTCAGCGAGGCGGACGACCATCGCGAACGGCGCGGCGGGCGCCTTGAGCACGCGGGGATGAGCGTGCCCGGCCTCTTCCATCAGCTTCAGCGCGCGCTCGATATCGCTGTCGTAGCTGATCTGCACGGAGACGCCGATGCGGATGTCGCGGTTCGTGTAGGAATGGTTGAGCACCGTCGTCGTGACGAGCGTCTCGTTCGGAACGATTGCCTCGATCCCGTCCAGGCTGCGCACGACGACGTAGCGCGCGGTGAGCTTCGAGACGGCGCCGAAGCGGTTGTCGACGGTGATCATGTCGCCGAGCCGGATCGACCGATCGAGCAGGATCGTGAATCCCGCGATATAGTTGCTCGCGATCTTCTGCAGCCCCAGGCCGATCCCCACGCCGAGCGCGCCGCCGAAGACGGCGAGCAGTGTGAGGTCGATCCCGACCGCCTGCAGCGCGATCAGCACTCCGAGGACGAGCAGCGCCGCCCGGATGAACTTGCTGACGACCACGCGCACGCTGCTGTCGATCTTCGTCGCGCGCAGCAGCCGTTGCTCGATCAGGCCCGACACCCAGACCGTGGCCGCGATCGTGAGGATCACGACGACCGCGCCCTTCAGGAGCTCGAACAACGAGAGCTGCTTCGCGCCGACGGGGATCTCCATCGCGTCGAGCTCCTGCCGCAGTCCGGGAAGCACGCCGGTGAAGTGGAGCAGCACGATCCCCCAGATTACGTACGCGATCATGCGCTCCGACCACGGCACCCACGCTGGAGTGCCGAACAGCTGCCGTATCGCGTAGACGAGCAGGCGGATCGCGGCGAGGGCGACCGTCAGCGGAATCGCGATCGCGAGGAAGAACGGTGCGTGCCAGTGCCGGAAAGCCGCGAGCGCGACTAGAAGAAACCCGAGCGTCACCAGCGGCAGCAGCAGGCGATTGACGCTGCCCAGGCCGACGCGAACGATGTGCGCGCCCGAAACGGATTTCAGGCTCACGCGGCGATCGAGCGCCCAACCGGCGCCGAAGCACAGCGCGATGACGGCGAGCTCGATCCACCCCGCCGTCGACGTGAGCTGCGCCACGATCGTGGCGATGTCGAGCGGAGCGAACATCCGCGGAAGTCTACCCGATGCGCTCGAGCACGGTCGCGTGGAAGCCGTCGCAGCCGTGCACATGCGGAAGGAGCTTCAACGCCGGGCCGGTGTCGAGCGCGATCCCGGCGCGGGCGAGCTCCGCTGCGGCGTTGCCTCGCGCGAAGCCCGGGTGCGCCGCGAGGAACGCGTCGACGACGTCCTCGTTTTCGTCCGGCAGCACGCTGCAAGTCGCGTAGACGAGGCGCCCGGCGGGCTTCACGAGCGTCGCTGCCGCGTCGAGGATCGCCGCCTGCTTCCGCGCGAGCTCGGACACGGAGGATTCCCCCTGCCGCCACTTGAGATCGGGATTGCGGCGCAGCGTGCCGAAGCCCGTGCACGGCGCATCGACGAGCACCCGGTCGATCTTTCCGGCGAGCCGCCTGACGCGCGCATCGCGCTCGCGCGCGATCACCTGCGGATGCACGTTGGAAAGCCCCGAGCGCGCGAGACGCGGCTTGAGCTTCGCGAGGCGCCGCTCCTGCGTGTCGAAGGCATAGAGGCGACCCTGCGATCGCATCAGCGCGCCGAGCAGCAGCGTCTTGCCGCCGGCGCCCGCGCAGAAATCGACGACCATCTCCGATCGCTTCGGGGCGACGAGGTAGCCGACGAGCTGGCTGCCCTCGTCCTGCACTTCGATTGCGCCGCTCGTGAAGAGCGCGTGCGTCGCGAGCGCCGGGCGCCCGCGAACACGAAGCCCGAGCGGCGAGTACGGCGTCGGCGATGCCGCGATTCCCGACGCTTCGAGAGCGTGCCGCGCATCTTCGCGCGTCGTCTTCAGCGGATTCACCCGCAGGTCGAGCGGCGCGGCGGCCAGGAACGCGCGTGCGAGCGATTCGCGGCCGGCGTCGCCGAACGCGCGACCGAGTCGCTCCCAAAGCCAGTCGGGAAGGTCGGCGGCGATCGCGGGAGCGAGCGGCGTCGAAAGGCGCGCCTTGAACGCGCGCAGCCACTCCGCGTCGGCGGAGGAGAGCACGCTCTCGAGTTCCCGCACGCCCAGCCCGAGTTCGCGCACCGCGACCGCGAGCGCGAGCTGCCGCGGATTGCTCGTCTGCGCGAGCGTCTCGAGCGAGCGGCGCCGCCGCAGGAACGCGAAGACGCCGTCGGCGATGAACGCGCGGTCCTGCTGCCCGAGCGCGGGATGCTTGCGGAAGTAGCGGTGCAGCAGCGTGTCGGCGGGCTCGGAGAGCGGACGAATCTCGGCGATCGCGGATGCGAGCCCCGCGATGCGGTTCGCTCGCATCGTCATTGCTCGGAGGTCGCCTCGTCCACCCGTATCGAATCGAGCAGCGCTTCGAGCGTCCCGCGGTTCGTCGCGGTGATGCGCATCTTCACCGGGACGTAGTGCAGCGACGGCGCGATCCACACGTAGCCGTCGGTCTTGCCGTCCTCGCTCCGCCGATGCCAGCGCTCGGTCTCGATCTCCCCCTGCGGCCACTTGATGAGCTCGATTCCTTCGCGCGTGATCGAGTAACGGCCCAGCTTGCGGGTGGTCGCGACGCTCACCGTCTGGGTGTCGTCGACGGGCGGAGAGAAATACGCCTGCCACATGAGCGCGAGCGGATCGAATGTCGGCAGCTCGAGCGGCTCTGCCCTGTGGTCGTGCAGCGTGAGGATGCCCGCCTCCCAGTCGAAGACGGCCGTTTCGTGCCGCTCCTTGCTGCCGCGCTCGATCGAGAACTCCTGCGGCTGCAGGCCTTCGGACGTGATGATGCCGCGGCTTTCGACCTTGCCCTGGCCGCGGATGAACAGCGCGGCGATGCCCTTCGCTTCGCCGATCGTCACGATCCGATACTCGTTCGCCGCGTGCTCGAAGCGGTACGTCGCCTCCCCGATGACGAAGCCATGCGTGCCGAGAAAGGCCTTGTAGACGAGGTCGATCCGCGGCGGCAGCGTCTTCTTCGGAAGCTCGGGAGGGGGCGCTTCGGCGCCGGGGTTCGTGGGCTCCGCGGGCAGCGCTTCGGCCGCGGGCTCGGGACCCATCGCGATCGCGTCCGGCGTGGGGTCCACCGGCGGGGCTTCGTGCTCCGGCGCGGGCGGCGCTTCGGGCGCAGCCGGCGCCGGCGGCACGGTCGCCCGCCGTGGCTTGGGCCGAGGCTTCGCAGCCGCGACGGGGGCGGGAAGCGGCGGCGGTGGCATCTCCTTGATCGTCGCCTGCAGCGGGGACTCGTCGGGTGCCGCCGGCAGCTCCGCCGGCCACAACGAGAGCGCGCCGTGCAGCGCGAGCGACAGCGCGAGCGCGACAACGAGGCCGCGACGGGGGCGCTGCGCTTTGAGCCGCGCGGTCCAGGGGCCGGTCGTGGCGGGCGAGGACGGGGCCGTGGTCGTGTTCATGACGCGTGGGGCCGATCGCCCGCCGCCGCACCGACGGGCGGGATGGGCAGTGGAACCATCAGGGCGGCGGCGGGGGCCACCTCGCCTTTAACGCAGACCCGGCGCCCGGCGATGACGAGCCGGCCCTCGCAGAACGCGCGCACCGCGGCGGGAAGGAGCTGGTGCTCCACGGCGAGAACGCGGGCGGCGAGCTTCTCCTCGTCGTCGCCGTCGTGAACGGCGACCGCTCCTTGCATGACGATCGGACCGTGATCGACGTCGGCAGTGACGAAATGTACGGTGCAGCCGTGGACGCGCACCCCGTCGGCGAGCGCGCGCTTGTGCGTGTCGAGGCCGGGATACGACGGCAGCAGCGAAGGATGGATGTTGAGCATTCGTCCCGCGTAGCGCGCGACGAACGCGGCCCCCAGCACGCGCATGAAGCCGGCGAGCACGATCAGATCGGGCTCGCCGGCGTCGATCGCCGCGGCGAGCGCCTCGTCGAACGCATCGCGGCTCGCGAAAGCGCGATGCTCGATCGCCTGCGTCGCGATGCCGTGCTCGGCGGCGATTTCCAGCGCGCGAGCCTCGGCGCGGTTGCAGACCACCGCCGTAATCGTTCCGCCGAGGCGGCCCGCGCGCTCGGCGTCGATCAGCGCGCGGAGGTTCGACCCGCGGCCGGAAGCGAGAACGGTGATCCGTGGAATCGCCACTTTGTCGCGCGCGATCTGCCGGTCACACGACGACCGTCGCCGCCGTTCCGGGCGCGCGCGGGACGACCGTGCCGATCCGGTGGACGCTCTCGCCCTGTTTGTCGAGCGCCTGCGTCGCGCGGTCGGCGTCGGCCGCGGCGACGACGATGATCATCCCGATTCCGCAGTTGAAGACGCGGTGCATTTCGGCGTCGGCGACATTGCCCGCGCGCTGCAGCCAATCGAAGATTGCCGGCCGCGGCCAGCGCGCGCGCTCGATTTGCGCGGCGCAGTCGTCCGGGAACATCCGGTGCGTGTTCTCGACGAGACCGCCGCCGGTGATGTGCGCCATCCCTTTCACGTCGACGCGCTGCATCAGTGCGAGCACGGGCTTTACGTAGATGCGGGTAGGCTCGAGCAGCGCGTCGCCCAGCATGCGGCCCGCGGGTGCCCCCGGATAGGTTCTTTCCAGATCCGCGCGCGTGACGTCGAGAATCCTGCGGATCAGCGAGAAGCCGTTCGAGTGCGGGCCGCTGGACGCGAGTCCGAGCAGCGCATCACCAGGGCGGATGCGTCTGCCGTCGATCGCCTTCGACTTCTCGACGACGCCGACGGCGAATCCCGCAAGGTCGTACTCGCCGGGTACGAACGCGCCCGGGTGCTCGGCGGTCTCGCCGCCGATCAATGCGCATCCCGCCTGCTCGCAGCCGGCGGCGATTCCCCTGACCACCTCGGCCGCGATCGCAATGTCGAGTCGTTCGCAAACGTAGTAATCGAGGAAGAACAGCGGCTCCGCGCCTTGGACGAGGATGTCGTTGACGCTCATCGCGACCAGGTCGATGCCGATCGTGTCGTGGCGGCCCAACGTGAAAGCGAGCTTGAGCTTCGTGCCGACTCCGTCGGTCCCCGAGACGAGCACGGGCTCCTTGTAGCGCTTCGGCAGCTCGACGAGCGCGCCGAAGCCGCCGATTCCGGCGAGCACCTCCGGCCGCATCGTTCGCTTCGCGAACGGCTTGATCCGCTCGACGAGCGCATCACCCGCGTCGATGTCGACGCCGGCATCGCGGTAGGACAGGGAAGGCGGCGTAGCGGAGGCGGGATCGGACATCGACGGAGTCGGGCGGTGGCCCGACGCGCTCGCGCTACGGGTACGCCGGAATGAGCAAAAGCGCAAACGCCGCGGTAAAGTTCGACGCTTGCCGATTCTACCGGATTCGCGAAAGGCGCCCCTCGCGGCGTTACGCCTACGTGACCGAACAGCTCGTCTTCGACCTCGCGGCGTCCGCTCCGCCGTCGTTCGCGAATTTCATCTCCGGGCGCAACGCCGAAGCGGTGGCCACGCTGGGGGCGCTTGCGGCCGGGACCCTCGCGGAGGCGGGCATTCTATTGTGGGGCGCACCCGGCGGCGGGAAGACCCATCTGCTGCGCGCGACGATTCGGGCAGCGGAGGAGCGCGGCGCGGCGGCGGCCTATATCGCCGAGCCCGGTGCGCTGCTCGCCCTCGATGCCGAGCGGCTTGCCGCGCATTCGATCGTTGCTGTCGATCGCATCGACGTCGCAACGCCGGATGCGCAGGCGGCTGCCTTTCGTCTCTTCAACGCGCTCAAGGAGCGGAAGGGTCACTTCGTCGCCGCGAGTCGCGTCTCGCAAGCGGCGCTGCCGCTCCGCGAGGACTTGCGGACTCGGCTCGGATGGGGGCTCGTGTTCGAGGTCAATCCGCTGGTCGATGCGGAAAAGGCCGCAGCGCTCGCAGCCTTCGCGGCACAGCGCGGCCTGCCGATCGGTGAAGACGTCATCAGCTACCTGCTTGCTCGCGGCCGGCGCGACATGCCGGCACTCCTGGCGACGCTCGCCGCGCTCGACCGGCATTCGCTCGCTTCCCGGCGTCCCATCACGGTGCCGCTACTGCGCGACTGGCTGCAGCGCCAGCTGGATCTCGAACAGTGATGGCGCCCCGGTCGCCCCTTCCGGTCGGGACTGAGTAATCTTCTTCCGATCAACGGCTTGCCGATTCGAGCGGCCACGGGCAAATTTGTCGAATTGCTGTCAACCGTCGCCTGCGAGGGGGCGTTAATGGCGGCGATAGGCCGAGCCGCCCGTGGGGGCACCAGAAGAGGGCGCGCCGGCGCCAACGAATGCAGAAAAAGGCACCTGCCCGACACCGGAACGCCGAGAGGAACCCGAACGGCCGACCCGCGAGCGCTTCCTGCGCAAATAAACAACAGCTTGCAGGCGGAGCGACGATAGAGTTGGCCGTGATTTGCCCGAACCTGTGCAAACCGCTATAATTTTACGGTTTTACCAATATAAACCGTGACCTAGCAGTATCCATCCCAACAGTAGCCCAACCCATGAAGGAATTGCAGATGAACAAGCTTATCGTTGCGTTGATCGCCGGCGCGTTCGCCGCGGTCGCTTCGGCCCAAACAGCCGCCCCCGCTGCTCCCGCCGCACCGGCTGCTCCCGCCGCTCCCGCGGCCGCGCCCGCTGCGCCGGCGAAGAGCGACAGCATGAAGAAGGACGCGACGGCCCCCGCCGGCGACAAGGCTGCCGCCGACAAGGCTGCGGCCGACAAGAAGAAGGCGGACAAGGAAGCAGCTGCCGCGAAGAAGAAGGCCGACAAGGAAGCCAAGGCCGCGAAGAAGAAGGCCGACAAGGAAGCCGCCGCCGCGAAGAAGAAGGAAGCCGAGATGAAGGCCGCTGGCGACACCAAGACGCCCGGCATGACGCAGGCCCAGAAAGACAAGATGGGCCAGGCGGACCTCAAGGCGCAGGAAAAGAACGCGCAGAAGTAAGTCCGCTCGCTTCCGAACGAGAGGCAGAGGGCGCGAGCTCTCTGCCTTTTTCATTTCTCCTCGTTGGATTTGACTTTAGCGGCCCCGAATTTCCCAGCCATGCGCGAGACTCCGCTTCCGCGGCCCGTGGTAACCGTCGCGTCGATCGTGGCGCGCGACGACAGGTTCCTGCTCGTCGAAGAGGAGACTTCGAGCGGCGTGCGCATCAACCAGCCCGCCGGGCATCTCGAGCCCGGCGAGACGCTCGCTGCTGCCGCCGTGCGCGAGACGCTCGAGGAAACGGGCTACCGCGTTCGCCCGACCGCGCTGGTCGGCATTTACCGCTGGCATTCGCCCGACACGGGTGCGACGTTCATCCGTTTTGCATTCGCGGCCGACGTCGTCGCGCACGACGCGGCACGCCCGCTCGACGTCGGAATCCTGCGCGTGCTCTGGCTCACCTACGACGAGATCAAGGCCGAGCGCGCGAGGCACCGCAGCCCGCTCGTCCTGCGCTGCGTCGATGACTACCGCGCCGGCGCGAGGCGCCCGCTCGAGCACATCACGGAGATGTGATGGCGAAGGAGCGCGTGATCGTCGGGATGTCCGGCGGGGTCGACTCTTCGGTTGCCGCGTGGCTGCTGAAGCAGCAGGGATTCGAGGTCGTCGGCCTGTTCATGAAGAACTGGGAGGACGACGACACGGAAGAGTACTGCACGTCGCGCGCCGATCTGGTCGACGCCGCCGCGGTCGCCGACGTGATCGGGATCGAGCTCGAAGCGGTGAACTTCGCGGCGGAATACCGTCAGCGCGTGTTCGCGCACTTCCTGCGCGAGTACGCGGCGGGCCGCACGCCGAATCCCGACGTTCTCTGCAACAACGAGATCAAGTTCCGTGCGTTCCTCGATCACGCCCGCACGCTCGGCGCCCACCGGATCGCGACCGGCCATTATGCGCGGCTGCGGCGCGGCGGCGGCGGCGCCGAGCTGCTGAAGGCCGTGGACGCGACAAAGGACCAGAGCTATTTCCTCCATCGGCTGACGCAGCAGCAGCTCGCGCCGGTGCTGTTTCCGCTGGGCGAGCTCGCTAAGCGCGAGGTCCGCGCGATCGCTCGCCGCGAAGGCATTCCGACCTGGGCGAAGAAGGATTCCACCGGCATCTGCTTCATCGGCGAGCGCCCGTTCCGCGACTTTCTTGCGAGGTACCTGCCACGCACGCCTGGCCCGATCGAGACGCCGCGCGGCGACAGCCTCGGGCGGCACCAGGGTCTCGCGTACTACACGCTCGGCCAGCGGCAGGGGCTCGGCGTCGGCGGGACGCGCGACGGTTCCGCGCTCCCCTGGTTCGTCGCCGCCAAGGATCTCGAACGCAACGCGCTCGTCATCGTCCAGGGTCACGACCATCCGCTGCTCTATCGGCAGATCGTCGATGCGCAGGAGCTCCACTGGATCGCGGGCGCGCCGCCCGCGGCCGCGGGGCCGCTGCACCTCGGCGCGAAGACGCGATACCGGATGGCCGATGCAGCGTGCTCCGTCGCGTTCTCGGGCGAGCGCTGCCGCGCGATCTTCGACGCGCCGCAGTGGGCGCCGACACCCGGACAATATCTCGTGTTCTATGACGACGAAGTCTGTCTCGGGGGCGGCGTCATCGTCGCGCCGGCCGACCAGTCGCTGCCGAAGGGCGACCGCATCGTCGCCGACGCGTAGCGGCTAGGGCCGCGGCGCCGAGAAGAATTCCTCCATCAGAAACGCCTCGAGGCCCGCGTTGTCGGCGGGTCGCGCCGAGAGCTCGACCAAGCGGCCGAGCCTGTACGAGCTCCAGGTGAAATCCTCATGTTCGCGAAGATCGTCTCGTATTATCTCGATCATCCGGCGGACGACCGCGATGCGGATATCGCTGTTGTTGCCTTTGCGCACTTCGACTTTCTGCAGGGTTCGACGGTTGATGTCCTTGTTCCACCCATAGAACGTGAACTCGGCATCCTCAAAGTCGTAGTGGCGGAGCACGAAGATGCCACCGGTCTTCCTCGGGTCGGTACCGAACGTCGGCGTGTTGAGCGAAGCGAGGTTGGCGGCGATGATGCGATTGCGACGCTCGGCCTCGTTCTCGGGTGGAGCCGGACGCGACGCGCTTTCGCTCGGCGAGGGTTCCGGTTCTCCGCGAGCCGCCCGCCTGGCGGCGATGTACGACGCGAGATCGCCGCCGATTTGCGGAGGCGAGATCGACGGCGAAGGCGGTGCGGGAGCCGGTGGTAACGACTGGCGATCGGGCGTTGGAGCCGGCAGCGCCGGGCGATTGGGCGTCGGCGGCGCCGTGGCGACCACCGGTGGCGAGGACGGCGCCGATGGCGACGCGGGCCTCGGCGCGCGCTGCTTCGGCGGGGGTGGCGAGGCCCGCATCGCGGGCGCGGTGGGCGTGCCCTGCGCGGGCGGCGGAGGCGCCGAAGGGGTCGACGGCTGCTGCACTTGCGGCATCAGGCGCACCGCCAATCGCTCTTCGGCTATCGACGGGAGTTCCTTCGGCTCGCCGTGAAGCAGCGGGAGCTTCGGCAGCACCTCCCACAACGCGGCGAGGTGGACCAGCAGCGACAGGATCAGCGTGAGCCAGAGGAGCGGGATGGTCACGACGTCGCCGCGCCGCTGCGGCGCGTCGTGCCAGTAACGCATCAGGTCGGTAGCGGTGCTTTCCTGCATCTTGAAGCCCGGACCCGTTCTCGCTGGGATGCCGGTGAGTGGATCGAGGCGTGTAGCGGCGCGTCGCCGCTGCGGCAAAGGTTCGGGAGGTGGATTCTGACGGAGTTGCTCAGCCCGGCATAGGTGTTGCACATTGGACGCTCCCGGACCGGCCCGGTTCGGCATCCGAGGCGAAAGCACCTCGACAGGAAACGGGGAAAGCAATGCGGAGAGCTGTTGCCGCCGTCGCTGGCGGTCTGGCCGTCTGGATCGTCGCCGTCACCGTCGCAAACCTCGCGGTTCGAGCGGTCCTTCCCGGCTACGGCGAGGCGGAGGCCGCCATGCGCGCGGCCGACGGCGGCTACGGCCAGGCTTCGACGCCGTTCACGCCGACGATGATGATTGCGCGCCTCGCGCTCGGCGGGCTTGCGAGCGTCGCCGGCGGAGCGGCCTGCGCGTGGATCGCGCGCGCACGAAGCCGCTCACCGTGGGTTCTCGGCATCATTCTCGTCGTACTCTTCATTCCTGTGCATGTCTGGCTCTGGCAAAGGTTCCCGGTCTGGTATCACTTCGCGTTCCTCGCCTCGCTGCTGCCTTGCACCTTGCTCGGCGCAACGGTTGCCGCTCGCAATCGTCGCTAGCGGGCGATCAGCGGAGCTCGGACGGAATGGCGCCGCGGCGAAGCGCGGGACTGACCGGAGGCTGGCCCGCGGTCCGCAGGATCTCCTGCGCTTCGGGGGAGATCAGGTACGCCACGAAAGCGGTCGCTTCCTGCGGATGCCGCGCGGTTCCGGGCACGGCGGCCGCGTTGCGAATCGCTTCGCTGAGGTTGACGGATTCCGGGAAGCGGACGATGCCGACTTCGCCGCGCGCGGCCACAGCCGCGGAGTAATAGACGATCCCGGCGTCCGCGCCGCCCTGCCGCACCGCGCTTACGACATCCGGAACGGCCACGGGCTTCGAAGGATCGATCGGCGCCTTGTCGGCGATCTGCTGCGCGAACTCGGGCCTTCCCTCGCGCGCGGCTTCACGCTTCAGGAATTCGACGGTGCGCCCGGTTGCGAGGTCCTTCTCTCCGGTCACTCGTGACACGCGCATGCCGGGCTTCGCGATGTCGGCGAGATCCCGCACGTTGAGCGGGTTGCCCTTCGCCGTGATCACCACCATTTCGTTTGCCGAGAACACGATGTACCACGCCGCGCCGACGGGTTTTCCGAGAAGTTCGTCGTCGATCACCGCCGGCGACGAAGGCGCGAACACGTCGCATGCCTCACCCTTCAGGACGCGCTCCGCGAGCTGCTTCGAGACGCCGGCGGTGAGCTTCAGCGTGATGCCGGGATGCTTCGCTTCGTAGGCGCTCTGCAGCTCGCGCATCGGCCCCGCGAGCGAGTCGGCGTGAAACACCTCGAGCTCGACGGCCAGCGCGGGTGCGATCGACGCCGCGATCATCGCTGCGAGACAACATCCGAGCGTACGATGCGCCGAGCGTTCAAGGCAGCAACGCACCGGCCCACCCCTCGCGCGGCCTCGTCAGCTGTCGCCTAGAACGGGATGTCGTCGTCCAGGTCGTCGGGATTCGTCTTCTTGGGCGCGCCGCCGCTCGGCTTGCCGCCCCCGCCGGCGCGCGAAGCTCCGCCGCCGCTGCTGAACTCGACATCGCCGCCGCCACTGCCGCCTCCATCACGACTGCCTAGCAGCTGCATCCGGTCGGCGACGATCTCCGTGGAGTATTTTTCGACGCCGTCCTTGTCGGTGTACTTGCGCGTCTGGAGCCGGCCCTCGATGTAGACCGAGCGCCCCTTTTTCAGGTATTCACCGGCGATCTCGGCCTGGCGGCCGAACAACACGACGCGGTGCCATTCGGTGCGCTCCTGCTTCTCGCCGCTCTTGTCCTTCCATTGCTCGCTGGTCGCTATATTCAGGTTGGTGACCGCGTCGCCCCCGGTCGTGTAGCGTGTCTCGGGGTCGCGGCCGAGGTTGCCGATCAGGATGACTTTGTTTACCGAGGCCATCTCAGGTTTCTCCCATCGAGTAAGTGCTTTCATTGTAGACGGGCGGTGCCGTCATCGATGCGCCCGCGGCAAGCCACAGCGCGGTGAGCGCGAGGCAGAATCCGAATACCGCCGCCGGGCCGTGCCACTGCGACAGCCAGCCCCCGCCCGCGGCTCCGACGAACGTGCCGAAGAACTGGACGCTCGAGTAGACGCCGACCGCCGTTCCCTTGATCTCCCGCGGCGCGAACTTGGAGACGAGCGACGGCAGCACGGCTTCGAGCAGGTTGAACGCGGCGAAGAACACGACGAGCGCGGCGACCGTCAGCGCGAGCGACGAGCCCGCGAATGCGAGCATCCCCTGCCCGACGAACAGAATCGCGATCGCACCGACGAAAACCGGTTTGCCGCGGCCCGGCCGGTCGGCTTGCCACAGCGCAGGGAGCATCAGGGCGACCGACACGAGCAGCACAGGTAGATAGACGAGCGCATGGCGCGAAGCGGGGACGCCGTTGTCGCGCAGCATGAACGGCACCTGGACGAAGAGCGCGAGCAGCGCGGCGTGCAGCGCGAAGATCCCGTAGTTCAGGCGGATCAACTCACGGTCGACGAGCGCCCGCTTCCAGTTCGCAGGCGTGTCCGGACGCGACGTCGGATGGTCGTCCTTGGGAACGGTCTTCTTGAGCACGACGATTGCGGCGAGCGCGAGGACCCCGGTCATCACGAAGATGCCCGGGACTCCGATCAGCGGTGCGAGCGCAGGCGACACGATCAACGACAGCGCGAACGTCGCGCCGATCGTCATCCCGATCGCTGCCATCGCGCGCGTGCGCACTTCGTCGCGCGTCAGATCCGCGACGAGCGCGATCACCGCGGCCGAGATGGCGCCGGTACCCTGCACCGTGCGCCCGACGATCGTCCAGGCGATGGTCGGGGCCCACGCGGCGATGAAGCTCCCGAGCGCGAAGAGCACGAGCCCGCCGACGATCACCGGCTTGCGCCCCCAGCGGTCAGATGCCCAGCCGAACGGGATTTGCAGCACGGCCTGCGTGAGCCCGTACGCGCCGAGCGCGAGGCCGACCAGCCGGTGGTCGCGTCCGCCCGGGAGGCTCTCGGCGTAGATCGCGAGCACGGGCAGCACGATGAACATGCCCAGCATTCGCAATCCGAAGATGCCGGCGAGACCCGCGGTGGCGCGCCGCTCGGATGCGGTCATCCGCGGCGCGCTCGAGCGCACGGCGGAGGGCTCGCGGTTGTGCGGCATGACAGAAAGGCTCGAGCTGAGGAGAGGCGATGCGGAACGCTGACGCGCGACTTTGGAATGCGTGCTGATTGACGGTATAGTAGCAGGTTGCCCTTTGCCCGGTATCTTCTCCGGACGACCTAAGACAGATGGAATACATCCGCATCCGCGGCGCGCGCACGCACAACCTCAAGAACGTCAGCCTCGATCTTCCGCGCAACCGGCTGATCGTCGTCACGGGGCTCTCCGGGTCGGGCAAGAGCTCTCTCGCATTCGACACGCTCTATGCCGAAGGGCAGCGGCGCTACGTCGAATCGCTCTCGGCGTACGCGCGGCAGTTCCTGCAGCTCATGGAGAAGCCCGACGTCGATCTGATCGAGGGGCTTTCTCCGGCGATCTCGATCGAGCAGAAAGCGACCTCGCACAACCCGCGCTCGACGGTTGGCACCGTCACCGAGATCCACGACTACCTGCGGCTGCTCTTCGCGCGCGTCGGCGATCCGTACTGCCCCGATCACCCGGAGCAGAAGCTCGCGGCGATGACGATCTCGCAGATGGTCGACGCGACGCTCGCGCTCCCGGAAGACACGAAGCTGATGATCGTCGCGCCCGTCGTCGTCAACCGCAAGGGCGAGCAGCTCGAGCTCCTGGTCGAGCTTCGCGCGAAGGGCTTCGTCCGCGTGCGCGTCGACGGCGCCGTTCACGAGATCGACGCGGTGCCGCGCCTCGCGAAGAACGTGAAGCACACGGTGGAAGTCGTCGTCGACCGGCTGCGCGTACGCGCCGACATGAAGCAGCGCCTCGCCGAATCGTACGAGACGGCGTTGCGCAACGGCGACGGCCGCGCGATCGCCGTGGAAATGGATAACCCAAATGAGGCCGCAAGGGAGCATCTCTTCTCGGCGAAGTTCGCGTGCCCGATCTGCAATTACGCGCTCGCCGAGCTCGAGCCGCGGCTGTTCTCGTTCAACAACCCGATGGGCGCGTGCCCGCGTTGCGACGGGCTCGGAACGATCACCTTCTTCGACCCGAAGCGCGTCGTCGCCTTTCCGCAGCTCTCGCTCGCCTCCGGCGCGATCAAGGGCTGGGATCGGCGCAACCAGTTCTACTTCCAGATGCTCGGCAGTCTCGCCAAGCACGTCGGCTTCGATCTCGAGCGGCCGTTCGCGAAGCTGGCCGAGCGCGTCCAGCAGATCGTTCTCTACGGCAGCGGCGGCGAGAAGATTCCGTTCACCTACCTCTCCGATCGCGGCAAGCCGATGACGCGCGAGCACGCATTCGAAGGGATCATTCCGAATCTCGAGCGGCGCTACCGCGAGACCGACTCGCTGATGGTGCGCGAGGAGCTCGCGAAGTACCTGAACTCGCGCGCGTGCCCCGAGTGCGATGGAACGCGGCTGCGACGCGAGGCGCGGCACGTGAAGATCGGCGAGGGCGCCGACGCACGCGCGATCTTCGAGGTCTCGTGCCTGCCGCTCAAGGATGCCGCCGCGTACTTCGGGGCGCTCGCGCTCCCGGGGCAGAAGGCGGCGATCGCCGACCGCATCGTCAAGGAGATCGTGACGCGTCTCACGTTCCTGAACAACGTGGGCCTCGAATACCTTGCACTCGACCGCTCGGCGGAGACGCTCTCCGGCGGCGAAGCGCAGCGGATCCGGCTCGCTTCGCAGATCGGCTCGGGCCTCACCGGCGTGATGTACGTGCTCGACGAGCCGTCGATCGGCCTGCACCAGCGCGACAACGACCGCCTGCTGGCGACGCTGAAGCACCTCCGCGATCTCGGCAACAGCGTGATCGTCGTCGAGCACGACCTCGATGCGATCCACGCGGCCGACTACATCGTCGACATGGGTCCGGGCGCCGGCGAGCACGGCGGGCAGGTCGTCGCGCAGGGGACGCCCGAGGAGATCCGCCTCGCGCCGCACTCGCTCACCGGCCAGTATCTCGCGGGGCATCGGCAGATACCGATTCCATCGCGGCGGCATCGTGTCGATCCGGGACGGCTGCTGACGATCACCGGCGCGCGCGGCAACAACCTGCGGAACGTGACGCTCAAGCTGCCGGTCGGCGTCTTTGTCTGCGTCACCGGCGTGTCGGGCTCCGGCAAGTCGACGCTGATCAACGACACGCTCTATCACGCGGTCGCGCGTCACCTCTACGGCAGCTCTGCGGAGCCGGCGCCCCACGACGAGATGCACGGCATCGAGTTCTTCGACAAGGTGATCAGCGTCGACCAGAGCCCGATCGGCCGCACGCCGCGCTCGAATCCGGCGACCTACACCGGACTGTTCACGCCGATCCGCGAGCTCTTCGCGCAGGTGAAGCCCGCGCGCGAGCGCGGTTACGGGCCGGGGCGCTTTTCGTTCAACGTGAAGGGCGGCCGCTGCGAGGCTTGCCAGGGCGACGGGCTCATCAAGGTCGAGATGCACTTCCTTCCCGACATCTACGTCCCTTGCGACGTCTGCCATGGGCAGCGCTACAATCGGGAGACCCTCGAGATACAGTACAAAGGGAAGAACATCCACGAGGTGCTTTCGATGACGGTCGAGCAGGCGGTGCCGTTCTTCGAGCCGGTCCCGTCGGTCGCGCGCAAGCTCGCGACACTCCTCGACGTGGGCCTGGGCTACATCACGCTGGGACAGTCGGCGACGACGCTCTCGGGCGGCGAGGCGCAACGGGTGAAGCTCGCGCTCGAGCTCTCGAAGCGCGACACCGGCCGCACGCTCTACATCCTCGACGAGCCGACGACGGGCCTGCATTTCCACGACATCGAGATGCTGCTGACGGTGCTGCATCGACTGCGCGATCACGGCAACACCGTCGTCGTGATCGAGCACAACCTCGACGTCGTGAAGACCGCGGACTGGATCGTCGACCTCGGCCCCGAAGGCGGCGCCGGCGGCGGGACGATCATCGCAGAGGGACCGCCGGAGGAGATCGCCAAGGTCGAGTCGAGCTACACGGGGCGCTATCTCAAGCGGGCGCTCGATGCCTCTACGACGCGCAAGGGGCGCGCCGTCCATTCCGCGTCGCCTTCGCTGCCGCGCGCGGCGCGCCGCAGCAAGGCCACCGGCGAGCTGCTCGGATGACCACGAAGGTCCAGGTTCGCATCCGCCCGGTTCGCTGCGAAGCCTTCGCGGCTGAAGCCGACGCGACGGCGACGATGTATCTCGCGTCGCGCCGTGCGCTGATGCCCGGCGTGCGCAATCCGCACACCGAGGCCGAGACGCGTGCATGGATGCGCGACGTCGTGTTCACGCGGCACTCGGTGCGGCTCGCCGAAGTCGACGGCGACGTCGTCGGATTCGCGTCGCGCGACGGCGTGTGGCTCGCGAACCTGTACGTGAAGCCGGGATGGACCGGCCACGGCATCGGCACGCAGCTCCTCCGTTCGATGCTCGCGAACGCCGCGGGCTCGACGCCGGTGCTGCGGGTCAGCACGTTCGCGCGCAACGAAAAGGCGCGGCGCTTTCTCGAGCGGCGCGGCTTCCGGGCGGTCGGATCGGGCGACGGCTCCGCCAACGAGGAGCACGAGCCCGATCTGCGCTACGAACGCTCGACGCGCGAACCGGCCTGACCGGTCCGGCAGGCGCGCGCATCTGCACTGGACCGCGCTGGAGCAGCGCTGATCGCCCGCGTTCGGGGCGATGATGATCCTCTACTTGTTTCGCCCTCGCATGCCCCGCTTCGCCTGCGGCGAGCTCGAGTCGAGCGCCTTTCGGGAAAGCTCGAGCTCGTCGCGCAGCCACTCTCGCAGCGCGGCGAGCGGCGGCCAATCGCGAACGCCCGGCGGATAGACGAGGTGGTACGTGCGTGTGGGCTCGAACACGATCGACAGCTCGCTCACGCGAGCGAGCCGCCCGTCGGCGAGCGCGTCGGCAGCGAGGAGCTCGCGCGAGATCGCGAGCCCGAGATCCTGTTCCGTGGCCTGCAGCATCAGCCCCGCGTCGTTGAAGACGGCGACCGGCGTCACCCTGATGGCAAGCCCCGCCTCGGCGAACCAGCGCTCCCACAGCTCGCGCTCGCCGAGCAGTGATTCGCGCGCAAGCGCCTCGAGCGCTGCGTGCCGCAGCCGGCGCGCCGTGGGCGGCGATGCGACGACGATCATCCGCATCGGCCTGTCGAATTCGAACAGCCGCTCCGACTCGAGTCCCGGCCACGGCCCGGTCCCGTAGCGCAGCCCCGCGTGGAACCCCTCGCGCTGGAGATCGACGACCTGAGCGGTCGCCTCGATGTCGAGCGCGAGATGCGGATGGAGCTCGCGCCAGCGCCCGATCCGAGGCAGCAGCCAGCGCTGCGCGAACGATGGCAGCACGGTGACGCGAAGCGCTCGCGCCGAGCCTGTCGCAGCGGCAAGCGCCGCCTGCACGCCGTCGTCGAGCTGCGTGAGCGCCGCACGGGTGCTCGCGAGCAGCGCCTCGCCCGCGGGATTCAGCACGATGCGCCGGCCCCGCCGTTCGAATAGCGGGATGCCGAGCTGCTCCTCGAGACCGCGGATCTGCTGGCTGACCGCGCTGTGGGTCAAGTGGAGGACCTCCGCCGCGGCACGCAGATTCTGCAGCTCGGCGACGGTACGGAACGCAGGCAGCGTATGCAGCGGAAGGCGCGCCATGCTGGTAAGTTTAACCGACCAAAATGGCCAGAACAAATCGATTCCATTCGGTCAAATGGAGATCTAGGCTTACCAGCGTCGTAACCCAACCGGGAGTCAGCAATGAACGCAAACGAAGTCGCATCGCCCCTTCCGATCAATCCCCCGTTGACCGAACGGATCGTTGCCGAAGTCCTCGCGGCGTTGCGCTCGGTGGAGCTCGCGATCGCTGGGTTCTGGAGCCACGACGAAGCCCGGGCCGCCGATGCGCATGCCTTCGAGGCGATCGAGCATCTCGGCGAACGCACGCTGAGGGACATCGGTGCGCCGGATTGGCTGGTCGCGCGTGCCGCGGAGCGCCGCGAAGCGCACGCACTGCGCTGGATCGATCTCGATATCAGGTAGGGCGGAGCGAACGGGGTCGGAGACGGATTTCGTGGCCCCGGATGGGTTCGGGCAACGAGGAAAATCGTCGTTGACGCTATTTCTCGTCCGTGGCCGCTGCGCTCGGCGGCCGCGCCGCGATGGCGGCGAGGATGCCTTCGAGCAGTGCCGTCGGGGTAGGCGGGCACCCTGGAATCTCGACATCGACGGGAATCACGTTCGCGACGCGACCGAGGCTCGCGTAGCTCTCGCCGAAGATCCCGCCCGCGCAGCCGCAGTCGCCGACGGCGACGACCAGCTTCGGTTCCGGCGTCGCATCGTAAGTGCGTTGCAGCGCGATCGCCATGTGCTTCGACACGGGGCCCGTGACGAGCAGCATGTCGGCGTGGCGAGGGCTCGCGACGAAGCGGATGCCGAGTCCCTCGATGTTGTAGTACGGATTGCCGAGCGCGTGGATTTCGAGCTCGCAGCCGTTGCACGATCCCGCGTCCACCTGGCGAATCGTCAGCGCGCGTCCGAGCGTCCCGAGGATCTCCTGCTGTAGCCGAGATACCACGATGCGGTCGAGATCGGCGCTCGGCGCGGCCTCGGTCTTGATTCCGGTCTTCGCGATCTGACGGAGGATGTGCAGCATGGTCGCTAGAGATCGTGGCCGCTGTAGCTCAGGTTGAACGACTTGTTGATCAGCGGGAAGTCCGGAACGATGTTGCCGATCACCGCGTGCTCGAGCACCGGCCAGTTCGACCACGACGGATCGTGCGGATGGCACCGGCGTATCGTCCCGCCTGTCCCGCATTCCAGCGCGACGAGCACGGGACCGCGCCAGCCTTCGACGATCCCGAGCCCTTTGCGGAACGCCGGCGGCTCGGGAATCGGCGCAGCGATCTCTCCCGAAGGAAGATCGTCGGCGATCGCGCGCACGATCCTCAGCGATTCGGCGACCTCGGCGAAGCGAATCGCGACGCGGGCGGCGACGTCGCCCGCCTCCGACGATGCCTTGCGCACGGCGAGCGCGTCGTAGGGCTGCCAGGGAAGGTCGCAGCGCAGATCGTGGGCCTGACCGCTCGCACGGCCGGCGAGCCCGGTCAGCCCGAGCTTTGCCGCGAGCGCCGGCGTCGCGACCCCGCAGGTGCGGAAGCGATCCTGCAAGCCGTCGTGCTCGTCGTAGATGTCCTCGAGCTTCGCGATCTCGCGGACGAGCATCTTGCACTCGTCGGCGATTGCTGCAGCGCCCGCCGGCGACAGATCGTGCGCGACGCCTCCCGGAACGATGTAGTCCATCGCGAAGCGATGGCCGAGTGCGACGAGATTCGTCCGCAGCACATGCTCCTTGAGCCGTGAGAACTGCGCGAGGCCGAACGCGAATCCACCGTCGTTGCCCAGATAGCCGAGATCGCCGAGATGGTTGGCGATGCGCTCCCGCTCGAGCGCGAGCGCGCGCAACCACAGCGCACGCGGCGGCGGATCGATGCCGGTGATCGCTTCGAGCGCCTGCGCATACGCCCACGCATAGGCGATGGTCGTGTCGCCGGACACGCGGCCCGCGAGGCGATGGCCCGTCGCCGCAGTCATCCCCTCGAACCGCTTTTCGATGCCCTTGTGGACGAAGCCTAGTCGTTCCTCGAGGCGCAGCACCTTTTCTCCGACGACCTGGAAGCGGAAATGACCGGGCTCGATGATGCCCGCGTGCACCGGCCCGACGGGGATTTCGTGGACGCCGTCGCCTTCGACACGGACGAACGCGTAGTCCTCCTCGCCGGGCTGCCACCTGGGCGAGGCTTCGAAGTCGCGGCGCAACGGGAACTGATCGATCGGCCAGCTCGCCCGCCACAGCCACGGACGCTGATCCTCGGCCTCGGAGGCGATTCCGACGAGATCGAAGGCTGCCCGCTGCATCCGGTTCGCCGCCGGAAACACGACGGCGAGATCCGGGTACGTCGATTCGGCGGATGGCAGCGAATGCTCGAGCAGCACGAGGCCGTCGCCGTCCTGCAGCACGACGTTAACGGCAAAGCCGCGATCGCGGTCGCGGTCGTCGCAGGCCCACAGTGCGACGAGACGTCCGCCCTGCTCCCACATCACGCGGCATGCGGTGAGGAGACCGATCGCGTCGACAGGGCAGCGCTTTGCCGGCACGGGGCAGGCGAGCGCGGCGGCGGCGAGCCCGATGCGCGCGAGGTCCATGGCTCTTCAGCGCCCTCCCGGCCGCCCGAAGGGCGCGAGCTGCCCCTTCGGGAAGGAGCGAACGCAGCGAGCGAGGCGGCGGTTCATACGGTGCTAGCCGATCAGCCGCGCCGCCTGCCGGTACCACTCGGCGAGGAACGGCGGAATCCAGAGCCCGAGCATCAGCACGAGCGCGAGATGAACGAACACCGGGACCATCGTCGGACGCACGGGCAGGCGCTTCGCCGTCGTTTCGCCGAACACCATCGGCTGGATCTTCGAGAATACCGACGCGAACGCGAGGCCGAGCGCCGCGAGCAGCACGGGCGTCGCCCATGGCTGGACGGCCATCGCCGTGATGAGGATCAGGAACTCGCTTGCGAACACGCCGAAGGGCGGCATGCCGAGAATCGCCAGCGTGCCGAGGACCAGGCCCCAACCGAGCGGCGGGTTGGTCGTGACCAGGCCGCGAATCTCGTCCGTCAACTGGGTGCCTGCCTTCTGCGCGGCGTGGCCGACCGTGAAGAAGATCGCGGACTTGGTGAGCGAGTGGACGGTCATGTGCAGCAGACCTGCGAAATTGGCGATCGGGCCGCCCATCCCGAACGCGAACGTCGCGATTCCCATGTGCTCGATCGACGAATACGCGAAGAGGCGCTTCACGTCCTTCTGTCGCGACAGCAGCAGCGCCGCGATGACGACCGACAGAAGACCGAAGCCCATCATCAGCTCGCGGGCGAACGCACTGTCGAGCGAGCCTTCGACGAGCACCTTGCAGCGGACCACCGCGTAGAGCGCGACGTTGAGCAGGAGGCCGGAAAGCACGGCGGAGACGGGCGTTGGCCCTTCGGCGTGCGCGTCCGGCAGCCAGTTGTGCAGCGGCGCGAGGCCGACCTTGGTGCCGTAGCCCACGAGCAGGAACACGAACGCGATCGACAGCACCGTGGGCTCGAGCTGACCCTTGACGTCGTTGAGCGAGGTCCACAGCAGCGCACCGCCCTCGGCGCCGAGCAGCTTTTCGGCTGCGAAATAGAGGAGGATCGTTCCGAAGAGCGCCTGCGCAATCCCGACGCCGCACAGGATGAAGTACTTCCACGCCGCTTCGAGGCTCGCCGGTGTCCGGTACAGCGAAACGAGCAGCACGGTCGCGAGCGTGGCCGCTTCCATCGCCACCCACAGGATGCCCATGTTGTTCGTCGTGAGCGCGAGCAGCATGGTGAAGTTGAACAGCTGGTACATCGCGTGATAGAGGCGCAGGCGCGCCGCGGTCAGGCGCCCGTGCGCCTGCTCGATGCGCATGTAGGGCCGGGAAAAGAGCGCCGTCGTGAAGCCGACGAACGCGGTCAGCGCAGTAAGCGACACGTTGAACGAATCGACGAAGAACTGGCGGTCGAGGACGAGGAGCGGCCCGTCGACCAGCACGCGCACGGTCAGCGCGGCGGCGGCGAGCATAGTGACGAAGCTCACGCCGACGTTGATGGTCGCGGCGAAATCGCGCTCGCCCAGGAGGGCGAGCAGCGCCGCGCCGGCGAGCGGCGTGCCGAGGACGGCGAGAATCTCGATCATTCCTTGAGTCTTTCCAGGTGTTTCAAGTCGAGGCTGTCGAACTGCTCGCGGATCTGGAAGAAGAAGACGCCGAGTATCAGCATCGCGACGAGAATGTCGAGCGCGATGCCGAGCTCGACGACCATCGGCATCCCGTAGGTCGCGCTCGTCGCCGCGAAGAACAGGCCGTTCTCCATCGCGAGGAAGCCGATCACCTGCGGGATCGCCTTGCGGCGCGTGATCATCATCAGGAACGACAGCATGACGCTCGCGATCGCGATGCCGAGCGTCGAGCGCGTCACGGTGCTCGCGAGCTGCGAGATCGGGGAGGCGAGATTGAACGCGAAGACGACGAGGACGATGCCGATCAGCATCGTCGTCGGGACGTTGATCAGCCCTTCGACGTCCCACTTGACGTCCAGCCGCCGGATCAGCCGGTGCAGCAGCCAGGGCAGCAGCGCGACCTTGAGCACGACGGTGAGCAGAGCCGAGCCGTAGAGATGCGGCTGATGCGTGGCGAACGCGACGATCGCCGTTGACAGCGCCAGCGCGACCCCCTGCGCCGCGAACAGGTTGACCAGCGAGAGGACGCGCCGCTGCGCGAGCATCGCGAACGCGAGCAGCAGCAGGATCGCCGCGAGCAGGTTGATGAGCTGCGCGTAGAGCGGGGCGCCGGTCATCGCGCGCTCTCGGGCTCTAGTGCTGCCATGTGCGGGCTAGCTCCCCAGCAGCTGGTTGACGAGAAGTCCGAGCACGGCCAGCAGAAATGCCGTTCCGAGGAACTCCGGCGCGCGGAAGATGCGCATCTTCGCGGAGAGCGTCTCGATCAGAGCGAGGAGCGCTCCGCCGATCGCAAGCTTGAAGACGAGGAGCGGCGCCGCGCCGAGGGTCGCCTGCCAGCCGTCATCGGCGGCGGCGATTCCGATCGGAAAGAACAGCGCGAGGCCGATGCACGAGTAGTTGAAGAGCTTGAGCGCCGCCGCCCATTCGATCAGCGCGAGGTGGCGCGCCGAGTATTCGAGGATCATCGCCTCGTGGATCATCGTGAGCTCAAGGTGCGTCGCCGGATTGTCGACCGGGATCCTCGCGTTCTCGGCGAGCGACACCATCGTGAAGGCGACTCCGGCGAACGCGAGGCTCGGATAGATCGCGAGCTCGCGATGCGCGAGCGTGTCGACGATCGTCGTGAGCGAGGTCGACCCGGAGATGAGCGATGCCGTGAAGAGCACCATCAGCAGCGCCGGCTCGGCCAGGAAGCCGACGAACATCTCGCGGCGCGCGCCGAGCGAACCGAACGCGGTCCCGATGTCCATCGCGGCGAGCGCCATGAAGATGCGGGCGAGCGCGAAAAGACCCACCAGCGCGATCGCGTCGGCGGCGCGCGCGAACGGGAGGTCGGTCGCGAGAGACGGAACGATCGCCGCCGCGCAGCACATCGCGCCGAACACGATGTACGGCATCGTCCTGAAGATCGGCGACGCGCCTTCGGCGACCACGGCGTCCTTCGCGAAGAGCTTGCGGATCGTCCGGTACGGTAGGAGCAGCGACGGCGCGCCCTTGTTCTGCAGCCACGCGCGGCATTGGTTGACCCAGCCGACGAGTAGCGGCGCGAGCGCGAGCGCGATCGCGAGCTGCAGCAGTTGGGAGGCGAATCCTGCGGCGGTCATTGCACGACCCCCACGCTTGCGGCAGGCAAAGCTGCGCTGCCCCCCGAGGGGGAGCAATTCACACCTTGCGGCGGCCCGGCGGCGCTCATCGGACGAAGAAGAGAAGCGCGAGCAGCGTGCAGAAGCTGTAGGTCAGGTAGACCGATATCCGGCCCTGCTGAATGCGTCCGGCCGCCCGTGCGATCCGCTCCGCCCCGCGAATGATCGGAACGTAGATCCAGTACCACCAGTGGTCGTCGACGCGCACCGAGTAGCGCGGCGCGCTGTCGAAAGGCGTGGGGAGCTCGCGCTGCATCCGGAAGAACGGCTCGAACACCTGCCGGATCGGCTGACCGAAGCCCTCGGCGGTGTCCTGCATCCGCGGAGTCTGCAAGGGGAATCCGCAATCCCAGGGCGGCGCGATGCGCACGCGCCCGTGATAGAGGCGGTGGACGATCGTCATCGTGAGCAGCACGACGCCGACGATGACGACCAGCACGATCGGCGCGCTGTAGCTCGAGCGGTCGGCGTCGATCGGGGCGAGGAAGAGCCAGCTGCCGGCCATTCTCGGCGCGGCGGACGAGCCGATCAGCATCACGTTGATCGGGTCGATGAACGCGATGACGTTGACGGGGAGCGCGCCGAGCAGCACGCAGCCCACCGCCAGCAGCCCGAGAGCGACGCGCTCGTAGCGGCCGGCGTCCTTCGCGTACGCGAGATTCGATTCGCGCGGCCGGCCCAGGAAGACCACGCCGTAGAACTTGACCATCACGTACGCCGTCAGCGCGGCAGTGAGCACGAGCGCCGCCGCGGCGATCGGAACGAGCATGTTGACGAAGGTTTGCGGCAGGCTCGGCGTGAACAGGAACGCCTGCAGCAGCAGCCATTCCGACACGAACCCGTTCAGCGGCGGAATTCCCGCGATCGCGAGCGTGCCGACGAGCGCGAGCCACGCGACCCAGGGCATCCGGTGGATGAGGCCGCCGAGCTTGCCGAGGCTCCGCTCCTTCGTCGCATGCAGCACCGAGCCGGTTGCGAGGAACAGCAGGCTCTTGTAGAACGCGTGATTGAGCGCGTGATAGAGGACGGCGGTGAGCGTGATGCCGGCGAGCAGCGCCTTGCCGTATGACTTGAAGAGGATGACGAGCCCGATGCCTGCGACGATGATTCCGATGTTCTCGATCGACGAATAGGCGAGCAGACGCTTCATGTCCGATTGCGCCGCGGCGAAGACGATGCCGAACAGCGCCGTGACCAGGCCCAGCGTCAGCGCGATCACGCCCCACCACCAGAGCTGGCCGTTCAGGAGATCGAACGCGACGCGCAGCAGCCCGTAGATCGCCATCTTGAGCATCGCGCCGCTCATCAGCGCGGATACCGGCGACGGTGCGGCCGGATGCGCTTCGGGCAGCCAGACGTGCAGCGGCAGGATTCCGGCCTTTGCGCCGAAGCCGGTCAACGCGAGGAAGAACGCGATCGACGACCAGGCCCCGGGCAGGATGACCGACCGCATCGATCCGAAAGTGTAGTCGCCGCTTCCTCCCTGCAGCACGCCGAAGGCGAGGAGGATCGCGATCGCGCCAACGTGCGCGATCACGAGGTAGAGAAGTCCTGCCCGCCGGATCTCGGGAAGGCGGTGCTCGGTCGTGACGAGGAAGTACGACGCGAGCGCCATCGCCTCCCACGCGACCATGAACACGTAGGCGTCGTCGGCAATCAGCACCAGCGCCATCGCGGCGAGGAATACGTGGTACTGCATCGCGACGAGCCCGGGCGCGGTGCCCTCGCTCGAGCGGAAGTAGCCCGAGGAGAACAGCGATATCGCGGTCGAGGTCGCGCCGAGGAGCACCAGGAAGAACGCGGAAAGCGAATCGATCCGCAGGTGGAACGGAAGGTCCGGCAGTCCGAGCGGCAGCACGCTCGATTGCGGGAGCCTGCCGACCGCGTACGCGGCGATCGCGGCGAGCCCCAGGGCCACCGCGGCGCCGGCCGGGAACAGCAACCGGCTCACGAACCGCAGATCGCGCGGCCGCAGGAGTCCGAGAGCGCCGATCGCGAGCCACGCCGCGATCGCGGCAATGACGAGCTGGAGCGGCGTCGGTATCATCGCAGCCCCGGCGACCTCCGCCGCCGGAGGAATGCAGGCTGCGACGAAGCGTCGTATGTCACTTGATGCGCATTCCGGGCTGGGCGCCCGAATCCGGAGAGAGCAGGTAGATGCCCGGCGTGTCGCCGGAAGCCGCAAGCACCATCCCCTCGGAGAGCCCGAACTTCATCTTGCGCGGCGCGAGATTGGCGACGACCGCCGTGAGCCTCCCGACGAGCTCATCGGGCTTGTAGGCGGATTTGATTCCGGCGAACACCGTGCGCTGCCGTGCTTCGCCGACGTCGAGCGTCAGGCGGATCAGCTTGTCGGCGCCCGCGACCTGCTCGGCGTTGACGATTCTCGCGATCCGCAAGTCGACTTTCGCGAAGTCGTCGATCGTGATCTCCGCCGGAGCCGCGGCAGGCGCGGCCGGGGTTTGGGCGGTTGCCGGCGGGCGCGCAGGCGGGCTCACCGGAGCCGCGCCCGGGCCTTCGAGCAGCGCGTCGATCTGCTTCGGATCGATCCGCGCCATCAGATGGCGGTAGGGCCGAATCGACGCGGGCTCCGCCCACGCGTCGGCCCACGCGAAATCGCGGTCGAGGCCGAAGAGCTCGCGCGCGACGCGGGAAGCGGTGACCGGAAGCACCGGGGCCAGCATCACGGTGAGGAGCTGGAATCCCTGGACTGCTTTCGAGCAGACCGTGTGCAGGAGGTCGCGCTTCGCCGGATCCTTGGCGAGCACCCACGGTTCGGCGGCGTCGAACGCCTCGTTGATGTCGTCGGCGATGCGCATCGCTTCGCGGAGCACCTTGCCGAACTCGCGCGCCTGATAGAACTTCGCGGCTTCGACGGCTTCGTGCTTCACGATGGCCATGTGCTGGCTCCGCCGCTCGGGGGTGTCGCTCGGGGTGGCGAGCCGGCCGTCGAAATGCTTGGTGAGGAAGGGCGCCGCGCGGCTCGCGATGTTGATGTACTTGCCGATGAGATCGCTGTTGACGCGCGCGATGAAGTCGTCGGGATTGAAGTCGACGTCCTCGACCTTCGCGTTGAGCTTCGTCGCGATGTAGTAGCGGAGCCACTCGGCGTTCAGGCCGAGGTCGAGGTACAGATACGGGCTCACGCCGGTGCCGCGCGACTTCGACATCTTTTCGCCCAGCGCCGTCAGGAACCCGTGGACGAACACGTTGTCGGGCACTTTGTACGGCGCGCCGGCGAACTCGAGCATCGCCGGCCAGAACAGCGTGTGGAAGTAGACGATGTCCTTGCCGATGAAGTGGTACTGATCGACGTCCGGGCTCTGCAGGAATTGCTTGAAGTCGATGCCCTGCCGCGCGAGATGCGCCTTGAGGCTCGCGAGATAGCCGACGGGGGCATCGAGCCACACGTAGAAATACTTCCCCGGTGCGTCCGGAATGGGAATGCCGAAATATGGCGCATCACGGGAAATGTCCCAGTCCGCGAGGCCTTTTCCGCCGGCGCCGTCGCCCAGCCACTCGAGCGCCTTGTTCGCGACCTCCGGCTGCAGGCGTCCCGGCGCCTGCGTCCACTTGCGGAGGAACTCGACGCACGCCGGGTCGGAGAGTCGGAAGAAGAAGTGATCGGATGACTTGCGCACCGGGGTCGCACCCGAGACCGTCGAGTACGGGTTCCTGAGATCGGTCGGAGCGTTGAGCACGCCACAGTGCTCGCAGGTATCCGCGTACTGATCCTTCGTCCCGCACTTCGGGCACTCGCCCTTGATGTAGCGATCCGGCAGGAACATCTGCTTCACCGGATCGTAGAATTGCTCGATGGATTTCGTCGTGATCAGCGACGGGACGCGGTCGCGGAGCCGGCGATAGATGTCATGCGAGAGCTCGACGTTCTCGATCGAATCGGTCGAGTGCCAGTGGTCGAAGCTCAGGTGGAAGCCGTCGAGGGCCCGCGGGCGCGTCGCGGCGATCTTCGCGACCAGCGCCTCCGGGGTGATCCCCTCGGCGTCCGCCGTCAGCATGATCGCCGCGCCGTGCGTGTCGTCGGCGCAGACGAAGTGGACCTCGTGGCCTTGCATGCGCTGGAACCGCACCCAGATATCGGCTTGGATGTACTCCATGATGTGCCCGATGTGGAGCAGCCCGTTCGTATAGGGCAACGCCGTGGTGACGAAGAGCCGGCGACGGACGGACGGGGTGGCGGGTCCTGCGGACATCTGAAAAACCTTGCACCGGGCAGGGGAAACGGGAATTCTAGCAAACGCCTTGCGCGCGCCGTGCCGGCGCGTGCCGAATTTCGCTAATATCGAGCGCCTTTCTCCCATCCCACGACTCCACGACGGAGCACTCGAATGGCCATCACCGAGGCCGACGTTCAGACCCGGCTGCGCGCACTGATCGATCCCAACACGGGCAAGGACTTCGTCAGCGGCAAGGCGGTGCGCAAGATCCAGATCGGGGCCGGCGATGCGATCGTCGACATTCAACTCGGCTACCCGGCGAAGTCGCAGCACGATGCGATCAGGAAGCTCGTCGCCGCCGAGATCGCCGCGTTGCCGGGCGCGCCGCGCGTCACCGTCAACGTCACGCAGAAAGTGACGTCGCAC
This sequence comes from Casimicrobiaceae bacterium, assembly GCA_035541655.1. Taxonomy (GTDB): domain Bacteria; phylum Pseudomonadota; class Gammaproteobacteria; order Burkholderiales; family Casimicrobiaceae; genus CAIWHR01. The sequence goes on along the minus strand of DATKMY010000027.1, from coordinate 5,590 downwards.
TCGGTGCAGCGCGGCGTCAAGCTGATCCCGGGCGTCAAGAACATCATCGCCATCGCCTCCGGGAAAGGCGGCGTCGGCAAGTCGACGACTGCCGTCAACCTGGCGCTCGCGCTCGCGGCGGAGGGCGCGAGCGTCGGCGTGCTCGACGCCGACATCTACGGTCCTTCGCAACCGATGATGCTGGGGCTCGCGGGCCGCCCCGAGTCGAAGGACGGCAAGACGCTCGAGCCGCTCGAAGCCTACGGCCTGCAGGCGATGTCGATCGGTTTCCTGATCGACGCCGACACACCGATGGTGTGGCGCGGGCCGATGGTCACGCAGGCGCTCGAGCAGCTGCTGAAGGACACGAACTGGCGCGATCTCGACTACCTGATCGTCGACATGCCGCCCGGAACGGGCGACATCCAGCTGACGCTCGCGCAGAAGGTTCCGGTCACCGGCGCAGTCATCGTCACCACGCCGCAGGACATCGCGCTGATCGACGCGCGAAAAGGACTCAAGATGTTCGAGAAGGTCGGCGTGCCCATCGTCGGCGTCGTCGAGAACATGAGCATGCACGTGTGTTCGAACTGCGGGCATGCCGAGGCGATCTTCGGCGAGGGGGGCGCGCAGCGGATGTGCACCGACTACAAGGTGCCGTTCCTCGGGGGACTGCCGCTCGACATCGGAATCCGCGAGCAAACCGACGCCGGCCGGCCGACGGTGATCGCCGACCCCGACGGAAAGATCGCGCAGATCTACCGCGAGATCGCCCGCAGAACCGCCGTGTTCGTCGCGCAGAAGGCCGAGGACTTCTCGTCGAAATTCCCGACGATCAAGGTCCAGAACACCTAACGGACCGATGCAAAGCTACTGCGCGGGCCGTCTGCGGCGTTGTGTCCTCGCTCGGCCCTCGCTGTACTCCCGTGTACTATCTCGGGCCTCGCTGCGGGCCGCCTTGCATCCGGCCCTGCTCGCTAACCTTTTGACCGGTCCGCTTGCGCTTCGCTCTTGCGCCAGCGTTACGAGGAGTCGCCGATGATCAAGTCCGACAAGTGGATTCGCCGGATGGTTGCGTCGACGCGGATGATCGAGCCGTTCGAGCCGGGTCAGGTTCGCGAGGTCGACGGGCGCCGGATCGTCTCGTACGGGACGTCGTCGTACGGTTACGACGTTCGCTGCTCGAGCGAGTTCAAGATCTTCACCAACATCAACTCGACGATCGTCGATCCGAAGGCGTTCGACGAAGGCTCGTTCGTCGACTTCAAGGGCGACGTCTGCATCATCCCGCCGAACTCCTTCGCGCTCGCACGCACAGTCGAATACTTCCGCGTTCCCCGCAACGTGCTCATCGCGTGCCTGGGAAAATCGACGTATGCCCGCTGCGGAATCATCGTAAACGTAACCCCCCTCGAGCCCGAGTGGGAAGGCCACGTCACGCTCGAGTTCTCGAACACGACGCCTTTGCCCGCGAAGATCTACGCGAACGAAGGTGTCGCGCAGGTCATCTTCTTCGAGTCCGACGAAGTCTGCGAGACGTCGTACAAGGACCGCGGCGGCAAGTACCAGGGACAGAAGGGCGTGACGCTGCCGAAGATGTGACGCTGCCTGGTAGACCGAGCCGGATGACGCGACCGATGTCAACGCTGGCCCGATCGAAGAGCGCTTCGGTCGCGGTCATCGCCTTCTGTCAGGTCGCGGCGATGGGCCTGTGGTTCTCGGCGTCCGCGATCGTCCCCGCGCTCGTCGCCGAGTTCGGGCTCTCCGGTTTCGCGCAGGCGGCGCTCACGAGCGGCGTTCAGGCCGGCTTCGTCATCGGCTGCCTGGCGAGCGCGCTGCTCGGCTTGCCGGATCGGTTCGACCCGCGGCGTCTCTTCGCCGTGTCCGCGCTGGTCGGTGCCGCCGCGAACGCGCTGCTCCTAGCCGTCGATCCTCGCTCGGTTGCCGTGCCGCTCCTGCGCATGGTGACCGGCGTTTGCCTGGCGGGCGTCTATCCGGTGGGCATGAAGCTCGCGTCGACCTGGGCGAAGGGCGACATGGGCTTGATGGTCGGAATCCTCGTCGGCGCGCTGACGCTGGGTTCGGCCGGGCCGCACCTGATCAACGCGCTGGGCGGCGTTCAATGGCGGATACCGCTCGTCGTCTCGTCGCTGACCGCGCTCGCTGCCGCGGCGCTCATCGGTTTCGCCGGCATGGGTCCCAACCGCAAACCCGCGCCGCGATTCGATCCCTCGGCTGCGCTCTCCGCATGGCGCGACGTGCCGCTGCGCCTCGCCAACCTCGGCTATCTCGGCCACATGTGGGAGCTCTACGCGATGTGGGCGTGGATCGGCGTCTTCTTCAACGCAAGCTTCGCGCTGCGGCTCGCGCCCGGTGCGGCGCCGTTCGCCGCGAAGCTCGCGGCGTTCGCGACAATCGCCGCCGGGGCGATCGGCTCGGTCGGCGCCGGCGTGCTCGCCGATCGAATGGGGCGGACGACGCTCACGATCGCCGCGATGGCGATTTCGGGAACCTGCGCGGCGACGATCGGCTTCCTCTTCGGCGGCAGCCCGATGTGGCTCGTCGTGGTCGGCCTCGTCTGGGGGATCAGCATCGTCGCCGATTCGGCGCAGTTCTCGGCGTCGGTCGCCGAACTTGCCGACCCGGCGCGCGTCGGGACGATGCTGACCGTGCAGACGGCGCTCGGCTTTACGCTGACGCTGATCACGATCCACCTGATGCCGTACCTGATCGACGCGCTGGGATGGCGCTATGCTTTCCTGCCGCTTGCGATCGGCCCGGTGGCCGGAATCTGGGCGATGGCCCGTCTTCGCGCCGATCAGCGCTCGGTTGCGCTGGCCGGGGGCAGGCGCTGATCCAGGCAGATATGGCCTTGCGCGGGCGGCGGGCGTAGGATTGCTGGTCGCTGGCGCACTCGGGTTCACCGATTGCGCCGGGTTGTTCGTTCCGACATCCTACGGAGACGATCATGGCCTATCACCTCGAAGGACGCCTGCTTGAAGTCTGCAACTGCCGCGTGCTGTGCCCGTGCTGGATCGGCGAGGACCCCGACTTCGGCACCTGCGACACGATCGTCGCCTGGCATTTCGACAAGGGGACGATCGACGGCGTCGATGTCGCCGGCAGGACGATCGCGATGATCGCGCACGTTCCCGGCAACATCCTGCAGGGCAACTGGACTGCCGCCGTCTATCTCGACGACAAGATGTCCAAGGCGCAGGAAGACGCGCTCCTCGCCGTCTACACGGGGAAGAAGGGTGGGCCGATCGCCGATCTCGCGAAGCTCGTCGGCAAGGTCGTATCGGTCGAGAAGGTCCCCGTTACGTTCACCGTGCAGGGTGGTCACGGCACGATCAAGCTGGGCGACGCGGGTTACGCCGAGCTCGAGCCCTACAAGAGCGCCTCCGGCCACACCACGACGCTGACCGATACCGTGTTCTCGACGGTGCCCGGGGCGCCGGTGTTCGTCGGCAAGGCAGGGCGCTACCGCTCGAAGAACGACAAGGTCGGCATCGACCTCGACATCAAGGGCTACAACGCGCTGCAGAGCACGTTCGTGTTCCAGTCCTGACGGGCAATCGATTCCCGCGCGGTCGCCCGCCTGCATCGCTTTCGGGTCCGTGATGCCGGGCGGCGCGCGACCGACGGCTGCCGGGTCCGCCGACGCCAAGTCCGGCGAGCGCGAAGCGGCTCTGCTGGCGCTGCTGGCGTTTCTTGCGATCGCGTCGTGGGGCGCGCTGTGGGCGTGGAGCGCGAGTCCATACGCGCGCTACCTTGTGCACGACAGTTGGGGCGAGGCGGGTGCGCTCGCCGCGTTGTGCCGCGCCATCCCGCAGGGCGAGATCGTCGTGCCCGCGCTTCTCCACGCGCTTGCCTGGGTGCTGATGATCGCCGCGATGATGCTGCCGACGACGTATCCGCTGCTGTCGATGGTGCGGCGCGTGACGGCGGGGCGGCCGGACGCGCGGCGGCTGCTGGCGCTCGTCGTGGCCGGGTTCGTCGTCGCGTGGCTCGGGTTCGGCGTGCTTGCGCACGGCGCCGACGCGATCCTGCGCTGGACCGCGGGCCGAAGCGCGTGGTTCATGGCGAACGGCTGGATCGTCGGCGCAGCGGTGCTGGCCGGCGCGGGCCTGTTCCAGTGGAGCTCGCTCAAGTACCGCTGCCTCGATCGCTGTCGGACGCCTTTCGGCTTCGTGAGCTCCCGCTGGCATGGACGCTCTCCACCGCGCGAAGCGTTCCGGATCGGCATCGACCACGGCCTCTTCTGTGTCGGCTGCTGCTGGGCGCTGATGGCGACGATGTTCGTCGTCGGCATCGGGAGCATCGGCTGGATGCTGGCGCTTGCCGCCGTGATGGCGGCCGAGAAGAACCTGCCGTGGGGTCGCCGCCTCGCGACGCCGGTCGGCGTTGCGCTTCTCGGCTGGGCTGGCGCGATCGTCGTCGCGCACGCCTGAACGGTGCGCCGCAGGCGACCAATCGGGCGCAACGCCTTCCGCCGGTAACGGCGGGAAGCCCGGCGGCGCCTAGTGTCGCACTCCTGCAACGACCGTCCGTCGGCTGCCGCACTTTTCGTAGCCAGCGGTGTCGAATCGCCCCATAATTCGCGCCTTCTCACCTCTCGCCCACGTGAACTTCGGCCAGACGGACGTGCTCGGCTATCGCGCCCGGCCCACGCCGCGACTTAGCGGTCGGCGTCCTACGCGATGAAATTCCGCTTTCCCGTCGTCATCATCGACGAAGACTTCCGCTCCGAGAACGTCTCGGGCCTGGGCATCCGCGCGCTCGCCGCGGCGATCGAGAAGGAGGGGATGGAGATCCTCGGCGTCACCAGCTACGGCGATCTGTCGCAGTTCGCGCAGCAGCAAAGCCGCGCTTCCGCGTTCATCCTTTCGATCGACGACGAGGAGTTCACGCCGGGGCCCGAGCTCGACCCCGCGGTGCTCAAGCTGCGCAAGTTCATCGAGGAGATCCGGTTCAGGAACGCCGAGATCCCGATCTACCTCTACGGCGAGACGCGCACCTCGCGGCACATTCCGAACGACGTGCTGCGCGAGCTCCACGGCTTCATCCACATGTTCGAGGACACGCCGGAGTTCGTCGCGCGGCACATCATCCGCGAGGTCAAGAGCTACCTCGACTCGCTGTCGCCGCCGTTCTTCCGCGCGCTCGTCGACTACGCGCAGGATGGCTCGTATTCGTGGCACTGCCCGGGCCACTCGGGCGGGGTCGCGTTCCTGAAAAGCCCGGTGGGGCAGATGTTCCACCAGTTCTTCGGCGAGAACATGCTGCGCGCCGACGTCTGCAACTCGGTCGACGAGCTCGGCCAGCTGCTCGATCACTCGGGGCCTGTCGCCGCGGCCGAGCGCAACGCCGCGCGGATCTTCAACGCCGACCATTGCTTCTTCGTCACCAACGGCACGTCGACGTCGAACAAGATGGTGTGGCATGCGAACGTCGCGCCGGGGGACATCGCGGTCGTCGACCGCAACTGCCACGTGTCGATCCTGCACGCGATCACGATGACGGGTGCGATCCCCGTGTTCCTGCCGCCCACCCGCAATCACCTCGGGATCATCGGCCCTATCCCGCTCGAGGAGTTCCGGCCGGACAG